>CAZFOO010000170.1:0-6731 GCA_964520585.1 uncultured Bacteroidales bacterium
TGTTTCAAGAAAACCAGCTTCGGGGGTCATAGTCGTTAAAACAATCCCGGTTATGGCATCGATATCAGGGGGAGAGCTAAACCCGGAGACTTCAACATACTGTAATCCCTGGAAGGTAAATCGCGGAGACCAGGTTTCCCCGGAAGGGTCGCCTTTCATTATATAAGTATTCGTGGCACGTGCCATTCTCAGGTTCTCTGTCATCAGGCCGCCATCTGTATGCAGCATCTCTCCAAACCTGAATATGATAGTGTCGCCCTTGTTACCCTTCACATTATTGAGTCGCACCAACCCGGCAAAATTCTGTCCCATATTAAAAATATATTTTCCATCATCTGTTGGCTTTACCGTTATTGGTTCAATTTCTGAATGTACCTGTACCGGATTACCGGGATAACATTCGGTTACAAGGTCGGTAGTAGCAGGATAAACAGTAGCATACTCCCACGAAGCATCATCAAAACCCGCCTGGCTCCAGTTGTCAAACTCAAGATTGGCATCGTAGGTTTCTCCATTGAGAAAGTCGGCTTCGATTATGGGGCCATGATTTGTTTTCCAGCTTTCGTCGCTTACAATCACCTCCTTTTCCCCATTTCTGTATTCGATCTCGATCCGGGCCTTCAGCCTGGGGAAGTCTCCGTAGAAACCCCTGACTACTGGATTTCCTACAAGCAGCGCATATCCCAGGTACCCGGCATACCAGCCATCTGCCAGTATTGCTCCGAAAGCATTGGTTCCCTGACTGACCAGACCAGTCACATCATAGGTCTGGTAATACACTCTTTTATCGTAATCGGTCCAGCCTGGTGTGAAATAATCATCGCCAACCCGTTTTCCGTTGATCTCAAACTCATAGATCCCGAGGGCAGTTACGTATAACCTTGCTTTTCGCACATCTGGCCTGATTCTTGCCTCCTTCCGGAAGAAGGGCGCCGGAGGCAAATGATATATCTCTCCCTGTCCGCAGCCAGTCAGGTCATTACCAATCCATTCGGCTTGCCAGTCGCTACTTCCCAGCAAACCCATCTCCCAGGTTGCCATTTTGCTCCAGTGACCGGCCTCACCATCTTTGTCCCAGCTGCGTATTTTCCAATAACAAATATCTCTAGATGAGAGTGGCGTTCCGGAGTATACAATCTGGTTGGTTTCATTGCTGTAAACCTTGCCGGAATTCCACATATCAGACTTCTCATCAGACAGCAAATCCGGAGAAGAAGCTACTAACACCTGCCAGGCAGTCTGTACCTGCCCCCTGACATCAGACAATAACTCCCAGCTTAACCTGGGATGCCTGGTGTCAATAACCGGGTCATTCTTATACTCGGTTCGTAAATTTACAGGCCGCAAATCGGCATGACTACTGCAGGATGCCATGAAAAACACTGATATGATAAGGATGGGTGCAATCAGATGTAAGAAAACAGGCAAGATCGATGCGATTACTTGTAAAAAGCCTCTTGGATTGCTCATCGTTTTTTTATCATAATAAAACTACATATTTCTATCTTTATTCGATGGTATTTGGGGCCAATACAGCGAATATTTAATTTTTAAATATTTTAAATGGATGTTTTTCTCCATTTGAAATATAATCGATAAACTTATCAAATTAAATAATAAAAACAATGGACAGAAGGCTCAAAGTATTAATATTGTTGATTTTCATGGTTTTGTAAACAGCTCGTTCCAATTAGCTGTATAAAAGAGGTATATTCGGATTTTTTATAAAAGACCGGGATATGATGCAGCACTTTTAAAATTCCCATGCAATGCCTGCCACTGCAAAATTGAACAGAGCGAAGTTATAAACTTCTGAGACGTCGGCGCCCCCCTCCAGGATTCTGTAGCCGGCTTTCACCGAAAGTTTCTCAGTGATGTTTATTCTGCTGCCAAGGAAAAAGTCAAAAGCCCGTCCCGGTCCCCCTGCCAGTCCGTCGCCCTCCAGAAAGATCATCCATCTGTCGAACTCCCGGGCTGCGAAAATATGCAAGAGCGGGACAAAACCCAGGTCGTCTTTCTTGTCGCTCAGATTGCCACTACTCAGTTTTACCCGTGCATCCCTGATCTTGGCGGTGAAACCCACGCCGATGGTCCACCGGTCTGCCGTAAGTATGTCTCTCCTGTACCCAAGCCTGTAACTGTTGAATTTGTAAAGTCCTTCAATCTGCTGTCCCTCTGAAAAAATTGACTGCTGAAAGCTTATATCGAACGGGGCAGAACCCTCATAGTTCAGTCCCAGCGGTGCAAAAAGTGCAAAGAGGTGGTTCTTGCCGGCGAAAGTATAGCCCAACGTCAGCCTGAGGGGAATGACCGGTCCCTGGAGCTCAAAATCATTGTTGAAATCGAATGTCGTGCCAGTTTCGTTGGGTATCCGTACTTCATTATATCCCGGAAAAGGGATACCCGTCTCAAGGTCGACACTTAATTGGGCATAAGCACTCGGAATGGAGAGGGCAAGAATAAGCATCAGGATGGTTTTTTTGAAGTGATGCGGCGTTTTCTGATAAATAAGCGGATTCATATAAAATGCTTTTAAAGAGTTACATTTAGCATCAATAAAATTAACGATAATTCCTGATTACATTGCACTTTTTTTGATATTTATGGTTGCCATTTGTTTTGAAATATATAACTTGTGTTGTTTTTGAATAATATTTAATTAATTTGATTAACCTGTTTTATTAGGATGAAACCGTTTTTATTTTTACTATTCTTATTAAGTTGCACCATTTCAGCATATTCGCAGGATGTTGTTTTTAGTCCATCTGATTGGGAAGACCCCTCGGTTTTTGAGAAAAACCAGACTCTGCCCCATAGCGCGATGGTGCCCTTTAAGGACGAGCAGCTTGCCATTACCATGGATCCGGAGCAGAGCCCCTTTTTTTTATCGCTTGACGGTTCATGGAAGTTCCTTCTGGTTGAACATCCGCGTATAGTACCCGAAGGATTTTGGAAGCCAGGTTTTGACGTTAGTGGCTGGGAGAATTTAAAGGTTCCCTCCAACTGGGAGATGGAAGGTTTCGGACATCCCAAATTCCGGAATATTGCCATGACAATAGAAACCGAACCCCCGGTTGTTCCGGATTATTATAATCCGACCGGATGCTACAAGCGTACATTTAATTTGCCAGCCGAATGGAATGATCATGAAGTGATGCTCAGGTTTGAAGGGGTGAAATCGGCATCTTATGTATGGGTCAATGGCCAGAGGGTGGGTTATAACCAGGGAGGATTTGAACCGGCCGAATATAACATCACATCCTTCCTTAAACCCGGAAAAAATGATATATCCGTCAAGGTTTTGCGTTATTCCGACGGTGCCTTTCTGGAAAACCAGGATATGTGGCGCCTTTCCGGAATTTTCCGCAGTGTCAATCTGGTTGCAAGGACCAGGGTCCATATTCATGATTATTATATGGCAACTGAATTTGATAGCGAATACCGTGATGCCGATATGCATGTGGAGGTTGATCTTCAAAACTTAACCGGTGGGAACCAGAGAGGCTACCAGGTGGGGGTAAAGTTATTGGATGCTCAGCAGAGACCCGTTCCAGGAAGCATGGTGAAGCAACCGGCAGGAAACCTGAAACGCGGTATTTCAAATCCGATCAGGTTTATTGTGCCGGTTCAAAACCCCTTGCAATGGTCGGCCGAAAAGCCAAATCTCTACACGCTGGTCTTAACACTTGAAAACAGGGACGGTAGCATTGAAGAGGTAATTTCGAAGCGAATGGGGTTCCGGCAGACCGAAATACGTGATGGCGCATTATGGGTCAACGGGGCCATAGTAAAATTCAATGGGGTGAACAGCCATATGCATCATCCCGATAAGGGACAGGCAGTGCCCCTGGAAACTATGCGACAGGACCTGCTAATTATGAAACAATTCAACATAAACCTGGTGCGCACCAGTCATTATCCGGCCAGTCCCGAATATCTTGACCTGGCCGACGAGCTGGGTATATACATTGTACCCGATGCTGGAATTGAATGTCATGACAACGAGTGGCTTTCTGAAGAGGCGGACTGGGAGGCACAGTTTGTTGACCGGGCCTTGAAAATGGTTTACCGTGACCGCAACCATCCGTCGATTGTATTCTGGAGCGCGGGTAACGAAGCCGGCAGCGGCAACAACATCAGGACAATGATCGAAGCAGGCAGGGAGGCCGACCCCCAACGCTTCATGTGGATGTATGGCGGGAATGATTTTTACATTCCTTTTGAAGATATTGTAGGACCACGCTACTGGAAGCCACTTCAAATCAAGAACCTTGCAGAAGGTAAGGTGCTGGGTACTGCCGATCAGAGGCCATCGTTCATGGATGAATATCTTGCCGCTACGGGTAATGGCCTTGGGGGACTTGATGAGTACTGGGAGTTCATATGGAAATACCGCCGGCTCACTGGTGGCGCTATATGGGATTGGATCAGTCCGGCGGTTAACATGCCTGTGATCCTTACTCCCGATGATTCTCCTCTGAAGAATGACCCTGCAGTAATGGGACGTCCCATTTTCGTGGAAGGCAAGATGGGCAGGGCAATACGTTTTTCAGGACATGACGACTGGATTGAGTTCTACCGCCATCCCTCGCTTGATCTCAGCGGCAGCGAGCTGACCATAGGATTCTGGGTTAAACCTGAAGAGAACATTCAACCCAATACATTTATCACAAAAGGTTCTCATCAGTTCGGAATTCTCCAGCCCAATACCAGGGAACTGGAATTTTATGTCCATGCCAACGGGGGGTATTCGGTGAAAACGGTTGTGCCGGACGACTGGTTTGGCAGCTGGCACCATGTGGCAGGAATTTATAACGGCGACAAACTTGAGTTGTACATCAATTACCAAAAGGCAGGAGAAGTACCGGCCACAGGGAATATCCGGAACACACCATATCCGGTATGTCTGGGTCGTGATGCAGAACGCCACGACCAGGGTGAATTCTCCGGGCGGCTATCAGCCTGTACAATTGATGAATTAAGAGTATTCAATAAGGCATTATCAATACAGGAGCTTAAGGATCTGCAGTTCTCGCAGGCAGATGAAAACCTGGTTGCCAGCCTTGGCTTTGAGGAAACACGGTATGAAGGAGACTTTTTTAATACAGGCCTTGGAGGCCGTACTTATGGCATTGTGTGGCCTGACAGATCGCTCCAGCCCGAGATTTACCAGATAAAAAAATCGGCGCAACCGGTACATATAGAAGCTACAGACCTGGAAAAAGGTATTTTCAAAATCACCAACCGCCACAACTTTACTAACCTAAACGAACTTCAGGGCCGGTGGGAAATACTGTCAGACGGGAAGACAACCTCCCGGGGAAGCTTTTCTGCCGGTTGTGCACCGGGTGAGACCACAGAGGTGTGTCTTTCACTTCCCTGGAACGAGACGATCGCCGGAGCCAGCCGTGTGGTAACAGTTTCATTTGCCCTGAAGGAAGATAAATCCTGGGCCAGACAGGGTCATGAGATTGCTTGGGAGCAGTTTGAGATTTCTGAGGGCAATAATCCTGCAGCGCCCGAAGCCGTTCACTTTCATCACCCTGGGGGTGATTCAGGTCAGGTTATTCTACATCCAGTGGCCGGAAGTACGGAGACAGACTCCAGCAGTGGACCGGCTTCAGTAGCCGTGGGTAATACGCAGGCATTTATATCTGCTGAAGAAACCGGTGAAGAAATTATTATTACAGGCGAAGATTTCAGATATGTACTGGATTCCAGAACCGGCTCTTTACGGTCTATCCGTTACCAGGGAACTGAACTGCTTAACAAGCCCGGACTGGATCTGACTGTATGGCGTGCACCACTGGCCAATGACATGGATCCATGGGGTTCGGGCCGATTTACACATTCAAACTTTACACCCGGAATGGGCCGTAGCATTGATAACCAGATGCGCACACTCGGACTCGATCAGCTCACACCGGAGGTTTATGAAATAACCACCAGCACTACAGAAACAGCAGAGGTCAGGGTTTCCGTTATTGTATTCACTACTGGTACTAAACTGAATTCTGGATTTGAAGAACACCGTGAATATTTATTCTCTGTCGACGGCACTATCCGGATGGATCACAAGATAATTCCCCACGGCAACATGCCAACATATTTACCCAGGCTGGGATTGCAGCTTTATCTGTCCGAAAATTTCCAGAACATCGAGTGGTATGGCCGCGGACCGTTTGAAACCTACCCCGACCGCAAAACCGGTGCCAGGACAGGAGTATGGTCGTCTGATATTGATAGTGAATATGTTCCTTACATCATACCGCAGGATTATGGGAATAAAACGGATATCAGGTGGGTTAAGATCAGCAATGAACAAAACGCCGGACTCATAATTAGTGGCAGCCAGCTGTTCAATTTCAGTATGCATCGCTATTCGACTGATAACCTGACCAGGGCGGTCCATCAGTTTCAGCTCGAAAAGGCCGGATATATAACGCTGAACGTCGATTATGAAGTCACCGGGGTCGGTGGAACTGCAATCCGAACCTTAACCAAATACCAGGTCAACCCAGGAGTACATCAATATAGTCTCACAATGAAACCATTTAAAGACTAAAAAGTGCATTTTCCGCAACTGTGATAACGGTATGACGGGTATTCCTTAGTTAAATTTCCAACTATGTATAATAGCCAATATCCGGGCTTATGCCATTACCTGAAAACCTCTTCTTCTAATTAAGGAAGTTTCCAAACTTCAGTCCGAAATTAATCGTGCGTGGTGA
>CAZFOO010000171.1:0-6725 GCA_964520585.1 uncultured Bacteroidales bacterium
CATTGTAACCGGTTCAAATTCAGGAATAGGAAAAGAAGTAGCCCTCTCAATGGGACGCGATTGGGCCAATGTGGTTGTTAATTAAATAAGCAACACGGCTGCTGCCGAGGAAATGGCACACGAGATAGAGATAAACGATACCGAAGCAAAATCCATTGCCGTTAAAGCCGACATTACTAAGGAAAACCAGGTGCAGAATATGTTCCGGATTTCCAAACAACAGTTTGGCACTGTTGACATTTTAGTGAACACTGCAGGATTATAGCGCGATGCAGCTTTTCAGGATATGACATTGGAACAATGGCAGTTTGTGATTGACGTAAACCTTACCGGACAGTTTTTATGTTCACGTGAGGCTGTCAGGGAATTTTTGGGGCGCAGTAAAACCGATTATTCAAGTGCTACAGGAAAAATTATTTGCATGAGTTCGGTACACGAAATTATCCCGTGGGCCGGTCACATTAACTATGCTGTTTCTAAAGGTGGCGTAATGCTGCTAATGAAATCAATGGCGCAGGAACTGGGATCAAAGGGAATACGTGTGAACAGCATTGCTCCGGGTGCTATTAAAACGCCAATAAATCGTGTAGCATGGGAAACACCCGAAGCACTCGAAAAACTGAATAAACTCATCCCTATAAAAGAATCGGACAAACTTCCGACATTGGAGCAGTAGCGGTATGGCTGGCATCCGATGAAGCCGACTATATTCATGGAACCACCATTGTGGTGGATGTCGGAATGATACTATATCCCGGATTTACCGAAAACGGTTAGGAATAAAGAAATTCAGGCTAAATTATGGTGTTAATAAAACAATGATTATCCATTATCACTTCTCTCCGTTTGAGAAAACTGTTTTGCGGACCGGGCAAATGATTTTAGTCTCGCTTCAACCTTATGATTGATGGTTCCTTCAGGATAATCTCCGTTTTGCTCACGTTCGCCTGCAGGCATTCCGGTAAGAACTTCAATTCCCTCATCAACATGCGAAACCGCATAAATATGGAATTTCTCCTGCTCTGCTGCTTCAAGTACATCATGACGGAGCATTAATTGACTCTTATTTGCTGCGGGGATCAACACGCCCTGTTGTCCGTTTAGTCCCTGTTGCTTGCAAACCTCAAAGAAGCCCTCAATTTTATAATTAACTCCACCCACAGCCTGTACCTGACCATTTTGATTTACCGAACCCGTCACGGCGATTTGCTGCCGGATGGGTACTTCGGCCAGTGCAGAGAGTAAGGCATATAGTTCCGCCGATGAGGCACTGTCTCCTTCAACCTCAGAGTAACTTTGCTCAAATACCAGGCTGGCGAACATGGAGAGAGGTTGTTGAGGCAAATACCGGCCGGCAATAAAGCCGCTCATGATAAGAATTCCTTTGGAATGAATAGAACCTCCAAGTTTCGCTTCCCGCTCAATATCAACCACTTTTGACTGCCCTACCCTTACCCGGGCAGTGATTCTGGTGGGGTTACCAAAAATGACCTCTCCTACACTCAGCACTGAAAGACCATTAACCTGTCCAATCTGTTCCCCTTCGGTATCAATGAGCAGCCGCCCCTTCTCTACCTCTTCCCTGAGGCGGCTCCGGATGCGGTCAGCCCTGAAAATGCGGGAATCAATTGCATTCTGGACATCCATATCGTATACAACATCATGACCTTGCTCATCGGCCCAATAATCAGCCTCCTGGAGAAGATCAGTCAAATCGCGCATTTGGATGGATATTTTTTCGGCATCTCCTGAAATCCGGGATGCTTGTTCTATTACTCTGCCTACCGCATCTTTATCAAAAGCCTTTAGTTTGTCGCGGCGGACAAGCGTGGCAACCCATCTTGCATAGAGAGATGTTGACTGGGGATTACGGTCAATATTCTCTTCAAAATCAGCTGCTACTTTAAAGAAATCTGCAAATTCCTGATCCAGTTGATAAAGAAGATAATATATCAGTCTTTCTCCTATAAGCACTACTTTAACGTTTAGCGGGACAGGATCTGGCTCAAGAGAAACAGTGGTCATCAGATTAAGAGCCTGACCAAGGCTCTCTGTTTGTATTTCAGCGGCTTTAAGGCAACGCTTCAAACCTTCCCATGCATGGGGCTGCATTAAAACTTTTACTGCATCAAGTATAAGATAACCTCCGTTGGCCCGGTGCAATGCGCCGGGTTTTATATGTGTGAAGTCTGTAGTAAGAGCCCCCATCTGGGCAACATGTTCTATGCGTCCTACCAGGTTCTGAAAAGCGGGATCATCTTCATAAATAACAGGAGCTCCTTTTGCCTTGTTGTGGTCGACCAGAACATTGATCTTATAACGGTGAAAAATAGCTTCAGTATGATCCGGTTGTTGAAGACCCGGCATAATCTTTGGTTGTTGTTCCTTTTCCCTGGTTTGTTGAAATTGTTCGGCATGGTCGATAAGATCATCTCTTACAGCATCAAGATGATTAATAACTTCAGGTAAATCCTCATACTTTTTTTTGAGTTCATCAAGCAGCGAATCTACCGTAGCCCTGACTATTTCACGGCTGAGTTCCTTTATTTTGTTCTGTGCCTCCCTCTGCCATTTAGGCTGCTGCTGGATAGACTTGCCGAATTCATTTTGAAACTTGCGCACTTTCTCCTCGATCTCTTTACGTTCATCATCTGGTAGTTCATTGATCTGGTCAGGCATTAGAACCTTCCCATCCTTAATGGGAGCAAATGCTATTCCGGCAGGAGTTTCCATTAAGGAAATGCCTTCTTTCCTGGCTTTTTCCCTCAATTCAGATAATTCCCCCTGTTGCTTGTTCTTAAGCTCCTCTTCAATTTCCTGGCGATTCTGCCGGTACTCTTCACTGTCAAAGGCAGAGAATATTGCCCCCTTAAGATCTTCCAGAGTTTTCTTGTTGTCTTCCTGAAACTTTCTTGCCTGTCCTGGTGGAAATTTTAAGTAAAGGGGTTGGTGAGATCGTTCAAAATTATTTACATAACACCATTCATCGGGTACTTCTTCCTCTGCTGCTTTTTTATTCACAAATTCTTTAACGGCAGCATATTTTCCGGACCCACTTGGTCCCATAGCAAATAGATTGAAACCTTTTTGCTTTATATTAAATCCGAATTTCATAGCATCATATGCACGTTCCTGGCCCACGAAGTATGTCATATCATCCAGATCATCGGTGGTTTTAAACTTCATATCTTCCAAATTATAAGGAGTAAAGAGTTCTTTTTGTTTTATTTCCCATTTTTCCATATTCATTATGTTTTAGTTTGAAAATATTATGATTATTCCTTCTAAGAGGAATACAGGCTATTTCTATGCCAAAGAACTTTCAACATAATCATTAAAACCAGGAAAAAGAGGATTATCTATGTAAGTTTATCCTGAAAGACAACAAGAAGCCAAAATTTAGTCCGGGAAATACAAAGAGGATATTTAGCTAGCCAACCTATGAAACACCTACGGTATTTTACAAACATTTTATTTGTACCAGAGATTAACACAGATGATCCAATCAGAAAAACAAAACTTAAAAAAACTGTGAAAACTTTCTACAGGACCGGGCTTATTTTGCTCATCTAAAATTTTCCATATATTCTGTTTTTACTCTTACACAGACAAAATATTTATGGAGAACCAAAAGACTTTAAACTTATAGTTTTTCCATATCCAAAGGAATAGAAAATGAGCGGAATGAAACATAAAATAAGGACCGGTACGCATTACCACAGATATAAATGGTATATAATTTGATTTAATGTTATAAGGTTTTGATATGGTAACGATTAATAAAATTTGATCTGGAAATTTATATAAGTCAATTAAAATTTTGATATCACATATTATGGTTTTCTTTTAAATTTTCATACTTATGATGACACTGGAAAAATCAAAGGAACTTTTGCTTAAGGAAATTAAAAAGAAGTTTTACTGGCACATAAATGGGCTTGATAATTATTCTGAAAAATGTACCAATGTAAAGTGGGAAACTTCAAGAAAAATAAAAGAAGTTTACTTCCTGCTTACTGCCTTACCTCCTTCTAACCAAGTCTTTGAATGGTTTCGGAGTAATTCCAATAAAATACAAATTGAGATGATTGATGATAAAATTAAAATATATAAGATCGAGTCCCAATATTTAGAACAAATTGAGTTTGGTGAAGGAGATCTTTGCAATCTGATTTATAAAGCACTTGAATATCAAAATTAAGCAGTTTGTTTCTGCACTTCTCTTATACTAAATCCGGACATCACCACTATCAAAATCCCAATTATCCAATGGTTCCACATTTGAGAAATAGTAATTATTCCAAATATCCAGGGAGAAACAAAAACCCAGATACCGATATGCATATTGATCCATTCTTCCCATGCATTTCGGTCATTCAATGCAAATACAGAAAAAATGGCTATCAAAGCCTCAAAAACAATAGAGTTCCATGCATAGTGCATGTTAACATACCCAAATAACCAGGGCGATATTACCAGTCAAATGCCGAGGATCAAATTAACCCAGTCTTGAATTCTGCTTTTCATGTGTACCAATCAGGTTAATCAAGTTAATATTCAATTAGTTATATTTTGCACGGAATTGAATTTCCGTATTTCTAACCCATGGATCCCCCTGTTTTATTCATGTTATTTTGTGAGACTTTAGTATCATGGGGATTCATTCGCATAAAGTATGGTTAATAATCTGTTTAACAATATGTTAATAATTCATGATCCGGATATCTTAAATTAGGAATAGAACTTGTTAAGTGCAATACCATAACCACTCCAAAATGCATATATCACAGAACAAACTAAGAATATTTCAAGAAAGATTATTGGATTTTGTTTATCATACTGTAAATACCAAATAATTCTTTTAAAAAAACAACCTGAACCGGCACTTTAAATATGGCTAAACTTCTCACATAATTAGATAGATGATGATACCCATATGGCTTACCGCAAAGCCCGCATGCAAATCACATAAAACCTTTCTGCTTTATAACTGGGATAACTCTATAAATTTTCATGTAATAAAAATGATATTATGGATAACTGGAAAATAAACTTTAACAATTACGATCCTGAAGAAGAACCAAAACAAGAGGCTCTTTGCGTTTTGGGTAATGGCTATATTGCTGTCCGGGGAGCATCGGAGGAATCACATGATGATTCTATTCATTATCCGGGCACTTACCTGGCTGGTGGATTCAACCGTATGGAATCAGAAGTAGCCGGAAAGGTGATTGAAAATGAGGATTTTGTAAATTGGCCTAATTGGCTGGTACTTACCTTTAAACCTGAAGATGGGGAATGGTTAAATCTGGATGAGTTTAAGATCCTGAAATATAAAAAGATGCTTGATCTGGAGAAAGGAATATTAACCCGTAATATACTGTTCAGAGATAATGACGGACGGGAAACTCAACTAGAATCCAGGAGACTGGTACATATGAGTGCCCGTCATTATGCAGCTATTCAATGGCATTTAACCCCCAAAAACTGGTCCGGAAATATTACTGTAAAAACTGCTCTGGATGGAACGGTCATTAATAATAACGTTGACCGCTATAGCAACCTGAATCAAAATCACTTAAACCCTCTTGATCAGGGACAAATTTCTGAAGACGGAATGTATTTGAATGTTGAAACCTGGCAATCGAAGATCAGGATGTCGCAGGCAGCACGGACTAATGTTTATTATGACAATCAACCCGCAACGGTAAACCGGGAAACTTCTCATAAAAAAGGCTACATTGAACAACAAATCACTTTTAAAGCCGAACAGAATAAAGTAATAACAATAGAGAAAATAGTGACCATCTTTACCTCGAGAGATAATGCAATCTCCGAGCCATCTGTTGAGGCCAAAACGGCCATCAACAGAACCGAACAATTTGATCAGATGCTGAATTCACACCATGCAGCCTGGAAACGCATCTGGCACAGATCGGACATAACCATGAATGGACAAGATGAAGATCAGCTCGTATTGAGGCTGCACATTTTTCATTTGATGCAGACAGCTTCCAAAAATACTGTTGATCTGGATGTAGGGATCCCATCAAGGGGATTACATGGAGAAGCCTACCGGGGACATATACTTTGGGATGAGCTATTTATTTTTCCGTTTTTAAATTTCAGGGTACCCGAAATCACCAGGGAATTATTGAATTACCGGTACAGGAGACTACCTGAAGCTGAGTATATGGCAAAAGAGGCTTCATACAAGGGTGCAATGTTCCCCTGGCAGAGCGGAAGCAACGGCAGGGAAGAAAGCCAGGTAATTCATCTTAATCCCCAGTCAGGTAGATGGATTCCGGATGATACTCACTTACAGCGTCATGTCAATGCCGCAATAGCTTACAATGTATGGCAATATTATCAGGTGAGCAGGGACATGGAATTCCTGTCATTTTATGGTGCTGAAATGTTTTTGCAGATAGCACGGTTCTGGTGTAGTAAAACCGACTATAATGAAAAAAGAAAGAAATATGAAATTAAAGGTGTGGTGGGACCGGATGAATACCATACCAGATATCCAGGGTAAGATCAGCCGGGAATTAATAATAATGTCTATACAAACGTAATGGCCATATGGGTTCTTGATTATGCCCTCAAAATACTGGATACTCTTAACTTAGATCGCAGCAATGAGAACCTGGCCAACTTGAATTTTGATCACGTCGCACTGGTGATGGTGGACAAACTTACCAAAACCATGCTTATTCCTGTTATTT
>CAZFOO010000172.1:0-6628 GCA_964520585.1 uncultured Bacteroidales bacterium
AACGGGGCTCAAGCGAAAGAAACAGGGTTTCATTGATCTCTTGTTCCAGGCCAATGCCCATAATGCCACTCAGACGGAAGCTGGGGATATCAAGTGTTTTCCCAATATTAACAGATTCTCCCTGATGTTCGAGGATAATTCTGTTTCCTGAAAGAAAATTAGTACCCATGCCGCCGCTTAAAACAAAACCAGTATTGCCGTACAGCATTTTATATTGCAAAACAAAGGGAACCTGCAGATAAAAAAGTTCCTGCAGTAGTTTACCATTCTCAAGTTCTTTGTCAAGTTCAGCAGCGTTTTGCTGGGAAGAGGTAAAATCATTGAGCATCCGCCTGTGATTATCTGTAATATAGAATACTGTGCTGGTAGTAAGTATTTGTCCGAGTGAATTTTGAACCGATTGATTTGTCCCTGCAATTCCTTTCTTTTCACTAGTACGGAGAACCTCTATTGAGGAAGGATCGTCAAATACCTGTATTCCGGTAATACTTTGCCCCATATTTAAAATATCCAGTCCGGACTGTAATGAAAATTTATCGGTTATCTGGTAACTAACCGTAATTCTTCCTGAAAATGATAACAGGCCTGATTCAATGTTATTATACCAGCTTTTACCAAGGCTTCTGGTATTTCCTTCGGAAAGGGTACGGTGAGAGTAATTGGGAGCAATCATTATTCCAGCCTGCCACCTTTTCCCGGACCGGGATTTTGGTTCAGGTAAGACTTTCTGTGTATTAGCGGAAGATAGTGTTTCTTTGTTAAAGGCTAATAAACCATTAACTGCTGCTTCCCGGTCCGTATTCTCAAGTTGTAAACTGTGAACCGGCCTGACCGGCAGATTCCTGTAAATAATATCCCGTTCTGTTACTGTCGTTGTATTTGATGCTAACCCGGGTTTGCTGGCAACCTGCTTTGCTTTTGGAGCTTCCTGCAGGTTATGGTCACTCTCCTGAGCATTAAGCCTGTTCAGGTTTACCTGGTTGGTTTTTTGAGATAGGGGCTCAACTGGAGTATTTACTGTTTCCCTTTCAGGTGCAGGGATTATCACCATGCTTTCCGGTACCAGGTAGTTATCCCTTAAATTGTCCTGTCTGAGAACATACATTAATCCACCGCCAAAACCCAGTAACATGGCGACTGCTGCAGCTATTCTGCTCAGATATACGAGAGTACGTGATTTCCTCTTTTTCGCAAGTTGTGTATCTATCTTGTTCCACAATCCTTCCGGGGGTATTACCTTGTGATCTCTAAGTTCTTCCCCGAAAATGTCATCAATATGGCGTTTTTTATCAGACATTTTTCTTCACTTTATGATTTTCAAATGCAAAATATGCATTTACCATATTTTTTAATGAAATCCTTGCCCGGTGCAAATGTGATTTGGATGTATTTTCTGTTATTCCTGTCATTTCAGCTATTTCAATATGATTATATCCCTCGATAACAAAAAGGTTGAACACTATACGTTGATTGACCGGCAAACTCCTGATCATTCTCATCAGATCTTCCTTTTCTAGTTCTCCTTCTGCTACAGGGACTTCATAATCAATGTCATCTGTAATATCCTCGTTTAATACAAACATTTGTCTTTTCTTTCTAAGTAGCTGCAAAGAGGTATTGACCATTATTTTTCTAACCCATCCTTCAAATGAACCTTCTCCGCGGAAACTGGTTATCTTTGAAAATACCCTGATAAATCCCTCCTGTAAAAAATCACTTGCCTCATCCTCGTCAGATGCATAATGAAGACATACTGCATACATTCCAGGCGAAAGTATCCTGTATAATTCTTCCTGACTGTATCTGTTGCCTTCTTTACAGCCTTTTATTATGTCATCCAGTCTGTCCGTCAATTCAGCAATTTTTTTCCTATGGGTAAAAATAAGATATTATATGCCAATTAACGGATTTTCAATTCATCAAATTTTATAAAGTCATTAATTTAAAAATTATCTTACATTTACTTGTATAGTAATAAAGTCATTTTCATGTAATTCACCCCGCCAGAAATTGAAAGTATATTTTCCCCTGGCTTCCGGAATGATCTCGTAAGTGCCTGCCAGTTTAGTTAATGCAGTCGTGCAGTAGTAGTCTTTCAGTGGTCTTTTCTGCAAAACCTGAACATTTAATGTGTTATGTCCTGATCGTGATTCTCTGAAATGAGAAAACAGGGCGCATCCCGAATTTCCATGTGATCTCACCTGTATTTTAATTTTTTCTCCGAACTCGACATTTGAGGGTGCTATTACCTCAAACACCGGGGATGCCTTATATAAGTAAGTGCTGTCTTTATCAATTCCCATTTTTTCCTCCCATAGGAAAAAGGGCTCTTTTTCACAGGAAATGAATATGACTGCTGAAAATATAAATACAAACAGTTTGCTCATCAATTAATAATTACTATAAACAGTTTGCTCATCAATTAATAATTACTATAAACAGTTGGTCTTATAGATCAATACTTTAAATTCAAATATTTTTTATGCGTCCCTTTATCGTAATGATGCAAAAAATATGATGCAGGTTGCAGTGGACTGATAAATATTTATGACGAAAAGCAAGATTTATTTCTTTAAAAATGGGTGTTATTATTGTATGGCGGTCTATACTATAAGAGGTGGTAATCATATTTGTTTTTTATTATGATTATCATTAAATTACTTCAGCTTTTAATATGCGGCTAATCTGTTAAATATAATCCTCATGAATAGTTTTTTATTTTTTATTACATCAGTATTCCTAATGGCTCTTACGGTTAATTCTCTGACTGGACAGCACCAGTCCGTCACAATACCGGAACAGAAACTCGACAGTTTTATTGATAAGGCTGCTTCCCACAAGGTCTATCTCCATTTCAACAAAAACAGTTACCGTGCAGGTGAAGTCATGTGGTTCAATACCTATTTACTTAATTCCGTTACTCATATTCCTGATACCTCAAAGACGAATGTTTATGTTGATCTGATCGATTCAGAAGGTGTGATAATGGAAAGACGTGTGCTTATGGCTCAGGATGGTGTGGCTGAAGGTGATATCAGTCTTCCCTTAACATTGCCGGACGGTAATTACTGCCTTAGGGCATATACTGACTGGATGCGGAATTTTGATGAGGAATTCTATTTTAAAAGGTATTTTTATATCGGGAACAATCAATATGAGGATATGATACCACGTTCCGATGCCCGATCCAACAGGAGGTTTAACCGTAATCTTGGCCAAATGGCAGAAGATCATGACATTGCCTTTTTTCCTGAAGGTGGGAATATGGTAAACGGGGTTAATAACCGGGTCGCCTTCAAGGCTGTCGATGGGCTTGGAAGGGGCCTGGATGGAGAAGGTGTGATAATGGATGAGCAGGGAAATGAGTTGCTTAATTTCAGTACAATACATGCAGGAATGGGTAGCTTTGACCTTACTCCTGAGAATGGCATATCATACCGGGCAATGGTTTCATTCAACGGTAGCCGTCCCCAGTCTTTTGATCTGCCCAAAGCGGTAAATGAAGGAATTGCACTAAGGACTGAAAGAGAAAATGAGAAAATCATACTGGAGCTTTCTTCTGGAACTTCTCCAGGTGAACCTGCATATAGGGATGAGGTTGTAGTTATTGCTCATACAAGAGGTGATGTTAAATACTCGGAGAATATTAAATTCACTGATAAAGAGGCAGTAGCTGTTATGCCCGAAGAACTGTTTGCTACCGGAATAACTGTAATTACGGTGTTTTCAAGAGATTATATGCCATTGGCCGAGAGACTGGTTTTTATCAATAAAGATGACAATTTCATTATCACTCCGCGGATATTTAAAACCGAGCATGAAGGGCAGGACTTTCTGGGTATTCAGATGGAAATTACCGACGCCGGCGGTAGGCCGGTTGATGGTAATTTTTCCTTGTCAATACTGGACGGTGCCTTTTCCCCTCCGGGTTCCGGAACAAATATTTTGAGCAATATTCTTCTTAGTTCCGATCTGGATGGTATAATAGAGAATCCGCAATTCTATTTTGATACAGAGAAAGATATGGAAAAGGAGATGGATCATCTCATGATGACCCACGGATGGAGAAGGTTTAACTGGGAATCGGTTCTTGCAGAAGAGCTGCCTGAGATACATTACCAGCCATCAGCCGGCCTTGCGATACGCGGTAGGGTTACCGACCCGGCAAAAGATGAACCTGTTAACAACCATCAGATCAGAATGAAAGTTATGGGTGAAAAAGAGGACATTTATACAACAAGGACAGATGGAAGAGGTTATTTTGTGTTCGATGATCTTATGTACCATGACGCTTTCAGGGTTGAGGTCGGAAGTAACAGGCTGGCAGGTGATTATCCGCCCTCAATAGAATTATTGACAGGAGATATCAAAGGTTATGAATACACACCCAATATTTATACCAAAGAGGAACGGATAACCCGCAGGGGGAGAGATTGGAGCCATGTAAAGGAAGCGGGCAAATCGCCCTATGAAGTTGCTCCGGAAACTGGCCGCTCACCTCAAAGTTATGGGATAGCCGACCAGACAATCTATATTGACAGGGATAAAGTTACACAACGTTCGGTATATGATTTGCTTATTGCAAGAGCCCAGGGGTTACAAGTATATGGAAATACCCTTATGTTCAGGGGCCCTGCCAGCATTAACCTGAGCAGTGAGCCGATGTTCATGCTGGACGGAGTACAAACCGGTAAAGACGTAGTTTTAAGCATGAGTCCGCGAGAGGTAGAGCGTATAGAGATTTTCAAGGGACCGAGTGCCTCTATATTCGGAGTTCGTGGAGCATCAGGTGTTATTATTGCTTACCAAAGGATGGCCGGGGACCAGGGATTCGAGGACAGCAAAGAGTACCTTGTAGTAGGATATCATTCCCCAAGGGAGTTTTATTCTGATATGCTTTCTTCCCCGGATACCGGGCTGGATGAATCCGGAGGAAGGTCTGTTCACTGGGAACCTAATATGACCATCGGACAGAATGGGGATAACACAATTATTATCCCGGCGCCGGCCAGCCCTTCAAAAATGAAGATTGTAGTTGAAGGAACTGGTACCGGGGGAGGTATCGGTGCCGGAATCTTCACCATAGAGATCAGGTAAATGATAAGCAGGAATCTCCCTTCCGCTACAAATGAATAACCTCTCCATATGCAGCGGCAGCAGCTTCCATGATCGCTTCCGACATAGTGGGATGGGGGTGTACCGATTTAATGATTTCATGTGCCGTGGTTTCCAGTTTTTTCGCAACCACAACTTCGGCGATTAGCTCGGTAACATTGGCTCCTATCATATGAGCACCGAGTAGCTCGCCGTATTTTTCGTCAAATATGAGTTTTATAAATCCTTCCTTTTCTCCCGAAGCACTTGCTTTACCGGAGGCAGAAAAGGGGAACTTCCCTACTTTTATGCCGTATCCCTTTTCTTTAGCTGCTTTTTCAGTTAGTCCAACCGATGCAACTTCAGGGTTGGTATAGGTACATGCAGGAATATTCTGATAATCGAGCGGTTCGGGATTCAGGCCGGCTATTTTTTCCACGCATATTATTCCTTCAGCAGAAGATACATGTGCCAGGGCAGGACCGTGAACAACATCTCCAATAGCATAAACACCTTCAACATTAGTCTGGTAATAGTCCCCTACCTTAACTTTATTGCCGTTCATCTCTATTCCCAGCTCTTCCAGACCTATTTCCCCGGTGTTGGGTGTTATTCCAACGGCAGAGAGAATTATATCAGCCTCTATAGTTTCTTCTCCCTTCTTTGTTGTTACAATTGCCTTGCATTTATCTCCACTGGTATCGGCAGATTTAACCGTTGATCCGGTCATTACCGTAATCCCTGCCTTTTTGAATGACCGGCCCAGTTGTGCAGATATATCATCATCCTCAAGTGGTACAACAGAGCTCATATATTCAACCAGAGTAACTTTAGTACCCATTGAAGCATAAAACCAGGCAAATTCACTTCCGATAGCTCCCGATCCTACAACGATCATTGATGCCGGAAGTTTTTCAAGTGTCATAGCTTCCCTGTAACCGATTATTTTTTCACCATCCTGTGGCAGGCCTGGTAGTTCCCGCGACCGGGCACCTGTTGCTAAGATGATGTGCTTTGCCTCAATAGTGGATTTGCTGTTATCGTTTCCGGTGACTTCCACGCTGTTTTTACCGGTAAGTCTGCCGAAGCCGGCAATATGTTCGATCTTGTTTTTTTTCATGAGAAACTGGATGCCCTTGCTCATGCTATCAGCAGCTTTACGGCTTCTTTCAATAACTTTTCCGAAGTCTGGTTTTACATCTCCAGATAGAGATATCCCGTATTCATCAGCATGTTTCATGTAATTGTATACCTGTGCACTTTTCAGCAGGGATTTTGTCGGTATGCATCCCCAGTTCAGGCATACGCCTCCAAGTTCGGCTTTCTCGACAATTGCCACTTTCATCTTTAACTGACTGGCTCTTATGGCGGCAACATATCCGCCGGGTCCGCTTCCTATAACTATAACATCATATTGCATAAGTCCGTGATTTTTATTATTAATAAATCTATCTGTTATTTCTCAGCATAAAAAAGGCTCTGTTGATTTTAAGCTGTCCTGCAAGTATACTGAACAATTTTGCAATTATAAAAG
>CAZFOO010000173.1:0-6614 GCA_964520585.1 uncultured Bacteroidales bacterium
GGGAAGTCTTGGATAGCCTCCACGTGAAGCATTGCCTGTGCTTTCTGTTCCTGCTCTTGAGGCTAGCTGGGTAGGGAAAAGAAACCCCTTCAAAACGCCCTTATCGACAAGGAGTCTTTTGGCAGTCGGAACTCCTTCCCGGTCAAAGGGAGAGCTGCCCAGTCCTCTGGACAGTGTACCATCAGGAGTAATCGTTAGCAGCGAAGAAGAAAACTGCTCGTTCATGGAATTTTGAAGAAAACTTGCTCCCTGAAGAACTCTTTCTCCATTGATAGCAGTGATAATGCCACGCAAAAATGAAGGTGCAACAGCGGAGTCAAAAATGACTGCCGCCCTTTGTGTATTTACCATGCGGGGATCGAGTAGTTCCCATGCTTTTTGTGCGGCTTTTTCCCCAATTTCATCCAGTGGTTCCAGATCTGCAAAAAATCTCCTTGAACAATATTCTCCTCCCGTTCTTCTTTGGTCTCCTTTTTCGGCCACTACTCCAACGCCAACCGAGCACATTGATAACTTATATGATCTGGAAATTCCGTTTGAGTTGGTGATAAAAATCTCTCCTTCTCTTTCTCCGAAGGAGGATCCCGAACTGTGGGTTATTCTGGGATCCTGCATGGCCTTTCCCTCCACTTCAAGTGCCATCTCAATTTTCCTGTCCATGCTGATGGTTGCTATTTCGGGATCAAATAATCCGCCGACATCTGTTATCCCTCTATCGGAAGGAAGGATATTGCTTTCATCTGGAGTAGTGAGCTTTGCAAATGTTATTGCCTGACTAAGTGTGTCTTCCAGGGCCTTCCGGCTGAGGTCGTTACTATGGCTGAATCCCATTTTACCATCGACAATAACCCTGAAACCAACACCTCCGGAGGAAGCCTCCTGGATTGTTTCGATATCTGAATTACGGACTCTTATGGAGAGATTTCTGCCGGTTTGCAGATATACTTCGGCTGAATCTGCCCCCTGGCGAAGACATTTGTCAACCAGTTGTTCTGTTAATTCTTTGTAGTTCATTTATCTGATTTTATAATATTCAACACTAATGAAGGTTTGATTGTGAATTGAAACCAGGGCTCCTGATAAATTAAGCCCGGCTCCCGCCCACATTGATCCCTCTAATCCTGAGAGTAGGCTGCCCGGCTGATACTTCGGCCGATTGTCCGCCTTTGCCACAAATACCGGGACCGAAATCCAGATCATCACCCACAGCATCAATGCTGGATATAACTCCCATGCATGATCCGATAAGGGTGGCTCCCTTTACGGGGACTGTCTTTTTGCCGTTTTCAATAAGATAGGCTTCCCGGCAGGTAAAATTGAATACTCCTGTCACCGGGTTAACGCTCCCGCCGCTAAGGCTCTGGACATAAAGTCCTTTTTTGGTTGAAGCAAGTATATCGGCAGGGTTATCCTTGCCGTTTTCGATAAATGTATTGGTCATACGTGGTATTGGTATATCGCGGAAAGATTCCCTGCGACCGTTACCGGTGAGTTTCATGTTTAGCTGTTTCGAGCTGAGCATATCGGTCATGTATCCCTTGAGTACACCCTTTTCAATTAGAACGTTGCGTTGCACCGGCGTTCCTTCATCATCAAAATTTATGGTGCCGCGCATGTTGGGCAAAGTGCCGTCATCAACCATCGTAAAATGTTCGGTTGCCACCTTCTGTCCGACTTTTCCCGTAAAGGCTCCAATGCCTTTGGCAATATTATCTGCTTCCAGAGGATGTCCCACTGCTTCATGAATGAGAACGCCGCCCCAACCGTTCTCCATAACCACATCCATCATCCCGGCCGGCGCATCTTCAGCACTAAGCATGGCAATTGATTCCCGGGCTGCTCTTTCAGCTGCATATTCAGGGGTGTACTTTTCAAACATTTCAAAGCCGGAGTGCTGACTGATTCTTTCGCGCGACATATGGCGGTTTGTCCCGTCATCGCTCATGGTTTCCACTATAAAGAACATAAGGGGAAGCTCATCACGAAGATAAAGTCCCTCGCTATTGGCAATAACCCTACCCCTGATTTGGTCATAATAATCAACTTTGGCCATTTTAATACGCGGGTCATAATCCATTGCAGCCTGATTAGCCCTTTTCATCATCTCTATCCTTTCGGTATCTGCTATCTCGTTCAGGGGCTGCTCCACTGTAATGAATGAATCACGCTCAGTTCCCGCGATATTAACCGGGGTTGTCATGCCCGAATTACGTGCAACATATGAGGCTACTTCGGCAGCTCTCATAAGCTTTTCCTCGGTGATCTCATCCGTATAAGCAAATCCGGTCTTGTCACCCGAAACAACCCTCACCCCGGCACCCTGGGAGATACCATATAGTCCGCTGCGGAAGAGTGATTCCTCCATAATGATCTGCTTTGAAACCCGGTTTTCTAGATATACATCTGCAAAATCGCCTCCCCTTGAAAGGGCTTTTGCTATAACCTTATCCAGGACCTGTTTATCCATATCAAGTCCCGGAGCGGCTGCTGCCAGGTTATTACAGGAAGTGAGGTGGGAGAGTAGTGCCGGCGTCGCTGCAACCAGCAAGCCACCCTTCATGCTCATTTCCAGAAATTTCCTTCTTGGAATTGCTCTTACGGAATATTTTTTCATATTGAATTTGATATTTTAATTGCCTGTTTATCTACGCCCCGGGGAAACATTTACAAAAATATATAACCTGATAAAATATCACTTATTGTTTTGCATAACTCGTGATGTTATAAAGCATAAAAGTAAATAATTATATAAAACCGGATTATACATTAATCACAAATGCCTTTCGGGGAAAACCCGCCGGGACATTGCCGCATCCCGGGTCATGGAATTTTACGATTAATTAAAATTGTATATTTATCTTGTATCCATTATGCTTCCTTATGTTAAGTACCCTCCCCTGGTCAAACATGAGATACTGACCCTTGATGCCTTCAAGGGTCCCCGTGATTTCAGGTGTTTTGTCGAATGAAACAGTTGTAATTTTGAGTGGATATTCCCTTACGGGGAAATTAACGGAAGTAATATGGTCATCGTTGACAAGGTATTCCCTGAACTCCTCCGGCATGACCCCGAAAGCTCTCTTTTTTTCCTCCAGCAGGTCCGGCATAAATTGCTGCTTATTGGTAAGCATGTT
Source organism: uncultured Bacteroidales bacterium (assembly GCA_964520585.1). GTDB lineage: Bacteria > Bacteroidota > Bacteroidia > Bacteroidales > PUMT01 > PXAP01. The sequence continues at coordinate 3,135 of CAZFOO010000173.1, forward strand.
TCTCCAGTTGGTTTTATCCTGAAAATGGGCCTTAAGAAAGACCTCAATGCGGCCTGCAAGAAAGCGATTTGGCGTTTTGGCAATCTTTACTGCCCTGGTGGCACCCTGGTCTATCCATCTGGTTGGTATCTGGGTTGCCCTTGTTACACCCACTTTTAGGCCTGTTGTATTGGAAAGATACACATAATGATCTTGAAGACAGTGATTTGCCGACCACTCCTGGTCACGTGAAATACCTTCATGCGCCTGGCAGAGTTCAGGATGGAGAATGCATTTATCGGTTTCCGGAGAGTTAAGGAGACAGGGGTAACAATATCCCTGTGCAAAAGATTTTTTGGTTTTTCTCCCACAACCAATACAATATATCTCATTTAGATATTTAAAGAACAGCTTTTCTCCAATAAGCCCATTCATATCAATAAATTCGCTGCCTAGTGGCAGACTATATCTGACAGTATCTTCATGAGAAACAGCCATTTTCAAAATTGTACCGGTATTGGAATACATTTTGGGATATTAAATGAAATTTCCGGCAAAATAGTAATTTTTTTTGAATTTGTAAATCACATATATACAAGAGATTATAGAATATAACATAAAAAAAATGAAAAAATATAGAACTATGTATTGCATAGTATAAATAAAAATATATATCTTTGCAATGAACTTAAGCAGGTAATAAAAGGTATTATGAAAAAAACAGTAACAGTAAATTTAGGTAGCACTGTTTTCAGCATTGATGAAGACGGTTATGCTTTATTAAAGGATTATCTTGAAAAAATAGAGAACCATTTTTCCGATGATGAAGAGCGAAAAGAGATCATGTCTGATATTGAAGCCAGGATGGCAGAACTTTTTTCAGGAGGAAATACAACTCCTGTAAAGCCTGTTACCCTTGAGGATGTGAAAAAAGTTATTGCCATAATGGGCGATCCCGAGGATATTGCCGATATGGCTGAAGAATCTGACCGGGAAGGTGAATACAGCGAAAAGAGAGAGTATGATGGCAGCGCATATAGCGGCAAAACCAGAAGGCGCATATACCGTGATATAGATAATCGCATGCTGGGTGGTGTTTGCAGCGGTATGGCAGCGTACTGGTCGGTCGATGTAATTTGGATACGGATCATATTCGTGGTCCTTGCCCTGTTGTTCTTTTCCGGGTTTCTGGTTTATCTTTTATTATGGATTGTAATTCCGCCGGCGCGGACTGTTGCACAGAAGCTTGAGATGCGCGGAGAACCGGTAACCATATCCAGTATCAGGAAAGCTGTTAAAGAAGAATTTAATAACGTCAGGAGAAATTTGAAGATTTAAACCCTCCGGATAATTTACTATAATAATATGGTTAAGAGATAATAGACTAAGATGGTCTTTACAGTAATTAGTTTCTAATTTTAATATTTAAATACTAAAGATGAACCTTGAAAATACAAAAGCTCAAATGCGAAAAGGGGTGCTGGAATATTGCATTTTATCCATCCTTGCAAATAACGATGCTTATGCTTCTGATATAATAAATGAATTAAAGGAAGCCAGGATGATCGTTGTAGAAGGCACCATGTATCCTTTACTGACCAGGCAGAAAAATGCCGGGTTGCTTAGTTACCGGTGGGAAGAATCCCAGCAGGGTCCACCGCGAAAGTACTATACCCTTACAGAAAAGGGGAAAGCTTTTCTTGAAGAACTAGACAAATCATGGCAGGATCTCATCACTGCGGTCAGTTCTATTAACCAGACACGCAGTCAACCAGAATCTTAAAAATCTACCTGAAATGAAGAAAGCAATAAAAATTAATATCAGCGGTGTTATCTTCCATATAGATGAAGATGCATATGATAAACTTAAGAACTACCTCAAATCTGTCGAGCATTATTTTAGTGACAAAGAAGGAGGAAAAGAGATAGTAGATGATATTGAATCCAGGATCGCCGAACTTTTCCATTCGCGTGTCGGCGAAACCAAAAAGGAGGCCATAACCATTGAAGATGTTACCGAGGTTACTTCAATAATGGGTGATCCCAGCGATTTTGTTGAAGAGGCAGAGGAAGCAAATGAGGATGCCGGAACTGCAAAAGAAACAAGAAAAACGGGCGCCAGAGGGCCTAAGCGGTTATACAGAGATCCTGATAATTCAGTGCTTGGAGGGGTGTGTGGGGGACTGGGAGCTTATTTTGGTATCGATGCGGTAATAATAAGGATTCTTTTTGTTGTGTTGTTTATTGTCGGGCATGGGGTCTGGGGACTGGTATATATTATTTTATGGATAGCAATTCCCAGGGCTGTTACAATATCGCAAAAGCTCGAGATGAGGGGGGAGCGTGTCACAATATCCAATATTGAAAAAACTGTAAAACAGGAATATGAGGATGTTAAGACAAAGTACAAGGATTTTGAAAAAAGTGAGGGATATCGTCAGACTGCTTCTGCATTCCAGGAAATGGGGCGTGTTCTTGGATCCATTCTTGTGGTTGTTGCAAAGGTCGTACTGGTCCTGCTGGGAATAGCCCTTGTCTTTGCCGGTTTCATTCTTCTGATGGGCTTCCTGGGAGTGTTCTTTTTAGGATCAAATATGTTCGCATTTGGATGGTTTAACGGGAGTATTTTCCCGCTTAGCCAGTTCTTATCTGCCTTCATCGATCCGTTGAATCTTTCCATTATATTAACGGCACTCTTTCTTGCGGTAATTATACCTTTGATATCAATTATATACGGAGGCATTAAGCTTGTCTTTCAGCTTAAGACCAAAGACAGGGGCGTTGGAATCGTGGCATTAGTTATATGGATTGCCAGTATTTCTGTACTTTTTTCCCTTGGATTTATCGAAGCCCGCAAATTTGCATTCAGTGGAGCTTCCCAGGAAAATGTGATGCTGGACCCTTCTCCTTCCAGGACCTTGTATCTGGAGGTGGAAGACAAAGTCAATGCCGGGCGGCTTGAAGATCTTACCTGGTTTCACAGTCCATCAAGGGGAATCTTCATGGATCCTGCAAACGAAATGTTCTATTCCCGTCCGTCACTCAGCATCAGGCATACCTCGGCTGAATTGCCTGAACTGGTTTTTGAGAAAAGGGCCAGAGGAGCAAGTTCTCTCTATGCCGAGCTGAATGCCGAAAACATTATTTACGAATGGGAGTTTCAGGATTCTGTTATTATAATTGATAATATGTTCACAGTACCTGAAGATGAGACATGGAATTTTGCCGATGTCCGCATGCGGTTAAACCTTCCCGAGGGCTATTCCATCCATCTTGGTGAAAAAACCGACCGTATCATCACTTCCGCCCGCACAGCTGAAAGAAACAGGATATCATCGATGACGGGCAAAAAATGGGAGATGACCGGTGAAGGGTTAATTAAAAGTAATTAAATGGCATATCAGCTTCCAAGATTTTCAGCAAATTTCATTATTGTCATAAATAAAGTGAGTTAACACCCTCACCCTCAGGGTGGGAAATAATAAATACCATTAGGATACT
>CAZFOO010000174.1:0-6213 GCA_964520585.1 uncultured Bacteroidales bacterium
AACTCACGGCACTACCCGGAAAGCGGCAGGTATGATAATGCAGGAAATGGGTGATCCGGATATAACCCTTTTTGAACTGGGGAAAGACAAAAAGCCCGACCTGGCTATGTTTGGAAGGATAATTATTGGTGGTTCCATCCATGCAGGCCGCCTGCAGGCTTCAGTCAGAAATTTCTGCCGCCAAAACATGGTTGAACTGCTTCAGAAAGAGATCGGGCTTTTCCTTTGCGGAATGAATGTGCCCGAATATAACAGGCAATTTGAAAATGCCTTCCCGCAGCTGTTGAGGTCACATGCCAAAAGCAGCCGGGTGGTGGGCGGTGAATTCCTTTTTGATAAGATGAATTTTTTTCAGAAACTGATTGTAAGGAAAGTGTCGGGAATAGATCAGTCTGTTTCAAGGATCGATGAATCTGCGATTCGTGAATTTGCCCGGGAGATGGTCGCAAATTCTTTTTGATTCAGGTAGCAAGGCTGTTCGCGTCGCCATACTTTTTAATCTTAAACCGGATAATTATTATATAAAAATCAATTAAAATGAAAATGCAAATGCATAACAATGGAACAATCAGTATCCTGGTTATTTTGATAATTCTGTTTTCGGCTTTGGCTACCGGAACCGGTATATTCTATACCGGCGGGACCGGCCCTTTTGAACATATATCTGTGCGTGGCGGGGAAGTAATGATTTACGGTAAGGGTGTTTACCGCCATATGAGCGCCGACGTCGCCATCCAGGGAATCGCGCAGGATTATGTCACTCTGTTTGCAGCAATTCCATTCCTTCTGATCTCCCTCATTATGTTCCGAAGGGGCACTCTTGCCGGGAAATATATGCTTGCCGGCGGATTATTTTATTTTCTTGTAACTTACCTGTTTTATCTTGTAATGGGTACTTACAATGAACTTTTCCTGGTCTATACCGTTCTTGCCGGGCTAAGTTTTTTTGCCCTTTCGATGGCAATTATGAATTTTGATACTGAAAAGCTTCCCCGGTTATTCAGTGATAAATTGCCAGTCAAATTAACCGGCGGGTTCCTGATTTTTAATTCAGTGGCCATTTCTGCCCTCTGGCTTTCAATGGTCCTGGCACCGGTTTTTGACGGCTCCATAATACCGGAAAGTGTTGAACACTACACCACACTGATAGTCCAGGGACTTGATCTTGCCATATTACTGCCTCTTTCATTTTTGTCAGGACTGCTGTTTATGCAAAAAAAACCTTTAGGTTACCTGCTGGCACCGGTATATTTTGTTTTCCTTTCCCTGCTAATGGTGGCACTGGTGTCAAAGATTCTTTTTATGAGCGCTAACGGAGTACCACCCGGACCCTCAATTGTGGTTATTCCCGTTACAACCATTATCTCAATAGTTTGCGTAACAGTGGTCCTTAAGAATATAAGGACTGAAGGGATCTGAGAGAATACCTTAGGTTTTGCAATTAGTCTGCCGGTAATATTGTGTATCAATTTATTGGCATAATGTATTCACTATAAGGAATTAATAATAATTCCGGCAATGATAGTAATTTTGCAAGGCATGTAACGTTTATATGCTTGTTTAATAATGATTCATTAAGTGATGACATCAGGGAACAAACTTTTTGGTAAAAACCTTTTGCGAATAACGAGTAAGGTGCGGAGACCTCTTATTTTAATTCCTTCCATTTTCCTGCTTATTGCATTAGCAGGTGTCCTGTTTATCTTTTCAGTTTACCTTGGGGCATTCGGAAGATTGCAGACCCGGGATGAATTACTTGGCTTAAAAAATGCTACTGCCTCTCTTGTTTATTCAGAAGAAGGCAGGATAATAGGGCGGTTCTTTTCCGAGAACCGTACTAACGTAGCCTTTGGGCAAATCCCTTCCCACCTGATAGATGCACTTATTGCAACCGAAGATATACGTTTTTACCGCCATAACGGGATAGATTACAGAAGCCTTATGCGCGTCATGGTAAAATCCATCCTCCTGAATGACCGCGGAGCAGGCGGGGGAAGCACAATATCACAACAACTGGTAAAAAATCTTCTGGGCAGGAATGATTATGGACTGCTGTCACTCCCTGTAAACAAAACCAAGGAGATCGTGCTGGCTTACCGGATTGAAAATGCCCTGAGCAAGGAGGAGATACTGACATTATATCTGAATACCGTTTCGTTCGGCGAAAATGTTTATGGCATTGGCGCAGCGTCATGGAGATATTTCGACAAAAGGGTTGAATATCTTACTCTGGATGAATCTGCAGTCCTAATTGGCATGCTCAAGGCCAATACCTTTTACAATCCCCGGATGCATCCCGAAAATGCCATATTTCGAAGAAATGTGGTGCTGCGGCAGATGGAGAAGTACAGCATGCTTGAGCCTGCCGAAGCAGACTCATTGTGCAGACTTACCCTCGGATTGAACTATCTGAACCTGGAAGTGCAAAACCCGGCCGGTTATTTCCTGGTCCATGTTAAAAAGGAGGCAGAGCAGATACTGCAAGATATCGATTCACTTACGGGCCAGAAATGGAACCTCGATGAAGACGGGCTAGTAATAAATACTTCACTGAGTTTTGATTTGCAGTATTCCGCCCTGAATGCTTTTCGTAATCATTTGCCTCATATGCAAAAGAGGCTCAGCGATCAGTATGCCGGTGTGGCGGGAAAGAGGCTTCTTGAGGATGTAGCCCGCCGGGAAACGGACAGGATGAATTTAAATGAACGCGTCAATGACACTATTTTTCAACGGACTTTCAATTGGGAAGGTTCCCAAAATGAATTATTTACCGTAGCGGACAGTATTAAAAATGCGCTCACAATGCTGCACGGAGGATTGCTGGCACTTGATCCGGAAACAGGGGCAGTTAAGGCATGGGTCGGGGGTATTGATTTTCAAACGCAGCCCTTTGACCAGATACTTGCCCGCCGGCAGCTGGCCTCGGCATTCAAACCTGTATTATACGCAGCTGCGCTGGAAAAGGGAATTGAGCCCTGCCAGTATTATGATAATGATTCAATTGTTCTTGTCGATTACGACAACTGGACTCCGGTGAATTATGACCGTACCTATGGCGGAAGATATTCACTTTCCGAAGCACTGGCCCAATCTCTCAATGTCCCTACTTTTAACCTTTTTCTTGATACCGGCTTTGGCAAAATTGACTCTCTCTGGAATGATATGGGCTTTTCCTTTCCCCTCTCTTTTCATCCCTCTCTTGCTCTTGGCACGGCCGAAGCCAGTGTGCTTGAAACGGCAGTAGCCTATTCTGCTTTTGCAAACGGAGGTTATAAAATTAATCCCTACGGCATCGAGTCTATCCTCACCGGGGATGGTGAGGTTATCTATGAAAAACCGGTAAACAGGGAAAGAACCAGAATAATGTCTCAACGAACTACCATGCTTATGAATGCCATGCTGCAGAAGGCAATTAATGAGGGCACGGGAATTTCATTGAGGAATATATATGGCATTGATATGCCACTTGCAGGTAAAACAGGGACATCCCAGAATTACGGCGATGCATGGTTCGCGGCATATAATCCAGGAATTGTTATGGTAAGCAGGGCAGGAGCGTCAACGTCATCAATTCATTTCAGGGGATCAGGCGGTTCAGGAAGTGCCCTGGCTCTTCCACTGGTAGCATTGACATTGCAGGATGTTCAGCAGAATAGAGAGCTTGCCGGCCGCTTTGTAACTCTTTTCCCTGCGTTACCCCCCGAATTGAGAAGCGCAATGGATTGTCATGAACTTGAGGAAAGAAACATTTTTGAGCGCTTTGTTGACATATTCAAAAGGGATGAAAGAACTATCGAAATTGAAATCGATAAGCCTGAAACCAAGCTCCGGGAAGAAAAAGAAAGGCCTTCTTTTTTGAAAAGGCTGTTCAGAAGAAGAAACTAGCAAGTTTTTTATTCAGTCCCTTGTGCCGGCTGTCAATTCACACGACTGAATTGATATACTTGCTCAATTAATCCCTTGATTACTTTGGTATCTCACAATTGCTCTTTATCAGTACAATCATACTAAGTCTTATTAAGAATGGAAAGCTTCCGTTCTTTCATAAGTACAAACATTATTTGCTCCATAGCTTAATTCTCCTTTGGCATTCGTTCCCGGGTAAACCCAATTGTGGATTTACTACATTGCATAATTCTTCCAGTTTCTTTACTGCGGTAATACCCGGTAAAATTTCATTATTTACTAAATTATCGAATATCCATAAATGCCCGTGAACTTCCAGGTTATTTGACTGAGCAAACTTCCTGAGAGTATTTTCGCTTGTAATAAGGGCTGCTTTGTATCTTTGTGCCTGGTAAAAGGCTGAACAATCCTGTTCCGATAGATTTGGTTTAGTTGCCCTGATCTTAAGGATTTCTGTTAAATCTTCGTCTGAAATATAGTCAACAATTAAATTGCCTGTTTTAATATAAGGAAACAAGGCTTCTTTCTGCTCTTCAAAGAGTTCATCAAGGATAATTGCCGTTGTATGAAACTCAAATTCAAGCTGAAAGAAGTATGGTAGAATTCTCAGATCTACAAGGTCTATTAGTATGTTTGCATCATTGACAATTATTTTCACAGGGCTACAAATTCTTTGCGAAATTCGGCTAATTTCTGGTTAGACAAATTGGCTGCCTTGCTTAACGAAATTACTTCTTCGGCTGCTGCCCTGTATATTAATTGCTTAAAACGAAATGCTTGTTCCATTCCCTTAAATGAGCCCAAACCTTCTTCGGTACGGTTGCGACCAATCCATTTACGGAACGAAATAAACTGTGGTTGGTTAATTACACCTAAGTCCTTTGCCCTTGCCATGATTGCCTGAATGGAAATGCCGTAGGATTCTTTTACGGCAATCAATTCGGGTATGGATAAGTGTGAACGAATATTCCCAAATTCTGATTTAAAAGTAGGTTCGGGAATAAGCATAGCCCCGGCAAACTGGAAACAAAACCTTTCTTTTTCCTTATCGGAAATAGTATCGCTAAAGTTAAGTATTAAATGCCCGAATTCGTGCAAGGCAGTTAAACGCTTGCGTTCAATACTATAGTTTTTATTTATAACTACTATGGGGATTTTGCCATCAGCCCAACCCGAAAAGCCATCGAATTCGTCTGGTGCGTCTACTTCAATAACTTTAATCTCATTATCTTCTAAAAGGTCGATTACATTGGGTAAAGCATTTAAACCTATTTTCCATTCAGTGCGAACCTGTAAAGCTGCACTATCAATATCTTTTATTGAAGAAACAACAAAAGCTTTGATAGGATTTACAAAAGTGGACGCAATATTTAAGAATTGTTCTATTTCTATATACCGCTCCACAAAATCGGTTACAGTTTGCTTAATAGCCTTTAAATCTTTAATTGATAGTCTTTGCTTTTTTCGAAACTCTAACTTTTCTATTTGAACAGTAAATGGACGGAAAAAATAATCGGGTTTAACTTCTAATGCTTTTGACAAGGCAAGCAGAATGGTACTGTCTGCCATCATCTGACCTTTTTCATATTTAGAAATAGCATTTTTAGACACAATATTCCCCATTTTCTCTACCAGTTGGTCTTGAGAAATGGCAGCCAGAGTTCTGGCACTTTTGAGCCGTTTGCTAAATATCTCTTTCATAGTATTTGAGTCACGGTTTACAAATAATCACAAATATATGAAAATGTAAACCAATAGGCAAATTGTAAAAGAGAGCTAATTCTCGGGATTGTTTCCTGCAACCTTGCTGTTACCCATCCGCCTATGACTAGTTCAAGCTAATCCCGTCCTTACGGGGCTTTGCAATCTGCCAGAAGCCCGGTATCCTTTATGCCAAATGTAAAAATCTTAAGTTGGTTTAGAAGCAAACTGACCATGATTTTCTGCGCCATCATTTAACTGAAAATTATTACCTCATGAATTCAGCTGAAACAGCATATGCTGGGGAGGTTAATGGTAGTATGTACAATAGAAATTTTTCAATTTCTTTAGGTTATAAATTTTAGTATTGTAAAGCAAAGTATAGTAAAATGGGTGAAAGCCCCGGTCCTTATTCAAAAAACACCTTATACGATACTGTTGGCAAAATCGGGAAGAAACTTTTCTGGTAAAGGCTGAATGGCTCACGGTTATGCCATGATTGAGTTAGCCCCAGGTGTTTCGAATCGTGCGTAAAGTAATAGAAATTACGATTTTTCCAGTTGCCGTCACCAATCAGGTTAACATATCCTTCACGGTATGATGCCA
>CAZFOO010000175.1:0-6086 GCA_964520585.1 uncultured Bacteroidales bacterium
TTACCGGTTTTTTATTAAAAGCTTTATTTTATCATATGCTACGTTTACACTTCCATATGAACACCAGGTTACGGCAATATGGAAAAAACGAACCTATTGATTTCCTGATTTTTTCCTTACCCCAAAGCCGGCTGTAATCCTGTCGAGAATAATTGCAAGAATAACCACCACCAATCCGGCTTCAAATCCCTGTCCAACCTGAAGCCTCTGTATCCCCCTGAGAACATCGGCTCCAAGTCCGCCAGCACCAATCATTGCAGCAATAACTACCATGGACAACCCTAGCATAATGGACTGATTCAGACCTGCAAGAATTGTTGGTTTGGCTACAGGCATCTGTACCTTCAGAAGTTTTTGCATGGCTGTTGCCCCGAAAGCATCTGCCGCTTCCACCAGTTCGTGGGGGACCTGCCTGATCCCCAAAGTGGTCAGCCTTATCAACGGAGGAAGGGCAAAAACAAAAGTAGCCACAACACCAGGTACTAGTCCAAGTCCGAAAAACATCACAGCAGGAATAAGATATACGAAAGCAGGCATGGTTTGCATAAAATCAAGTATTGGCCGAATGACAGCATGAAAACGATCACTTCTTGCAGCCCATATGCCAAGGGGCAATCCAAGAATAACTACAAGAATCTCTGAGGTTAAAACCAGGGCAAGAGTTTCTACAAACGCCTCCCACAATCCAATATTTTCAGAAAGAAGTAATCCTAAAAAGGCAATAATACTGTTCTTCCAACCTGCCATATACCATGTAACAGCAACGATTATCAGCATAAGAACCAGTGGATGCAAAAACAACATTCCATCTTTCAGGTTATCAACCAGAAAATACACAAGTGCACTGAACCCGTCGAAAAAAACGGCAAATTCAGTTTCTAAATAATTTACTGCATCGGTAACCCAGTCTCTTAACGGAATTCTAAAAGGAAACATATTTTTATGTTTTTAATCAGTTAGTCTTTACAATTCTCAGATTTTTCAGAAGGTTTCCAAACCTCAGGTGACTAAAAAGAATTAGGATATTTATTAGATTATGTGCCGCCGGTATTTCCGGAAACCTCAGGAGTCTCAGGAGATTTTGAAGATTCATGGTCTCCCGTATTTTCCGAAGTCTCAGATGGTTCAGGCCTGAATGATTCCGACAATGCAGCAATAAGAGCTCCCCGTACAATGACTCCCTTCAGTTTATTGTCTTTATCGGTAACCGCAATAGGTCCGAACTTATGATCCTCAGAATAAAGATTGATAACCTCGTTAAGAGGAGTATCTTCATATACCTGCGCCGGCTTGTGAAGCAATGATTTATCGAAAGGGATATTTTCCTTGTCCTCATTTTTCCTGATATAATCTGCCAACTCTTTGGCCCTCACATATCCCTTAAGCTCCCGTTTGGTTGTGGTAACCAGTATTCCGGTCAGTGCGTTTTTTCTGATCTTTCTTGCCATTGTACGGGGTCCGTCTCCGGTAAAGGCAGTGTCTTCAGGGCGATGCATTACAGTACCTGCCGTAAGAACAGCTGAACGGTTCATATCCTCTACGAATGCCTTTACATAGTCATTGGCGGGCCTTGAGATAATTTCTTCGGCAGTGCCTATCTGGACGATCCTGCCATTATACATAATGGCAATGCGGTTACCAAGCTTAAAAGCTTCATCCAGATCATGGGTTACGAAAATAATCGTTTTCTGCATCTTGTCCTGCAGTTCGATAAGCTCATTCTGCATTTGGGTGCGGATAAGCGGATCCAGGGCGCTGAAGGCCTCATCCATAAGCATAATATCAGCATCAACGGTTAATCCTCTTGCCAGTCCCACACGCTGAAGCATACCACCAGAAAGTTCAGAGGGCATACTACTCTCATTTCCTTCCAGTCCCACTATCTTTATTATCTCTTTGGATTTTTCTCGTCTCTTTTCTTTATCAACTCCTTGCAGCTCCAACCCAAATTCAACATTTTCAAGGACAGTGCGATGTGGTAATACTGCAAAGTTTTGAAAAACCATTCCACAGAAATGCTTTCTGCGAAAATTCCTTAGATCTTTTTTATTCAACTTTGTAATATCTGTTCCTTCAACTATGATCTCTCCTGCGGATGGCTCATGTAAGCGATTGATCAAACGTTGTAATGTAGATTTACCGCTCCCGGATAATCCCATCAGCACAAAGATCTCACTCTTTTTCACTGAGAAGGAAACATCATATACTCCTACCATCTGCTTTTGGTCGCGTAGAATTTCTTCTTTTGACTTACCCTCTTTCAAAGCTTTCAAAGCTTTGCCGGGATTTTTCCCAAAAACTTTTGATAAATTTTTAACAACAATTTTGTCTTCCATTTTTTTGTTTCATTCTTATAAAGTATAGTTAGCAATCTGTTTAACAATGTGTTAATAATCCATGATTCGACTCCTGGTGTAAAAAGAGATATCCGGGTAATATGATAAGACGCCTAAAATGGGTATTGATGGTGCCATGTATTATTTTAATTTCTAATTAGGGAGTCTTAAAAGGATTTGCCTGTTTCATCGGTAATAAGGTTCTGAAATGGCAAATCCTGTAATATTTAGATGGTTTTATCTTAACTTTGCTGGTTATTGCGGCAACCAGCCTTCTACCATGTCCCTGTTTTCTGATATCCATTGCCTGGCCGCGTCAAAAGGTTCCATCCCATCTTCGATCATCATCATGACTTCCCCCATATCATCAGTGGACCAGTGAAAATTATCCAGGAAAGTATATACATCAGGTGCTTTTTCCTGGAGGTCAGGATGCACGATTGTAGCAATATATTCCTCATCGCCAAAGACATTCTCCGGATCTTCCAGATATTTAAGATCAAAGGCCACAAATTTCCAGTGTGGTGTCCAACCGGTGACCGCGATCCATTCGTCACGTTCAATAGCACGTCTCAGCGCAGCTGTCATTGCAGCTCCGGAACCTTCAACCAATGTATAATCAAGATCGTATACCTCAAGCGCTTCGTCACTGGCAGCCATGAGTCCGGCGCCGGGATCAATCCCTATAACCTGACTGTTAAATTCTTCTTCGTGCTCATCCAGTTCATCGATGCTGTTAACAGGCACATATTCCGGAACAACCCATCCTATCTTTGCTCCTTCGAGGTTTGGTCCGAGATTTTCTACCTGGTCGCGGGTCTGTTCCAGGTAGGCTTCATGGGTAGTAGGCAGCCAGGCTGCAACAATAGCATCAAAATCGCCACGGGCCACCCCCATCCACATGGGACCGGCATCAACAGCCCGCATGGATACCTGGTGTCCGAGATCATCCTCTATAATAGCTGCAACCACATGAGTGGATGCAATTTCAGAGTCCCAAAGCACATATCCGAGTTCAATTTCATCAACTGCAGGTTCACATGATTGCATTTGAAATGCAATAAAGGCAAACATTAAAATACCTGTAAAACTTTTAAAAATCATCTTACTCTTTTTCATAATCTATATTTTTTGATTCGCAATAAAACACTAAGTTAGTATTCTGTAATTCAATTAATAAATAAAAATCGCATTTTATAATGATGGATACTTATTTATGTTACAACCAGGTTCAGGCTATCTGCAAGGATCACAAAACCCGAAAAGAATCAGAAGTAATAACCCAAATTAATATTAAACCTCATATTCCAGTCCATCGATCCTACGGGAACAGGCTGACCTGCTTTTCCAGGTTCGAAATGCAAATTATCAGGATCATCACTGTATAAATGACCGGCTCCCAGACCTTTACCAAAAGCATCGGTTAGCCACGGATGATTCTTACCCATAGCCAGATCAACATAAGTGTATATATTTCCGGCAGTTACCATAAAACCAGGCACAAGCATGTGGGAATCCTGAAAATCAAATGAAGAACCATTTACTTCAAGGGCACCGTCCTTAGTCATAAGAGAATAATCAATGTAAGGCAATATGTTGCTTATTGGTCCCCATTCCACATCAATATTATATGCCAGACCGGCTGATAGGACATTTGCTCTGGCGGCAACCCCATCACCGTAATAAGGATCACCATAAGCTCCCATCTGAACACGATCGACTATATTTCCTTCATCGTCCCGGGCTTTAAAATTATAAGCAGTATACTGTAGCTTTAAATTAAAATTATCAAAGTCAGAATTAAGATGTGCTGCAACTGCATGTCCATATTCAGTATCATTAAGTACTGAATTATACAAGCCCTGGATCTGTCCCGAAAAACCCAGCTCGGTTCCTTCAAAAACTTCATACCCTAACCGGAGATTAAACTGATTGAGTTCCCGGATTGAAGTGGTATTCCCCTCCTCAGAAATATCAGCACCTCCTGGAATAACGTTGTACGAATAAGTACCTGCCCCCGGTCCCCCAAAACTTGCATTACCGTAAGCCGGACCAGCAGGTTCAGCCTGACGGAAATAACCAGTTTTCAAATTCAGTTTTTCACCTATATCGTAATCGAATTTTACTCCGATATCATAATCATCTTCCAGTCCAAGATAATAAGTAGTCATAAACCACCAACTATGGGAGTTATAGGTAAGATTACCAAAAGGAACCTGAGTAACACCAAGTTGCATGTTAAGATCATTGGAAAAGTCATATCCAACATAACCATGATGGATAAAGTGAGTGTTGAATGTTGGATAGAACCGGTATTCAAAATTAAGGACCACATTGCTGTACCTTGCATCTACGTTAAGCCGCCAGGTATCGAAGGTGGCATATGTGTCGGTAGCAACAGGATCACTTTCATAGTTTTGACTGACTATATTCAGTCTGAATGCACCCCCAATATTCAGATAGTCCTCATCATCGTCAGATTGCGAGAAAATTAACGGGGTAGAAATTAAGAAACCAATCAATAAAATTATTATTTTCTTTTTTCTCTGGTCAAAAAAGTTCATAAAATAATTAAGTTTTTATAAGTTAATAGATTAATTTTGAGTGTTATGTGAAATGAAATGGTATTATATGATAATGTTATCAATCAAATAATTAATTTCAATTTCAGGAATACCTGTTTAAAATCCAGGTTAGTTAATAATTATATTATTAACGCATTACGGTAAATCAAACGAATGCCGTAATATTAATTTTTAAACCGGTCAAAAGCAGGATTCCGATAACCGTATATACAAAACGGTATTTCTTATAGGATTGTTCAATCTCAAAAACAATAGGAGACAGGGACTAACACGATACATATGGATTATTGAAGATAAATAACCGAACATATATTGTCTTCTTTTCAAAAGTATCACGCGAAGCTAATAAAATATTCCAAACAATAAAAATTTCAGAGGACTTTTAGCTGAATTACTGGTTATCTGTATTTTTGCAAGACGTAATGCCTTAATTTACCATTAATTACAAGTATTACAGAAATATTTAATTTATAACGTATTTATAATTAGTCGTTCGGCGGAAAATTGAACGACACATATAAAAATCCGTCGTTTTTTAATATAAAATATGTTTCTGGTTGAAGGCTTAACCAGAGTATAATCATCCAATAAATCTGGATATGAAAGGGTAATGTTTTGAAAATATGAGTCGGTCAAAGGTGAGTTTCTAATCCGTCATTTTAAACTCAGGAATACGGCGATGGTTGGTGCCATGTTCATATGCATAGGCAATTTCGATGAGAACAGGTTCACTCCATGCCGTTCCGAAAAATGATATTCCTGCAGGCAGATCATCAACGAAACCCATAGGTACAGTAATATTTGGATATCCGGCGTGAGCTGCCGGGGATGAACTTCCCAGCTGAAAGTTGTCCCCGTTCACCAGGTCGGTTTTCCGGGCAGGACTCCCGGTGGGTGCCATTAAGGCATCAAGGCCATGTTCAATCATAACCCGATCTATACCTTCCTCCCGGCTTCCAATTTGCATAGCGGACAAGGCTTCCAGGTATTCCGGAGAATTCAGGTCGCCTTTTTCATTCGCCATTTCGAGATATCTCTGGTTAAAATATTTAAGGCTTACTGAATCAGTCCGGTTAAAATCTATTAGCTCTTCGAGATTTTTAACCGGAGCTTCAGGCCCCAGAGTTTTAAAATACCGGTTCAGTCCATCCTTATATTCATACAA
>CAZFOO010000176.1:0-5899 GCA_964520585.1 uncultured Bacteroidales bacterium
CAATATGACCGTCACCTGTCCATCCCAGCTTTTCCCTCTGCGGACAATCGGTGGGATAACCGAAAAGATTGGCGAGGTAAGATTTGTTTCCCGCCCACCATATCCGGTTGATGGTTTCATTTGAGGTAATTATATGTCCGGCCTCCGGCACATCACTATGCATAAAGTATCCGGTCAGATCCTCCTTTGCCAGTTCAATGGGCCTGTCCGCCGTAACTTCGACATACCTGAACCCTTTATAATTAAAACGGGGCATAAAAACATCCGTTTCTTTCCCCGAAAGGATAAAAATATCAGTCTGGAATGGATCCGTATCATCCTCCGGCCGGTAATGCTGGTCTATATTGGACTGGTCCACTCTACCTGTAGCGTCAAGTCTCTCTCCGTGCTTAAGCCAAATTTCTGTTCCCTCCTCACCGCTGGCAACAAGTTGCGCAACACCGGCTATATTACGGCCCAGATCAAAAACATATGTTTGCTCATCAAATTTAACCATTTCCTCAGCAGGGATCACCTCTGTTTTCCTTACCGGATGCATTACCTGTGATACGATGTTCTGCGAAGGAGCCGGTACTTTTATCACATTAAACCATCCGGAATCATCGAAGCCGGGTGAATCCCATCCCTCCTGTTCCAGACGAGCATCATAATGTTCTCCTGTATATATGCTGTTGAAAATTATCGGTCCGGGAGATGTTTTCCATCTGTCTCCCGTACTAATGATCTCTGTGGAACCATCCTCATAGGTTATTCTCAAATCAGCACAAAAAGAGGGCCTTGCTCTCCATGGAGCCTCATGAAAAAACCAGACGGCAGTGCTCTGGTGGTTATACCATCCATTTCCAATTATCACACCCATCGTGTTTTCACCGCTGTTCAGCATATCTGTCACATCATGGGTAACATACATTATCCTTCTGTCATAACGGGTCTTTGCGGGATCAAGCATATGATCTCCTGATTTTACGCCGTTAAGGTACAGCTCATAATATCCTCCTGCTGCAATATATACCCTGGCTTCCTGAATTTCGTCACCTGGAGAAAAGTCCCTCCGGTAATACGCAGCAGGCTCCCGGTCTTCATCCCTGGTATCGGTTATCCAGTGCCCCTTCCAGTTGGATGGCTGCATCATTCCCGTTTCAAACCAGCCTGTACCGGGAGCCGGTATTTTGTTTCCATCCATGTCCCATACGGTAACAGACCAGAAATAGCGGGTGAACGGCTTAAGTTCCGGTCCACCATACCTGATCATCATCTTGCCGGAAATTACTTTAGCCGTATTCCAGGTGTTTCCGATTCCCTTCGCCACCTCTTCCGGATCCGTACCTACAACCACCTTGTAGGCAGTCTGTGCAGCTCCTTCCCTCTCATCTTCCAGTTGCCATGTCAGCCTTGACTCCGGAGTGTCAATACCCAGGGGATTGACCAGGTATTCTGTTTTAAGATTAACAGCCCTGCACTCATCTGTTGCAGTTTGGCAAGAGTAAGAGATCCCGGCCAGGATCAGGGTTATTAAGAAAAGGGAGCCAGCAGTTCTCTTCATTTTTAAAAGGTAAAGTGAAAAATCATATAATCCGGATTCCACCGGTTCTTAATTACAATAGAAAATGCAAAATACAAATACAATTATAAATAAAAGGCTGTTTTAGTAACAACTTACTATTTTAAGGATGCAAAATTACCTGTTGACAGTGCTTTTTTATGCTTTTGAACTTCTTACCATTGCAAAAGCTGCAGCCCCTACAGCGCCGGAAAGTTCTGAATACTGTGCCTGCAGAATCCGGGTCTTCTTCCCGCCAGGCCTCCATTCATATACATCCAGAAAATCATTTAAGGGTTTAAACAGACCATCACCGGCATTGGTAATTCCTCCTCCCAGGATCACAGCATCTGGAGATATTGAGTTGGATATTGAGCAGATGGCAAGTGAGAGCTTGCGCACCGAGTCAAGCCATATATATGTTGCAAAGCTATCTCCGCTCTTATATGCATCAACCAGTTCCGAAGTTGAGCTATAACGGCCTGAAGTTCTGAGGCTAACAGTTGTATTACCTATAGCCTGCTCAAGGGTGCCGGGAGAACCGGTAATCCCGGTCTCATGACGGCTTGCATCAATAGTAATGTGTCCGAAATGACCTGCCATAAGCCCGAGTCCGGTATATAATTTTCTATCGATAAGAATACCTCCTCCAACTCCGGTTCCCAGGGTAAGCAACACGATGTTGTCAAGATCCTTCCCTGCCCCGAAACTGGATTCTGCCATTAAAGCTGCATGAGCATCGTTCAGAACAAATACTTCCTCATCACCAAAATAGTTACCCCAGTTAAAGTTTTCTATACCCTCGAGCCGGCCCGGCATAAATGATATGGCAGAGTGCAGCTCATCCGGTATTCCCGGGGCGGCAAGTCCTGTAAGGCATGAAGTTTCCTTACAGGCTGATTTTAATTCCTGTACCAGTTGCCTGGTAATTTCCTTCCATTCAGAAAAGCTGCCTTTATCATTGGTAGGCAATGTTTTCTGAACAAGCACTTCTCCTGTTTCAGTTATCACAACACCCTTTATTACAGTTCCGCCGACATCTATTCCTATTATTTTTTTCATTCGCATACAGTATAGTTAGGAAGCAGTTTAACAATGTGTTACAAATTCATGGTAAGGATATTTAGCTTTTCAATCCATGGATCATCCATGCTTTATTGACCTTCGGTCGATTTCACATGCAATGTTTTGTCTCGTTTTGCAATAGTTTGCGAATGTGAAATTCATGATATTTTGTGAGACTTTAGTATCGTGGGGATTCATGAGCATTTAATGAAATTTAATCTTTGTTATTATGGATGTTACCATAATAATATTTTAATCAGAATGACCACATTGTTAACTATTTCCATTAAATTCACTGACAGCATCAAGCATTGCCACCAGGTTTTCAGTTGGTACATTTGCCTGTACATTATGAACTGTACTGAACACAAAGCCTCCATTCCTGCCCAGAATATCACACTGACTCAAAACTTGCTCCCTGACCTCTTCCGGCTTACCGAATGCCAGTACCTGCTGCGTATCAATACCCCCACCCCAGAAAACAATATCTTTGCCGTAGGCTGCTTTCAGTTTAACCGGATCCATACCCGTGGCGCTTATCTGGACCGGGTTAAGAATATCGAATCCTGCATCGATTAAATTCGGAATCAAATCAAATATTGCACCACATGAGTGCTTGAAGATTTTCCAGCGGGTATTTGAGTGAATCCAGTCGTTGATTTTACGGTAATAAGGCTTATACAGCTCATCAAAGGTCTCCGGAGCACAGAAAAGTGAATTCTGGGTACCGAAATCAGTGCCACATATATAAGCTACATCAACAATATCTCCTGCAACCGGGGCAAACCTGGAGAGATTATGAAGAGCTATATCAGTTTGTTTTTCAAATACTCCGTGAATATAATCAGGCCGTATCAGCAGCGACATGTACCACTCCTCAATATCCCTGATGCCACGAGGATTCTTCAGGGCCGGAGCCGGAACATGTGCAATATCTCCCAGTGCTGTTCCCCCGAAGCCGGCAATTATCCCCTTTCCGGATGTTCCGGCCTTGGCCAGTATACCCTTCCAGTATTGCAGACTTTGATCAGTCACATACCCGAACTCTTCAAGATTATCCTCCGGATCGAGTTTTGATTCGTCTAAAGTGGATTGGCGAATGATGGTGTCAAAAAAGTATCCTGAAACAGGCATCCTGCCGCTCGGTGGCGCCGAAGTATCTCCCTGCGGGTATATCAGCAGGTCGCCGTTATCATCAGTGGTTGTATTGAATTCGCCCGGTACGAGAACTACCTGTCCCCAAAAAGTTTCAAACTCCTTCCAGTTTTTATTCTCAATACCATATTCGTTC
The DNA here is from genome assembly GCA_964520585.1 of uncultured Bacteroidales bacterium. Lineage (GTDB taxonomy): Bacteria > Bacteroidota > Bacteroidia > Bacteroidales > PUMT01 > PXAP01. The sequence goes on from CAZFOO010000176.1 coordinate 3,897, forward strand.
CTGGAGGACTTCACTCCCAGCACATCCACACCCATAATATCCAGCAGGTCCTCCTCAATCTCACCCAGCATCTGGTAGGGCCGGGCGACTTTCACAGGCCGGTATTCCAGTCCGTAATACTCCCTTAACCCCTCGATGCTTTTTGCATGCATCCCGGTCACTCCGGTTGACCCGAAATCGACAACGATCCTGTCGGGTTGTTTATGTTGCAATGTTGCCTGAAGCCGTTCCTTTGAGTTCATATACGAGATATTAAAAAAGCTTTATCGACCTGCCCATGGCCCGGTTTAAAGAGGTAAAGTAGCAGATTATCCTGATAAACACCCATAAAGTGCATAAAAAGTAAAAATGCATTCGATTATTTACTTTTGCAAGTGCTATTATACTATTTTTATCTATTATTTTGAAGCTGTTTCTGGATTTTTACAGATTTTATGAAAAATAACATCTGTAAAAATTCAGGCTCGAACTGCATTGCAGCATACACGGTTACAGGTTCAGAAGGAAATAGGGAGATTAAATTGGATTCCGACTGGCCTTCGGACCATTGGGCTGTTTTAGCTGAATTTGAAATTAATAATAAATAAAGCTGTGCAACTGAAATTAATAATAGTAGTATGCTTATTGGCATATGGATTAAAAAGCTGGGGGCAACCGGAAGTCCCTGTTCCAACCAAGGCTCAGTTAGACTGGCAAAATGCCGAACTGGCAGCGCTCGTTTGCTGGGATCTTCATGCCCACGATGGTGAGTTATACGTACAAAGTAAAGCCCGTATCACTCCGGTTGAGGATTACAACATATTTAACCCGCAGAAATACAATACAGACCAATGGGTAAAGACATTAAAAGAAGCTGGTTTTAAAATTGCCATTTTGACCGTTAGTCATGAAACCGGTTTTTTCCATCACCAAAGTGATGCTACTCCCTATAGTATGAGGGCCCTTAAATGGCAGGATGGAGAAGGCGATGTTTTGCGTGATTTTAAAGCATCATGCGAAAAGTACGGCATTCTGCCGGGTGTTTATATTGGGACACGGTGGAATGCATTTTATGGTATTTATGATTTTAAAGTGAATGGCGATAACCAGTTTGCTAAAAATCGTCAGCAGCACTACAATCATATGATTGAGGAGATTGTGGAAGAAATATTCAGCCGATACGGGGACTGGACCATAGTTTGGTTTGATGGTGGTGCTCATGGGCCGGAACAGGGAGGACCAGATGTGTTGTCGGTTTTTGAAAAACACCAGCCCAAATAATTCAGTAGGTCATAATACCACACTGATAATGGGTGTTACTCCAAACCCTGAAGGGTTGATTCCGGAAAAGGATTCAATAAGGCTGATAGAATTTGGACAGGAGATTGAAAAAAGGTTTTCTAATCCGCTGGCTGTTACATCCGGAACAGGGGAAACAATCACACTAAAACTTCCTGAGATGAAAACTGTCAACCAGGTAGTTATAATGGAAAATATTGCGCAGGGTGAACGTGTCAGGGAATTTATTATCGAAGGAAATACTGCTGATGGCTGGCAGGAAATTTTTAAAGGCTCATGCATTGGCCATAAATTTATTCATCAGTTTGATACGGTTGATGTATCTGAAATATGTCTGAAAATTTCTGACTCGAAAGGCGCCCCGAAGATTAAAGAATTAGCCTTATATTACCTTGAAAAATAGTTTATTTAAATTATTATAAATGAGGAAGATGAAAAAATCAGGATTCATTTTATTCGTTGGCCTTGGCCTTTTATATTCATTTTCTTTACCAGATCAGGAAATTAATTCTATTAAGGAGAAATTTTCAAATACAAAATTTAATTTCGAGGAAGTGACCGGAATCGGTTTTGAAGCGGGCGTTACACGCCGCGATCCCAGCGATGTAATAAAAGTAGGCAATACATATTATGTCTATTATACCAAAGTACCTGATGCTGAACCAAGATATTGGGGAGCCGGATATTGGGGGGCAAGCGTTTTTTGTGCTATATCAGAAGATGAG
>CAZFOO010000177.1:0-5861 GCA_964520585.1 uncultured Bacteroidales bacterium
CAATCCCGGAACCTGTTTAAGGTATCCGGGATTTTTTGTTATGAACGATCCAAATCATTACTTTTAAAAAATTTGGCACACGCATTTTTTCTTTATTACGTTAATTATGTATTGTTTATATTTATGCCTTATTAATCATATAGTTCCTATAGCAATTTAATGAAACAATGTGTTTTAAATCAGTTTTTACTGATTAATATGTTAAATTACCGGCATTTTTCGAAGCCCGTCAGTTTGTTCCGGAGCAGGTTATTTTTAAAAATTTCATTTTTAACGGGGTTCCTTATTCTTACATTTAGTGAATCATTCGCTGATCAGCCTGATGAAGTTGAGCTTATCCATTCATGGAAACTGATTGATCTTTACACTGCCAAAGAGAGAGTTGAGATTGATACGGCAATTTATGCTTTTCATGTTCATAACCCGGTGTTTCGTCGTGCTGTATCTTCTTCTTATCTTGGTAATGCCGGACTAGCCGCCATGTCAAATTATTTTTCAGACAGAGGTTTGTACCGGGATTTCTTTTTCATGGATCATTTCAGCGTTTACCTGCGACATCCATCGGAGACTAAATATTATAACACGCGAAGGCCCTTTTCTTTACTGGACTTCTCTACCGGGGGACCAAGAGATCAGAATGAAAAAATTCTTTCTGTATTACATACCCAAAATGTGAATCCGGACTTCAATATCGGGTTCCGGTATTTAAATATAAATTCTGACGGACACTATCAGCAGCAGGAGGCGGTAACAAATGCCATTTCATTATTTGCCAGCTATGAGTATGATAATTATGAGTTACATGCCAATCTTAATTTAAATGCTGCCAGGGTCTTTGAGAACGGGGGGTTGGCAGACGATGAAAGCCTTTATAATGAAGCTCTGGAGACCCAGGATCTTTCTGTACGGCTTCAGAATGTCAGGAGTGGAGTGAGAAATCAAAGCTTGTTTTTCTCCCAGTCATGGCAACCTTTTCTGTATTCAGGTAATGATACACTGGATGATTCCGGATCATCATGGATTGAGCGGTTTGAAATATTTCACGTATTTCATTTCGATCATTATAAAAGGACTTACGAAGACGACAATCCCCAATCTGGGTTTTACCCCGATGTGCTTATAAATTCTAACCGTACTTTTGATTCCCTGTATTACCGGAGTCTGACCAATACCCTGATGCTGCAGCTCCCAGAGTTCTCCAGGGGGATTGTAAATTTCAGTGCAAAGGGAGGAATTAAACATGAGCTTACAAAGGGTAGTTACAATATTCCTTCTGATACTACCTTCCTTTTTGGATCAGGCCAATCTGCACCGGCGTATTATTTTTTTCCGGAGCCAACTGATACCCTTGTAAAGGACAGAGAGGAGCATAAGTACGGAACCAGTGGATTAACTGCATTTGCCAGGGGAAGTATTGGGGATGTGTTTGGTATATGGGGTAAAGGCAGTTATTATTTACAGGGTTACAAGTCAGGTGAATATGAATTACAGGCCGGGATCAGTTTCGATCTTTTCGAAGGGAAAAACAGATCCCTCCTGGAGGCCTCAATCAAACAAAAAGAGACTACCCCGTCACTGTTTTTCCGGTCATTTTCATCTAATCATTTTTCATGGGAAAATGACTTCCGGCGTACAGGTGAAAGTGGTATTGGGGGTTCAATAAGCATGCCTGAAAGAAATTTCATGATTTCCGCAAATTTTGATCTCATCAATAACTATATTTATTTTGAAGACACAGCAAATCCTCAACAATACGGTGATATTATACCTGTAATCGGACTTTCTTTAAAAAAAGACATCCCCTTATGGAAATTTAATTTCCGGAATATCATCAATTACCAGATTTCAGGTAACAAGAATATCCTTCCCCTGCCTGATATAAGTCTCTACCATTCAACCTGGTTTGAACAGACACTTATCCGCGATATACTGAATATGCAAATCGGTTTTGATATATACTATGCCACCGGTTACTACGGATATGCTTATCAGCCTGCAACCTCGCAGTTTTATCTTCAGGATGAAAGACCATTGGAGAATTATCCCTACCTTGATGTTTTTATTAATTTCAAGCACAAGAGAACCCGGATGTTTTTTAAAGCCGAACATTTGAATGCCGGATATCTGGATCCTGAATATTTTAGCGTTCTTCATTATCCCAGGAAACAGCAATTGTTTAAATTCGGTCTCTCCTGGTCCTTTTATAATTAATTATAATGATTATAAAGTTGAGTAATCTAGTTAATAATCCGCCTGAATTAACTTGCAGGCAATTCAAATTGTGCATTTAAAACCTATGTAACTTTATGATTATAATTCTTAATTTAAGTCACAAAGCAGCATGAGATTTGTATCCTTCTGGAAAATATGACCAGTTATCTTGTCTGTTTTTGTTGCTGAATTTTGAAATATGGTAAGAATTGTTCAGCCTGAAAATTTTTATGGTTACATAATTTTAACTTCTTCTGAATAAAAAAAAATGTATATTCGTGTGAATTAACTATCGATTATTATGGGGAGAAGAAGAATCGATCATATTTCTTCTTTTTTTGTTCTGTTGTGTCTTGCCCTTTTCTCATGTGCCGAACCTCCTGAAAAAACGGAGGAACCTGAGATTCCGCATTATCAGGAAAAAGGGCGTATTGTTGCAGTAACAGATTATAATTCCACAAATTATTTTATTTACCGGGGCGAGCCGATGGGATATCAATACGAGTTATTGAATCTTTTGGCTGAACACCTGGACGTAGGTCTGGATGTTATAGTAAACAATGATCTCGACGAGAGTTTTCAATGCCTGTTAAGCGGCGATTGTGATCTGCTCGCTAAAAACATTACCGTTACGGGTGAGAGGGCCCGCATAGTTGATTTTACTGAACCGCACAGCCAGACACGCCAGGTCCTGATCCAAAGAATGCCAGATGAGTGGCAGTATATGACGGACCGGGAGCTGGACCTTAACCTGATCAGGTCGCCTCTTGAACTTGGAGGAAAAAGAGTCCATGTTCAAAGAAATTCGGCTTATGCTTCGAGACTGAAAAACCTTATGGAAGAAATTGGCGACACCATCATAATTGAACAGGTTGATATGGTTGCCGAGCAACTAATAACCATGGTAGCAGAAGGTAAAATCGAATATACGGTAACCGATGAGAATATTGCAATGGTTAACCATACTTATTACGATAACCTTGATATAGGGACAGCTGTAAGTTTTACGCAGAATCTTGCATGGGCTGTAAAAAAAGGAGATATCCATCTACTGGATTCAATCAACGACTGGCTTGTGAATTTCAAATCCACTATCGATTACCGGCTTCTTTATGCCAAATATTTTAAGAATCAGCGCTCTGCCAGGATCGTCAGGAGTGATTTTTATGTACTTTCCAGTGGAAGGATATCTGCTTTTGATGACCTGATCAAAAAGTATTCTGAAGAGATTGACTGGGACTGGCGTTTGCTTGCTTCAATGATATACCAGGAATCCCGCTTCAGGCGCGAGGCTGAGAGCTGGGCGGGAGCAAAGGGACTGATGCAGGTTATGCCAAATACCGCAAGACGGTTTGGAGTCAGGAACATCTCAGATCCTGAAGAGAATATCCGGGCGGGTGTCCGTTATATTGGCTGGCTGGATGATATACTAGAAGAGCGGATAACTGAAAAGGAAGAAAGGATAAAATTTATTCTTGCTTCATATAATGTAGGACTCGGACATATACTTGACGCCAGGGCACTGGCAAGAAAATATGAGAAAGATCCTGACCGGTGGACAGAAAGTGTGGACTATTATATTCTGAATAAGTCCAATCCAGATTATTTTCTGGATCCTGTGGTAAGGCATGGTTATGCCAGGGGGCACGAGCCATTTAATTATGTAGAAGAAATCCTGAACCGCTACGAGCATTACAAAAACATTATTCCCGAATAGGAAAACCTGCCTTACATGCAATATCCATGAATTCTGAAAGAATCATTGCGGTGGCGCCCCAGATGTACTCACTATTAATTAGATACCCCGGGGCCCTTATAACCTGATCCCTTATTCTGAGATTTCTTTCAGTTATTATGGTTTTCCCTGCAAGATGTTTAACCGGTATCTGAATAAGATACTCAACCTCACGTGCATTTATTTTAAATTGAGGCTGTTTGCCAGTGTATCCGACAACAGGCAGCACTTCCGTATCACTTACCGGGATATATAAAGGGGTCAGAGTTCCCAGTACGTTTACTTTGCCGGTATCTATTCCGGTCTCTTCCCTTGCCTCCCTGAGTGCTGTGTCTATCTGTGAACTGTCTGTTTTTTCTGCCTTTCCTCCGGGCAGACTTACTTGTCCACTATGGGGCCCGGGATATTCCGTGCGCTTTATCAGTACAATTGAGAGTTCCCCATTATGGGGAAAAAGGAGAATAAGCACACCGGCTTTGCCTGTAAATTCTGCAGGATAATATTCGCGAGGTGCTGCCGGTGCCATTTTGTTCTGGGACAAGCGGCCGGGTAATTTATTTTTAAGTTCCGATTCAAGATTTCTTATAAAGTTGCTGCCCATAGAATATATATGTCAAACCCAAACCACAAAGATACCGATTAATTATGTTTTTGAGCTAACGCACCGTTCAGTCTAATCAAACCGTATGGTTTTTTCCGGACTGATCCGGCCTATTATATAGGATGGTATAATAAGCATTGCAATTGTAATGATCATGGTTCCGGCATTGAGCATAATAAGATGTGATATCTTCAGATTTACCGGTACAGTGGAAATAAAATATGATGCCTGATCGAGCGTAAGGAGTCCGGTGTAGTGTTGAAAGAGTGCTATACCTATACCAATCAGATTGCCCCAGAACAGACCTTTTCCTATGAGGAAGGCTGACTGGTAGAGGAATATTTTACGAAGCCGGGTATTTTCAAGCCCCATGGCTTTAAATATTCCGATCATGCCCGTGCGCTCAAGAATGAGTATGAGCAGCCCCGAAACCATATTGAAACCGGCAACAACTACCATAAGAGAAAGTATTACCCATACATTCATATCCAGCAGCTCCAGCCAGTCGAAGAACTGTGGGTATTTATCGTCGATGCTGATAACACGAAGCCTTGTAAGATCATCTGTGAAAGTATATCCGGCAAGTTCGTCTACCTCCTGACTTACACCGTCCAGGTTATCATAATCGTGCAATAATATTTCAAAACCGGAAACCTGATCTTCATCCCAGTTGTTGAGCCGCTGTATATGACGCATATCTGCCAGCACGAAGATCTCGTCAAGTTCTTCCAGACCAGTTTCATAAATTCCCGATATAGTAAACCTCCGGGCGCGTGGAGGTTCCTGTACAAAGTACATTGCAAAATTATCACCTACCCTGAGTCTCAGCAAAGATGCTATTGACCGGGAGATTACGGCGTGGTTACCGGTAGTGTCGGTTATGGTGAATTTTTCACCCTCCACCATATTTTGTTCGAAAAAGGACCAGTCAAAACTATTGTCAATACCCTTAAGTACCACTCCCTGGATATCTTCTCTGGTGCTTATGATACCTGCTTTGGTGGCAAAAGTTTGAATATGGCGGACTTCAGGAATATTTTCTATATCGGGAATAAAGTTTTGATCTTTGTCTACAGGGACTGTTTCGTAAGAAATGTTAGAATCAAAATTAACTATTTGTATATGAGATCCGAAACCGATGACCTTTTTCCGTATCTCCTGCTTAAACCCTGTAACTATGGCGGCTGCCATGATCATAACTGCCAATCCTATCGCAATGCCGGCTATAGCTATAGTAACCACCGGTCCGGAGATGCTTTTTCCTCTCTCTTCTCCCCTTACGAGCCGTTTTGCTATGTGAAGTTCAAAATTCAT
>CAZFOO010000178.1:0-5718 GCA_964520585.1 uncultured Bacteroidales bacterium
CATGGATCCCCCTGTTTTATTCATGTTATTTTGTGAGACTTTAGTATCATGGGGATTCATCTGTATAAAATAGGTTAAACAAATTAATAATAAGTTAGTTACATTATGAGGGTAAATAATTATCAGTCTTTCAAACCCGATGGATCACTCATGTTGTTTATTGACCTGAAGGTCGAATCACATGCGTTATTAAGCTAATTTTGTGGTATTAAAAAAACAGATGACTATTCAATTAAGTTCAAACGGTTCCCTGCAAACATTTATTTTCATTTTGAAATAACTTTCATATAATATTTGCCTGATATACATGCTCCCTTATGACACCATCTAAATAAGATCAAACTAAATACCCGGCTTCCACCCTTAAAATAATCACTTGACAGAACTCCGGACAGCCCGGTTTTCCAGCTCCAGAAATTTCTGCATCAGGATTCCGGCAATGATCAGTACCAGTCCCCCGAAAGTTGTTAAATAAATCTGCTCCCCCACTATGATATTTATAAAAAGGAGTGCGAAAAAGGGTGTTATATATATTAAATTGCTGACTTTATCGGATGAAGCGGCAAATTGCAGGGCCTTTAGCCAAAAAACGAAGGTAAATCCCATTTCAAACAGGCCAATGTATACTGCCCCGGTTATGCCATACAGGTTAAAAGAATGAAACCCGCCGGATATGATCATTAGTAAGGTTATATATACACATGCAAATAAGAAAGACATGAAAAGTTTAACCACTTCATTTCTACGGTCCCTTACATTATATATCCAGAAAAGTGCCCAGAGAACTGAACTTCCCAAAGCAAGAGAAACACCAAAGGGGTCGGAAAAATCCAGATCAAAAGGATTTCCCTGGGAAGAAATTAGATAAACACCGGCAAAACTTACAATCATGGCCCCTGCACTTAAGATGGAGATCTTTTGTTTCAACAGGGGAACTGAGAGGATAACGAGCATGATTGGCCAGGTAAAATTCAACGGTTGCGCAACCTGGGCAGGTAAGATGGAATAAGCTTTAAGCAGTACCGTATAATAGAGAAACGGATTCAATAGACCCAATAACGCAGAATAAAATAATTCGTTGCGTGTTACAGATATGAGCAGAGGAAGTTTGCGCTGAACCAAAATAACGGCAAAAAGAGCTATGCAGCTTGTAAGGGTTGCAACAAAAAGAATCTGGATATAATTGATCTGCTCAAGGGTAAGTTTAAATGCAGATGCTGCGGTAGACCAGAATATAACAGCCAATCCGGCAAAAAGGTATGCCCGCACAGGATCTTTATGGTGCTGATTACCGCCCATAATTTCAGGAATCGATTATTTCAAAACCTGTATAAGGAACAAGTGTGGGAGGAATATGAATACCGGTTTCTGTCTGGTTATTTTCAAGCAAAGCGGCCATAATCCTGGGCAATGCAAGAGCACTTCCATTTAGTGTATGAGCATGATTAATACTCTTCCCATCCTGATCCCTGAATCGCAGTTTCATCCTGTTAGCCTGGAAAGATTCAAAGTTTGAGACGGAACTTACTTCAAGCCACTTATTTTGAGCAGCAGAAAACACCTCAAAGTCATAAGTCTTTGCCGAATGAAAACTCATGTCTCCTCCGCATAACAAAATTATTCTGTAGGGCAACCCCAGTTTAATTACAAGCTGTTCAACATAGGATGTCATGATCTCCAGACTCTCATATGATTTATCCGGATGCTGTATTTGAACTATTTCAACTTTATCAAACTGATGAAGCCTGTTCAGTCCACGTACATCCCTACCATAGGAACCGGCCTCTCTCCTGAAGCAGGGAGTATACGCTGTAAGTTTGCAGGGAAGATCGTTATAGGGAACAATTTCACCACGGAATATATTGGTAAGTGGCACCTCTGCGGTAGGAATAAGAAAAAGATTATCCTCTCCTATATGATACATCTGTCCTTCTTTATCAGGAAGCTGACCGGTACCAAAAGCTGAATCTTCGTTTACCGCCACAGGAGGAATTATTTCGGTATATCCCGAATTAACCGCACTGTCAAGAAAAAAATTGATAAGAGCCCGTTGTAATTTCGCACCTTTCCCCTTGTAAACCGGAAACCCGGCTCCCGTAATTTTATTCCCCAGTTCAAAATCAATAATATTATATTTCTTTGCCAGCTCCCAGTGAGGCAACGCGCCGGGAAATAATGCCGGCATTTCTCCACCTTCACGAACAAGTAAATTATCTTCCGGAGATTTTCCTGCAGGAACCGAATCATCTGGAATATTGGGCAACTGTACCAATAGCTCTTTAATACTGTCTTCAATACCTGCCAATTGAGACGAAAGTAATTTAACTTCATCTTTTAGTGCAGCAGTCTCCTTCCTCGCAGCATCAGCCTCGTCCTTTTTACCCTGCTGATAAAGCTGACCTATTTCTTTAGAAAGCCGGTTAACACCGGATTGACTTGAGTCAAGCCTGGCTTTGGTTTTCCGGCGTTGGGTATCAAGACCAGTAAGCTCATCAAGCAAGGTTCTGGCTTGAAAATTCTTTACTTTCAAACGGTTAATTACCAAATCCGGATCTTCAGAGATAATCTTCAGCGATAACATAAGCAGGGTTTTGAAATGTGAAATCCAAAAATAAAAAATCTCCTGATAACTTCGTCAGATAACCGGCGAAGTTTTATCAGGAGACACAATATAAATAGTGGATACTTAATCAGGCTTTGGGCTCAACAGAAACAAAAGATTTGTCTCCCTTTTTTCTTCTGAATACCACTTTACCTTCAATAAGGGCAAAAAGCGTATGGTCCTTGCCCATTCCAACATTTAGTCCCGGATGGTGCCTGGTCCCACGCTGGCGGATAATAATGTTACCGGCTTTGCAGTTCTCTCCACCAAATATCTTAACACCCAGTCGTTTGCTTTCTGATTCCCGACCGTTTCTTGAACTTCCTACACCTTTCTTATGAGCCATTTCTGTAAATTTTATTATTATACTACTATATCTTCAATCTGGATCTGGGTCAGATACTGGCGATGACCATTCAATTTCTGATACCCTTTCCTTCTTTTCTTCTTAAACACCAATACCTTATCTCCTTTCATATGAGTCAGAATACGTGCTTTCACAACAGCATCCTTAATATTTGGTGTGCCAACACTGATTGTGCCTTCATTGTCAACAAGTAATACCTTATCCAGTTCAAGTTCCGAACCCTCTTCACCCTCCAGACGGTTTACATAAAGTTTATTATCCTTTTCCACTTTGAACTGATGTCCTGCTATATCTACTATTGCGTACATTATCCTATTTATTACTTTGATTATTAATATTGGGAGTGCAAAAATAAAAAAGAATAACCTAATAACAAACTTTTACAAGTAATATTTTAGCCATAACGTTCTTAAAATTTTCAGTTTTCTATTTTTTATCTGTGAAAAAAATAAAAGGCTTTTGCTTTTATAAATTGATTATTAAATTTACAAGAAATATACTGTCCCCCAAACAAGAGCAAATACGGTCACGAAGACCATAAAAGCAGAGTGACAAATCATTATGAGCAAGATAAAGTTGAACGTACTTGGGATATCATACAGCCAGACTCAATCAGGAGCATATGCACTTGTACTCGCTGAAGAAGAAGGTGAACGAAGAATACCTATTATTATAGGAGGATTTGAAGCTCAGGCAATTGCCATTCAGCTTGAAGGACTAAAGCCCCCCCGTCCCCTTACACATGATCTGTTTCTTAGTTTCGCTACAGCCTTCGGGATATCAATACAGGAGATCAATATTTACAAACTGGAAGAAGGAGTGTTCTATTCCAAATTAATTTGTCAGGACGAAGAAAAGCAGATGACCGTTGACGCACGCACCAGTGATGCAATTGCGCTTGCGCTCAGGTTTAAATGTTCAATATATACAACTGAAGATATTCTTTCAAAATCAGGAATAGTAATTGATATTGAACCGGAACCAAAAGATAAACCTTCTGCATCCTCCAAATTTTTTACCGATCCTTCTCCCGCTGAACCAAAAAGGCCGGCTGAAGAATTACATGACTTCAGCATAAGCGAACTAAAGGAGATGCTTCAGGAAGCAGTAAAAAATGAAAACTATGAAAAAGCATCAGATATAAGGGATGAAATAAACCGCAGAAACAAAAATTCCTAAACAAATCCCTTAAATATGCCAAGACCTCTTTTTTTTATTTTTGCAGCGTGCATGTCACTGCTGCATTTTACTTCTATTGCATCTATGCAGGGACAGGAAAGCCTTAACGACACCTTGCAAAACCAGCAATCAGACTGGATACAGGAAGAACCAAATTATCCGGGTCCGCTATATGAGAATGGGGAAGCTATTGACAGTGAACAAGTATCAGACCATGACCTTGAATTTCCTGAAGACTTTAGTTTTAACTTAATGACTTTGCTGCGCGGACTACTGGGGATGATTGTTATAATAATTATAGCCTGGATTTTTTCCACTAACCGAAGTGCAATCTCATGGAAAGTAGTAATAACCGGGCTGGCTATTCAGCTGGTCCTGGCTTTTGGCATATTGCAGGTACCATTGATCCAGAATTTTTTTGAATTAATAGGAAAGATTTTCGTCGTCATCCTTGATTTCACAAAAGCGGGTACAGACTTCCTTTTCCCGGGATTTCTTGACACATCAACGTATGGTTATATTTTTGCATTTCAGGTATTGCCCACCATAATATTTTTCTCCGCCCTTACCAGTTTGCTGTTTTACCTTGGCATTATTCAAAAGATGGTATATGCACTTGCATGGCTGATGACAAAAGCTCTGCACATATCCGGAGCTGAGAGTCTGTCAGTTGCCGGCAATATTTTCCTGGGTCAGACAGAATCTCCACTTATGATAAAAGCTTACCTTGACAAAATGAACCGTTCCGAAATACTTCTGGTAATGACAGGCGGTATGGCAACACTGGCTGGAGGTGTTCTCGCCGCGTACATAAGCTTTCTTGGTGGTGATGATCCGGCACAAAGATTGATTTTTGCAAAGCACCTCCTTGCAGCTTCAATTATGGCAGCACCGGGAGCTGTAGTAATTTCAAAAATTCTGGTGCCACAGACCGAAGCCATAAACAGCACAATTGAAATTTCTAAAAACCGTATAGGCAGCAATATTCTTGATTCCATCTCAAATGGCACTACAGAGGGACTAAAACTGGCTGCCAATGTTGCCGCTATGTTGCTGGTATTTATAGCATTTATTGCAATGTTTAATTTTATCGTGGGGAAACTGGGAGACTGGGCCGGGGTGAATGATGCAGTCAGTAATCTGACAGGCGGCCAGTATGAACGGGTTTCATTGCAGTTTATCCTTGGTTACACTTTTGCACCAGTTATGTGGTTGATAGGCATTAGTCTGCCGGATATCACGCTGGCAGGAAGATTACTTGGGGAAAAACTTATCATGACAGAATTTATAGGTTATGTAAGTCTCGCAGAGCTAAAGGAATCCGGTGCATTTACCGATCCGAAATCAATAATAATGGCGACATACATGCTTTGTGGTTTTGCAAATTTTGCAAGTATAGGCATTCAGATAGGCGGAATCGGATCACTGGCGCCCACTCAGAGGGTATTGCTGTCCAAATTCGGAATAAGGGCATTGCTTGGAGGAACTCTGGCGGCATTGATGTCGGCTACTATTGTGGGAATAATTCTGGGTTAGAATTATGGTCTCCCGGTCGCATAAAAGCAATAAA
>CAZFOO010000179.1:0-5597 GCA_964520585.1 uncultured Bacteroidales bacterium
TCCCGTGGTTAAGATTGCTAAGAAAATTAATTTTTTCATGATAGTTCCATTTTAATTTTATAAAAACCGGGGCAATCCAAGAAAACTGTCCCGGAAAGTTTGATTATCATTGTTTGATTATTTTATTCATTATCATTTTCCCCCCGGTTTCCCGTATGCCAACCAGGTACATGCCTGCATCCAGTCCGGACAGGTCGATGGTGGCCGTGTTTCCGGCAACCATGGTTTTTTTGACGGCTTTTCCTCCGAGATCATATATGCTGACCGATTGTATTGTGCCGGATGACTGAATGGTAAGCATATCCGAAACAGGGTTGGGATAGATAGTAATATTTTGATCACTGGTTGCAACTTCAAACTCCTGATTTGTCAATGGCGGATATTCAATTTGGTCCACCGTGTCGGGCATTTCGGGCAAGGTTTCAAAATCGTAGCGATACACCCCGGCCACGTCATCGTCTACACCTAACAAGAGGCTGTAAGGCGTGCTGTACATGGTATAAGGAAGGACATCAGTTGGCAGCCCGTCTACAAATTCATTCCATTGACCCATGGAAGAAGAAGTAAAATACACGGACCTTTTGCGGGTTGCATTTGTTGCATCATCCGTTATAACGGCAAAAACAGAGTCTGACCTGGTTGTTTCAGGCCATAAACTTCCACATTTCGATGGTAATCCATTTGTAAAACTATTAAAACTTACACCATCCGATGATTTATAAACAGGTTCCTGGTTTAAGGGATAAGTACCCATATATGTAACCCCTTCTGCTTTAATAGCTTTATAGGTTACCCCACCGCCGTTTATTCCGCTTATTGATTTCCATGACGATCCACCGTCAATGCTGTATTTCTTGGCCACGTATATGGTATCACCTATTACATCAAAAGCACCTCCGCCTGTTGGGGCATTCGTGACTTTTGTCCAACTACCGGTAAAACCGGTCAATCTGTACAGGCCATTGTTGCTCCCCTGTTGGGCAAACATGTACAGGTCTCCACCGTGCGTGCCAAGAGAGGGAGAAGTGATATCGCCCGGGTAATTAGTACCAACCACTGTCCATGATTTTCCCTGATCGGAAGTAACCTTAACGGTGTTTTCAGAACATGCATATATATCGGTTCCTACCACCAACATATCAATAAAATAATCGTCCGTTACAGTTGTTGGCACCCATCTCACACCTAAGGTATTGGTCTTCCACAGTCCACCGCCACCGATGCAAAAATAAGTATCGTCTATATGTCCGAAAGCCTGTGGTCGTGCAAACCCGAGTCCTTTGTTGGCCATTGCCCAGGTATTGCCACCATCGCCCGAGCGATGAAAACCCCGGTTGCTGGCACCAAACCAAATGCCGTTTCCATCGCTGTCGATATCATTGGGGAAAGCTCCCATGTTGGAGTAAGGAACCAGGATTTTATTGGTAACGTCTACTGAATAGGTTGAATCGGAACCAGTACCCGCGAATAATTTTCCTTGTTCCTCGAAGAGTGAATTAATGGAGGGGTGCGAAATAATTTTTGTCCAGGCAGCACCCTCATCACTACTCTCGTAAATACCGTTATTGCCCGAACAGGTATAGACTTTGCCATTTACCTCGACCATATAATCTATAGAAGCTGGCAAGCCTTCTGACTTGATCCAACTGTCGCCTCCATCGGAAGAATAATATGCCCCGGTACCATGTTCAGGGGCTACCAGGTTGGTGCCCACCTTGAAAATGCCTTCAGTGAAACTATCCGAACTGCCCAGGCCGTCCCTGCCCAGTAAATTCCATGTTGCCCCCTCGTCAGTGGATTCAAAAGCATCATTAGAAAGGTAAGAAGAAAGGTAAAGGTTGCCTTTGCTACTTACCAATGCCCCTCCATAATAAGGGGTTGTAATGCCATTATCCCTTGCCTGCCAGGTTTCTCCTTTATCCTGTGAATAATAGATATTTCCATCATGGTATGCAAAAAGGTTATTTGCCGTGGATACCATGGTGAGCGATTGATTATCCGACAAGGAAATTCCGGGAAAAGTCAATTTTTCCCAATTATCTCCATTATCTGAGGATTTGTAGAAAGACTGGTTCCCGGTTTTTACAAATACAGTTTTATCAAAATAAATAACTTTGGAAACCGGGGTTCCTTCAGGGCCAAATGAAGCCACCCATTGAGCTTTGATGTGAAACCCAACAGCTAATAAGACCAAGAGAATAGTTGTTTTTTTCATAGTTTTTGTATTTAAAGTTGAACCCTGAATGATAGTTTACATCGTTCAGGCGTAAGTTAACTATTGTTTAAAAATTTTATGCATGTCCATTTCACCATTTACACCCTGTAGTTGAAGTAAATAGATTCCTTTCTCCAAACCGGAAACATCAATAGTCAACATGTTTCCATTTACTTGGAGTTGCTTTACAATTTTTCCTGTCATATCATATAGGTAAAGTGATTGGATTGTTGCTGAGGTTTGAATATTCAACAAATCGAATACAGGATTGGGATAAATTGATATCCCTAAGTTTGTTTTTTCATTAATAGACACTGCCCCACTACTGTTTACCAGGAGGCTGAAGGATATGGTTTTTGTGCCGGAAGAAGCAGTTCCTTTAATGCTAACATCAATGGTTCCTATTGTAGCTGACTCCGATGCCGAAAAACTTAACACTGTCGATCCGGAACCTGTCAGGCTAGTTTGGGAAAAGTTGGCTGTTACCCCTGAAGGAAGGTTTTCTACCGTAAAGTCTACTTTTTCATTAAAACTACCTGTTGGAGTAAGTGCAATGGTAATTTCATCAGAAGTTTGTCCTTGGGTAACCTTAGCGCTGTTAACACTGGAAGCTATCGCAAAGTCTGATTTCACTGGAGTATCAGTAACAACCACGCTGTATGGATGAATCTTGAAAGTAAACTCATCCAAGTCTTTCGGATTCGAGTAAATGGTTCCATCATATGTTTTAACATCCGCATCTGAAGGGATCTCGAGTGTGGCAGTTATTGTTGTAATATCTCCTGTAAAAGCCGGTTTATCATACGACAAAGTGGAACCATAAACAAGGTATGATGATGATTCGCTCATGGATACTTCACCGGTATAATTGCCTGTTCTATTGATCAGAATGGTAAAGCTGCCCGATGTCCCTTTTTGAATGGTAACCGGGTTGGGGCTAAGGGTAAGCGTATATCCCGGGGGATCTTCGTTGACCAGGCTTAACATGATGGTCCAGCTTCGTTCAATGCTTCCGGAAGTGGCCGTGATCGTGAAGAAATCATCTGATGAGGCAACCGTGTTGTCCACGGTAAATGTAAGGTTTGTAGAATTGGTTGGTCCACTTAGGCCCGAAGGAGAAAATTCTGCTGCTACTCCCGTGGGCAATTCGCTCGTGGTAAAAGTAATTTCTCCCATGTGACCATGTAAACGGACTACCTCTAAAACAAGCATGCCCGGGTTCGATGTAGTTGCAGTCACTTGTGTGGCATCGCCTTCTAACCTAAAATCGGGCCCAGGTACTTCTTCTATAGCAATGGGTAATACCAAGGTATGGGTTTTTCCTCCCCCGATTGCTTCAATGGTAATTGATGTGCCACCCAGTTCCGCGGATGCAGAAGCCGAGAGTTCCAGGTTTGTTGAACCTGATCCTGTTATAGAAGTAGGTGTAAAGGAAGTAGAAAGTCCTGATGGGATGGTTCCCGTGGTTGAAAAAGCAACTTCGCTGTTAAATCCATTTACAGCAGTAATTGATACATCCACCGTTTCTGTTTGTCCCTGGTAAATAATCACTGAACCACTTTGACCCGTGGAAAGTAAAAAATCCGGATCGGCCGTAGCTGTTATATTTATAATAATATTTTTAGCAGTACCCTGCTGCCCGCTGATATATGGTGTCGCGGTAAGCTCGTATTGATTAGCATCTACGGTAACGGCATTGCTTTCGTACAATTTATAATCGGCACTGTTATCGGAGTTTTCGACAATGGTTACCCCGGCTTTTTTCAATTTCCAATCCACCCTGTCAACATTGCCCGAAGTAATGGCCTTAAAATTCAAGGAAGCTGGCAAATTGGATACTTGCTCGGTGACATCAACGGTAACGTTGCTATAACCACTTACAGTAGAACCGCTTCCATCAAGGAATTCGAACCCATCTACCGAACCCGGTGTTGGAAGGCTGGACTGTGAAAATATTTGTACCCTGTTGTTCTCCTTATCGACCACGTATACTTTGTTGGAAGAAGAAACGGCTATAGCCGCGGGTGTTTTAAATTGGGCATTTCCCGTTCCTTCCGATCCCACTTTCGCGATAAACGAACCGTCATTAGAGAATTTTTGTACACGATGATTGCCCCATTCCGATACATAAATATTATCCTCATCGTCCAACGTAATATAAGCGGGCTGGTCAAACTCACCTTCCCCTGATCCTTTGGAGCCAAACTGCCGCTGGTACACGCCACTGCTGTTAAATACCTGCACACGGTGGTTGTCCATATCGGCTATGTAAAGATTACCACTGGCATCCATGGCAATATCCATAGGTTTGTTGAACTTACCATTTCCTGTCCCTTGTCCACCAATTGCAGACAGGTAGTTGCCGTCTTTATCGTATTTTTTTACCGCGTTAAGCCTGATATCCGTTACCCATATGTTGCCGCCTTTGTCTTCCAGTATTCCATTGGGCCATTCGAGTCTTCCACCATCAAGTCCTTTGTCGCCAAAACCAAGCAAATTACTCGCATTCGCATCAAATTTTTGTGCAAGACGATTAAACGTGCTTACCACGAAAAAATCCGTGTTGGATGCATAGATATCGGTAACATCCCAGATACCATCATAAATATTATTATCACTACCATTGAAAGTTTTGAGATGGTTCCCGTTTGCATCATATTTTTGAATCCGCTCGTTTTCCGTATCTGCAACGAGAAGATTGTCATTGCCATCAATAGTTATACCAAGGGGCAATGCCAGGGCGCCATCTGTTCCTGACCAGTTCCCAAACGAAGCGAGAAATGATCCAGAACTGGTATATTTCTGAATTCTTTGGTTCTCGGGATCACATACATACACATTATCATCCTTATCCAATTCCATACCCAGGGGGAAGTCAAATTGCGTGTTACCATCCCCCCGGCTTCCGAATTTGCTTACGTATTTCCCGGATGCATCAAAGATTTGAACCCTGTGGTTCCATGATTCCGAGACATAAATTTTTCCATCCGAGGCGACATCAATCCCATAAGGATTCCAAAATTGACCATTGCCTGAACCATAACCCGCATCATCTTCAATTTTCATTAAAAAGTTACCGTCTTTATCAAATTTGGTCATTTTATCATTGCCTGCAATAACATAAATATTTGACTGGGCATCTACGCTTACATCTTGAGGACGGCTCAGTCCATCATTTGCATCCACAAATGGAGTACCTATGTCTTTTATGTAAATCCCCGCTGCACTGTACACTTCCACCACGCTTTTTCGACCCAGGCAAACATATATTTTCCCGTCCGGACCAATATCCAAGCCATTGGGTTGGTTGGTTTCACCGGTAGCATGTTCGGAGACATTGAATTTCATTAAAAAATTACCAAATTGATCAAATTTTTGTACC
>CAZFOO010000180.1:0-5574 GCA_964520585.1 uncultured Bacteroidales bacterium
AACTTCTGCACCAAAGCTTCAGCCCATAGAAACCCGGCTGGTAATGCTGCAGACCGGCATGCGGGCACCAATGGGGATCAAGGTTTTCGGTCCGGATCTGGAGACAATTGAGAATTTCGGTCTGCAGCTGGAGAAATACCTGAAGGAAGTGCCTTCAGTTAAACCCGGGGCTGTTTTTGCCGACAGGATTGTTGGTAAGCCATATCTTGAAATAGACCTGGACAGGGTGGAGATGGGCCGGCACGGACTGAATGTTATGGATGTTCAGAACCACATAGAAATTGCTCTTGGTGGAATGCAGCTTACCACCACTGTTGAGGGCAGGGAAAGATTTCCCGTCAGGGCCAGGTATGCCCGGGAGTGGAGAGATGATCCTGAAATGATCGGGAAGGTTCTGATCACTTCACCAACGGGTGCACAGATACCTCTTGAACAAATATCTGAGATAAAATACCGGCAGGGGCCATCAATGATACGAAGTGAGGAAAGTTTTCTTGTCGGATTTGTGTTGCTGGACAAACAGCCTGGCTTTGCAGAGGTTACAGTAGTTGAAGATGCACAAAGATATCTGCAGGAAAAAATAGACCAGGGAGAGCTTATCGTACCTGCCGGGGTGAACTACCATTTTTCGGGAAGCTATGAGAACCAGATCAGGGCAGAGAAGCGGCTTGCCCTGGTAATTCCTCTTAGTCTTATTATCATATTTTTAATACTCTATTTTCAATTCCGGTCGGCTGCTACTGCATTCATGATATTTTCAGCAATTGCCATGGCATTTGCAGGAGGGTTTATGATGTTATGGTTTTACGGACAGGATTGGTTCATGGATTTTTCAATAATGGGTTCCAATATGCGGGACTTGTTTCAGATGCGTACCTTTAATCTAAGTGTTGCAGTATGGGTCGGTTTTATTGCTTTGTTTGGTATTGCTACCGATGATGGTGTGGTGATTGGTACTTATTTGAAACAAAGTTTTGAGAAGAACACCCCTGAAAATAGAGATCAGGTAAGAAAAGCAGTTCTGGAAGCAGGAAGGAAGAGGGTAAGGCCGTGTCTGATGACTACCGCCACTACCCTGCTGGCACTGTTGCCTATCCTCACTTCCACCGGCAGGGGGGCCGATATTATGATCCCTATGGCTATACCTTCATTTGGAGGGATGACCGTAGCACTTATAACCCTTCTGATAGTCCCTGTTCTCTACTCAATGTGGGCAGAATACAGGATAAGCAGAAGCCCGGATGTATTTGTAAAAACCGGGAATGATAAAAATTCTGTAACCGGGTAATTATTCGGGATAAAAATAGATGATTGCCGGAGAATTTAAACAGATAAATAATGAAACAGAATATGACAGTTATAATAGGATTATTTGGAGGTCGGCCGGATTTATTGCGGAGAAAGGGAGGTCACAATTTCCGGCTCCGGAGAAACCTGGTTATTCAGGCATTTTTTCCGCTGGCAATGATTTTATTACTGATTGCCGGTCAGGATATTCGTGGCCAGAATCTCAATGGTTATCTTGAGGAGGCAGCTGAGAACAATCCGGAATTAATAGCAAAATTCAAAGAATATCAGTCGGCTCTTCAAAGAGTTCCCCAGGCAGGATCTCTTGCCGATCCCCAGCTGAGTTTTGGTTATTACCTCCGGCCCATGGAGTTTCCCATGGGTAAGCAGCATGCAGACCTTACGTTGATGCAGATGTTTCCATGGTTTGGCACTCTGGGTTCAAGAAAAGACGAAGCTTCCCGGATGGCCCGTGTTCGCTATGAAGCTTTTCGTCATGCAAAAAACAGACTTTATTTTGATGTAAAGACCGTATGGTATGAGCTTTATGAACTGGAAAAGGAAATAGACATCATGGAGGCTAATCTTGATCTGCTTGAAAAACTGGAAGATCTGGCAATGACCAGATTCCAGTCCTCGTCCTCCAATACTTCCCAATCCCCTGCAGGAGGGTCTTCCGCCATGTCGTCGATGGGTGCAGGCAGTATGCAAGGGGGAGGTTCGGGAAACGGAAATGGCATGTCTGATGTTTTGAGGGCAAGGATGGAAATAAATGAGATGGAAAATATGCTTGCCGAACTTAATGATGCCAGAATTCCTCTTAAAACCAGGTTTAACCGTCTGCTCAACAGGCCGGCACAAATGGAGGTGGCTGTAAACGATACACTTGAGATTCAGCCGCTGACCGGGACTGAGCAGATGCTGCTGGATAATATTATTGAAGAAAATCCAGGGATAAGGATGCTTGATGAGGAGGCAGCGGCGTATGAGATTCGTCAGCGGACAGCTGTTCTGGAGGGCAGGCCTTCTTTCGGGGCCGGATTGAATTATATGATCTTTTCCGCTCCCTCAAATGGTGAAGTTGCCATGGGGGGAAGAAATATGGTCATGCCGATGGTGACAATGAGTCTGCCTATTTACAGGAATAAATACAAGGCACGGGAAAGAGAGGCAGAGTTGCTCAGGGAATCAACTCTATACCGGCAGGAAAATCTGGTAAATGAATTTTCAGTTCAGCTTTCAGAATCACTGAAAAATATTTCTGATGCTGAAAGGAGAGCAGCCCTGAATAAAAGACAGGCAGGCCTTGCAGATCAGACCATGGATATCCTGATAACTGAATATTCGGTTGGCAGAATAAGATTTGAGGAATTGCTTAGGCTTCAGGAACAATTACTGGATTATCAACTTGGATTGATTCGGGCAGTTGCCGATCATAACCGTCTCATTGCCCGCCTGGAGATGCTCAGTGCATCGGAAATTTATGGTACAACAGATGAAAATTCAATTCATATTGAATGATCAGGTAAATTGAAATATTGATTTCCCATCCGGAACAATTGATTTTAATTCTCATAATTAATAGAAACAGATAAAATTTAAATATTTCAGATATGAACACAATTCTAAAGAACAGATGGGTTACCGGAAGCATAATCCTGATCGTGGGCCTGGTTATAGGATTAATGGTCAATACCCGCTCAGGCGAACCAGATTACCTGGCAGATGATCATCAGGATCATGAACATGAGATGGATGAGAACGGGGTGTGGACCTGCTCTATGCATCCGCAGATCAGACAGGATGAACCCGGTGATTGCCCTATCTGCGGGATGGACCTGATACCCTCTGAGACCACCGGAACCGGCGATGACCATGGTCCCATGGTATATGAAATGAGTCAGGAAGCTATAGCAATGGCTAATGTGCAGACCTCGGTGGTGGAACTTTTGGCCTCCGAGAAAAATATAAAGCTGACCGGCAAGATCCAGATCAACGAGAAAAAGCTTACCTCGGTTACTTCCGATTTCCCTGGAAGGGTTGAAACACTTCACGTCAATTTTACAGGCCAGGAGGTCAACAGCGGTGATATTCTTGCCACGGTATATTCACCCGATCTGGTTACTGCTCAGCAGGAGTTGCTGCAGGCAGTGAAGATGAAAGGTTCTTTTCCGGCTCTGTATCAGTCCGCCCGCGAAAAGCTCAGGCTCTGGAAGTTGAATGACCGCCAGATAGATGATATTGAGAGCAGGGGAGAGACTGTAACGGAGTTTGATATACTGGCCGGTGTAAACGGAATCGTTACAAAGCGGAATATTACCAAAGGAGACTATGTGAGTGCCGGAATGGCCATGTTCGAGATTGCAGATCTCAGTACGGTATGGGTTGTGCTGGATGCTTATGAGAGTGACCTTGCCTGGATTGGCAATGGGGGACAAATCAGTTTTACTGTACCGGCCCTGCCCGGTGAAGAGTTTAATGCCGACATCACTTTTATTGATCCGGTGATCGATTCCCGGCAGCGTACGGCTGATGTTAGGGCCGAAATATCAAATTCCGGAGGACGGTTCAAGCCGGAGATGTTTGTTAACGGAACTGTTAAATCGGTAATAAGGGAAGGGATTAGCTCGGTTGCCGTTCCGCGGACTGCCATATTATGGTCAGGCCGGAGATCCCTGGTATATGTTAAACTGGATAATACCGAATATCCCGCATTTGAAATGCGTGAGGTCATTATTGGTCCCCGATTGGGAGAGATGTACCTGGTGGAGCAGGGACTGGATGCAGGTGAGGAAATTGTTACCAACGGGGTGTTTGCAGTTGATGCCGCTGCACAATTAAGCGGCAACTACAGTATGATGACTCCGCCTCCTGTAAAAACCATGGACGTGCCGGTTGCTTTCCAGGAACAGATAACCCGCATTGCAGATGATTATTTTTCTGTAAAAAATTCTTTGGTAGATTCCGATTCTTCCGTTGCGGCCTCTGCGGCAGAAGATTTTCTTAATACCTTGTCCGCAGTGGATATGACTCTTCTTGATGAGGAATCACACCATCAGTGGATGACCCTGCTCGTCGGACTCAATGAGGCGGCCGGCATGATTGCAGGGACTGAGACACTGGATGAACAACGGGTTCATTTTGAACACCTTTCTATGAACATGATTGAGGTAGTTGAGTATTTCGGACTTCAACTGGATATGATCTATAAAATGTATTGTCCTATGGCATTTGATAATGAAGGTGCCTACTGGTTAAGTACCAGCGAGGAAATACTGAACCCCTATTTCGGGGAAATGATGCTTCGTTGCGGAGAGATCAGGGAAACATACCGCAGGGGAATACGGGTTTTCCGGACTCAGGATGAACCGGCAGCCCCAATGGCTGGCCATCAGCATTGATAACAGATAAACTTTAAATTAAATAACAATAAGGCAGCAATTCACAGATTATTAATTATTAACCGAAATACTAAATATTATTATTATGAGGACAAAAATTTTAAAAATTATGATTAGTGCCGTGATATTTTTATCGGCAGGTTATGGATTGGCTTCCTGTTCAGGCGGCCGGCAGCAAGATCAGAGCAGGGGGCAAGACGCTCATGAAGATAATGTTCATCAGCATGGCCAGGCTGATGGCAATACAGCTCATGATCAGGTAGCTCAACATGGTGACTCTGACGGTGAGGCAACTTTCAGTGATGAAAGCATGAACAGGGCATTTATGCATTATATTCAGGTAAAGGATGCTCTTGTGGAAGGTGATCCCGGGAAAGCAAGAGATGGTGCAAGAGTACTGGCATCCGCACTGGAAAATATTGCAGGTAGCGGTGAATCGTCAGAACATGCCAGGGCAATTGCTGAAGCTGATAATATCGATGCTCAACGGATTGCTTTTTCTCCTCTAAGCAATGATTTTGCCGCGCTTGTAAAAAACAGTGAGCTGGAGTCGGGTCAGGTGTTTGTCCAGAATTGCCCTATGGCGTTTAATAATGAGGGTGGGGACTGGCTGGCAGCAGAACGGGATGTTTATAATCCCTATTTTGGTGATGCTATGCTACATTGCGGATCGGTGACCGGGGTTATTGAGTGAGAAAAAATATTTGCAAAATACATTAACAGATTGTTTTTCATGATGTTATGTAAACTAAACTAAACTAAACAGATTGGTTGAGATCCGTCATATATAATGCAAAAAAGCTGCCGGAAGGTTGATTATGTTAAGCGGAATGTCCGGCAGACGAGTTTTTAATTCCCAATCATTATTGTTTTAATTATTAATTAA
>CAZFOO010000181.1:0-5545 GCA_964520585.1 uncultured Bacteroidales bacterium
CATTCTCGAGAACCGTCTCACGATCAATGATTACCTCGTTACGTTCAATTGATACCACCTCTCCGGTATCTTCATCGACAAAATCTTCTACCCAGGTTTTAAGAACCCGTGCAGCAAGCTTACGCCCCAAATGCTTTTTTAAAGCGGTTTTGGATACTTTAATCTCATCAGCAAGATCAAATATCTCCAGAATATCCTTATCCCCTTCAAATCCGATGGCACGTAACAAGGTAGTAACAGGTAACTTTTTCTTCCTGTCGATATAGGCATACATCACGTTATTAATATCGGTAGCAAACTCAATCCATGATCCCTTAAAAGGGATTACACGTGCAGAATAAAGTTTGGTCCCGTTAGCGTGGATACTTTGACCGAAGAAAACTCCTGGTGAGCGGTGTAACTGTGATACAATGACCCTCTCTGCACCATTAATAACAAATGTTCCCCTTTCCGTCATATAAGGCACCGTACCCAGATAAACATCAGATATCACTGTATCAAAATCCTCATGCTCAGGATCGGTACAATAAAGTTTGAGTTTAGCTTTAAGTGGAACACTATGTGATAATCCCCGTTCAATAGACTCTTCTATCGTATATCTGGGTGGGTCTATAAAATAATCAATAAACTCCAGAACAAAGTTGTTCCGGGTATCGCTTATGGGAAAATTCTCGTTGAAAACCTTGTATAATCCTTCATTCTTCCTGTCCTCAGGGGACGTACCCATCTGAAAGAAATCAGAAAAGGACTTTAGCTGAATTTCCAGGAAATCCGGATATTCAAGCTGAATTTTGGAAGATGAAAAACTAATTCTTTTAGTTCCGGTATTTGCTGCGTTCATTTATAAATAAATTAAGTGGAGCTAAACAATTATAACAATAAAAAGGCTTAGAACCTTTTATAAAGATTCTAAACCCCTGAATACCACAAGCTTTAGGTAACTGCTATTTAAGTTCAACTTCTGCTCCTGCTTCTTCTAATTGTGATTTAAGCGATTCGGCATCTTCTTTGGAAACACCTTCTTTCAATGCTTTTGGAGCACTGTCAACCAATTCCTTGGCCTCTTTCAGACCTAGTCCGGTAAGTTCCTTAACCAGCTTAACGATCTGTAATTTTGCTCCACCAGGTGCAGTCAGTACGACATCAAACTGGGTTTGTTCTTGAGCTCCAGCTTCTTCTGCCGCAGCGGGACCTGCAACTGCAACTGCAGCTGCCGCAGGCTCAATACCATATTCATCTTTCAGTATCTCAGCCAGTTCATTTACTTCTTTTACAGTTAAATTAACCAATTGTTCTGCAAACGCTTTTAAATCTGCCATTTTTAATAAAATTTAAATTTCAGTTGTTCGTATTTTATTTTTTTTCATCTGTATATTTTTCTTTATCAGGGGGCCAGATGAAAGTCACACCTAATTAGTATGTAACTTCGACTCACAGTCAGCATCCCATTTCTTAATTCACCTCCTGTCTGTTAAGACTCCGAGGCGGGGGCTTCTGATAATGTTTTAATTATTCCTGCAAGTTTTCCACCACCTGACTTAAGTCCGGAAATAACGTTCTTAGCGGGGGACTGCAGGATCATAACTATATCACCAATCAGTTCCTCACGTGACTTGAGCTGTGAAAGGACATCCACCTGATCATCGCCAAAGTAAAAGGACTCCTCAACATAAGCAGCTTTGAGTAACGGCCTCTCATGCTTTTTACGGAATTCTTTTATAAGCTTTGCAGGTATATTAGCTGTTTCAGAAAACATGACAGATGTGGAATCTTTCAGTACATCATACAGGTCTTCATAATTTTTCTCAGATTGTTCAAGGGCTTTCCTGAGCAAGGTGTTTTTTACCACCACAAGATTGATACTTTTATCAAAACACATCCTTCTGAGTGAGCTTGTTTCAGCTGCATCCAGATCGGATATGTCCGTAATATAAAAGTGACCATACTTGTCAAGCTTATCGGTAAGCTCCTGAATAATCACGTTTTTGTCTTCTCGTTTCATTCGTATAAAGTATAATTAACGTCTTATAAATGAAATAATTGTAATCTTACAAGAAAATCATATTTAACTTTTCAAACCTATTGAATCCTCAAATTTATACACTCTACGTTAGTATATTTTAAAATATATTGAGGATTTCTAAATACAAATTACAATTATCTGTTTGAATTTCTAATAAAAAGTTAAAACTATGATTCCCTGTAAATCCCGGTTTTCCATCCGTTTTCCAACCATTTTACAATTTCAAAATTGTATTAAATTGCATTAAAAATTTAGAATTAGAGAAATTGTACTTATCAGATTAATTATTATCAGATTAACAGCTTAAAGATCTTTCTGCAGATACATTAAAATTTTATTATTTCGGTTATTCTTTCCTGCAAAACACTTTTCAGCTTATAATCTATTCCAACAGTTCAGTAACATGAATGCCACTGTTTAAAAAACAGGGTCTGCCAGGCCTAATTTTAATCGACCGATTTTGGATCTATTTTCAGACCAGGACTCATTGTGCTGGAAAGATAAATACTCTTTATATAAGTACCCTTAGCAGCAGCAGGTTTAAGTTTATTAATGGTCTGAACAAATTCTCTTGCATTTTCAATAATCTTCGGTGTCTCAAAAGAGACTTTACCTACCGAAGTATGAACAATTCCGAATTTATCAACCTTGAAATCAATCTTCCCTGCTTTCACCTCATTAACTGCCTTGCCAACATCCATTGTAACGGTTCCGCTTTTAGGATTGGGCATTAATCCCCGAGGACCAAGAATCCGTCCAAGCTGTCCGACCTTGGCCATTACAGATGGCATGGTAATGATAACATCCACATCTGTCCAGCCTCCTTTGATTTTATCAACATAATCATCAAGACCAACGTAATCGGCACCTGCAGCTTTTGCCTCTTCTTCCTTGTCCGGTGTACACAAAACAAGAACTCTTATCTCCTTTCCAGTTCCATGAGGCAGGGTAACAACTCCCCTTACCATCTGGTTGGCTTTTCTGGGATCGACGCCCAAACGAATGTCAATATCGACCGATGCATCAAATTTGGTATTGGTAATTTCCTTTACCGTTTCAGCTGCTTGATCCAATTTGTACAATTTTCCGGGCTCCAGCTTTTCCAAAGCTGCCTTTCTTTTTTTTGTAAGTTTAGTCATTATTTATGCACGTATTTATCATTTAGCAAAAGGGGCTGTTCCCTTAACGGTTATCCCCATACTTCTGGCCGTACCAGCCACCATCTTCATTGCCGATTCCACCGTAAAAGCGTTGAGATCGGGCATTTTTTCCTCAGCAATCTTCTTCACCTGATCCCAGGTCACACTGGCCACCTTCATACTATTGGGCTCGGCAGAGCCTTTCTGTAATTTGGAGGCTTCCATTAACTGCACGGCAACCGGCGGATTTTTCACAACAAAATCAAAAGATTTGTCAGAATAAACCGTGATGATCACCGGCAACAGTTTTCCGGCATTGGACTGGGTTCTGGCATTGAATTGCTTGCAAAACTCCATAATATTAACACCTTTTGCACCCAGCGCGGGTCCAACAGGGGGAGAAGGATTGGCAGCACCACCTTTGATTTGCAATTTAATTAATCCAGCAACTTCTTTCGCCATAATTTTACCTATTTGCTTTTAATGTGACAGTTACATTCTGGAAGCGATTAATAACTATCATAAATATTTGAAAGGACGCGTAACAGCTTCTTTTAAAATCTGCCTCGGGCAGTTATTCTTTTTCAACCTGCATAAAGCTAAGTTCCAGCGGAGTTTTTCTTCCGAAGATCTTAACCATCACTTTTAGCTTTTTCTTTTCTTCATTAACTTCTTCTATTATACCGGAAAAACTGTTGAACGGACCATCGATTACCTTTACCGTTTCACCAACAAAAAATGGTATGGTAATTTCCTCTTCACTGGCTGCCAATTCATCAACTTTACCGAGTATCCGGTTCACTTCGGATTGACGTAAAGGCACTGGTTCATCACCCTTACTTCCCAGAAAACCAATAACATTTGGAATGTTTTGCAGTATATGTGGAATTTCACCAGCCAAAACTGCCTCCAGTAGAACATACCCTGGAAAAAAATTCCTTTCCTTACTGATCTTTTTGCCGCTTCGTATCTGGTAAACTTTTTCGGTAGGGATAAGTACCTGTGAAATATAATCCTGAAGGTTCAGCCGATTAACTTCACTTTCAATATACTCTTTGACATTTTTCTCTTTTCCCCCGATAGCTCTCAGTACGTACCACTTTTTTATATTCTCGGTCATCACAATTCCGGCATTAGTATAATATGCTGTAAACCGTCTCCATTAAATTCTCAAACAGAGAGTCCATCCCGAAAATTATCATTGCGATAATAAAGGACGCAATCATTACTACAATAGCAGAGTTTTGAAGCTCTGCCCAGGTTGGCCAAGATACTTTATGTACAAGTTCATTAAAAGCCTCCTGAAAATACGTTATAATCCTCATGTTAAAATAATTTGCACGGGTGGAGAGACTCGAACTCCCAGCCAACGGTTTTGGAGACCGCTACTCTACCAATTGAGCTACACCCGTGTCTTCAATGAGCAGGTGCCAGTCCCCTGAAACATTCACCTGCTGTTTATAATTTAGTCCATTACCTCTATTACCTGTCCTGCACCAACAGTCCGGCCACCTTCGCGAATAGCAAACCTCAGGTTGGGGTTGATTGCCACAGGGTAAATAAGTTCAACTGTAAAAGTAACGTTATCACCAGGCATAACCATCTCAGTTCCCTCGGGTAGCTTAATTTCACCGGTAATGTCAAGTGTTCTCAGGAAGAACTGGGGGCGGTAGTTATTATGGAATGGTGTATGACGGCCGCCTTCATCTTTCTTAAGAACATAAACCTCAGCCTTGAATTTGGTATGCGGAGTGATGGATCCTGGTTTGGCAATAACCATACCTCTTTTAATCTCTTTCTTATCAACACCCCTGAGCAGCAGTCCCACATTATCACCTGCCTCACCACGGTCAAGAATTTTCCGGAACATTTCAACACCAGTAACTACGGTTTTTCTTTCTGCACCAAGCCCGACCAGTTGCATTTCATCACCGGAATTTACAACACCGGTTTCAATTCTTCCTGTAGCAACTGTTCCGCGACCGGTAATCGAGAATACATCTTCAACAGGCATAAGGAAAGGTTTTTCAACATCCCTGGGTGGCACGGGGATATATTCATCCACAGCATCCATGAGTTTCATCACTTCTTCTTCCCATTTTTCTTCACCATTCAGTGCTCCAAGAGCTGAACCATGAATAACCGGAGTATTATCACCGTCGAAATCATAAAAACTAAGAAGTTCACGTACTTCCATTTCAACCAGTTCCAATAGTTCGGGATCGTCAACCATGTCTACCTTGTTTATAAATACAACAAGCCTGGGCACATTAACCTGGCGGGCAAGAAGGATATGTTCACGGGTCTGGAGCATGGGGCCGTCAGTTCCTGCAACAACAAGCACGGCCCCATCAATCTGGGCAACACATGTAACCATGTTCTT
>CAZFOO010000182.1:0-5532 GCA_964520585.1 uncultured Bacteroidales bacterium
ATGAATTTCACATTTGATAAATACAGCTAAGAGAGCTTAATAATGCATTTGAAATCGACCAAATGTCAATTTCACATCTGATAAATACAGCTAAGAGAGCTTAATAATGCATTTGAAATTGATCTTCAGGTCAATAAAAATGAGGGTTCCATGGATTGAAAAGCACAATATCCGAACCATGAATTTGTAACATATTGTAAAATAAATTGATGCCTATACTTTATTCGAATGAAAACTATCAATTTTATCAAATGCATTCTTAGTGTTTTAAGCTTTTTGGGCTTTTTAAAACCCGCATTGGGAACCGTTCCTGAAAAACCAAACATTTTATTCATTTTTGCAGATGACATGGGTAAAGAATGGGTGAGTTCATATGGAGCAGAAGAAATAAAAACCCCGAATATTGATCGTCTGGCTGATACAGGCCTGACCTTTGAGAATTTTTATGTCATGCCACAATGCACACCGTCGAGGGTATCTCTTTTTACCGGCAAATATCCTTTCCGTCACGGGTGGGTAAACCATTGGGATGTGCCGCGCTGGGGCGGAGGAGCACATTTAGATCCTGATGCCAATCCAAGTTTTGCCCGTATTTTAAAAAGTGCCGGTTATAAAAATGCCGCGGCCGGTAAATGGCAGGTAAATGATTTCAGGGTACAACCGGAAATAATGAAAGATCATGGTTTTGACGATTATTCCATGTGGACAGGGTACGAAACGGGAAATCCACCCTCTGCTGAAAGGTATTGGGATCCATACATTCATACTAAAATGGGAAGTAAAACATATCATGGGCAATTCGGTGAGGATGTTTTTGTGGATTTTTTAATTGATTTTATGAAAAAATATAAAAATAACCCCATGTTTCTTTATTATTCAATGGTCCTTCCCCACACACCATTTACAACAACTCCAGCTGAGCCTTCTGTAAGTGGACGTATCGAAAGCCATAAAGCAATGGTCAGGTATATAGATATACTTGTGGGGAGGCTGGAGAATGCTATTGTTGATCTGGGACTGAGGGAAAATACAATTATTATTTTCGCCACAGATAACGGCTCTACCGCATCTATAACAGGGTTACTTGACGGAATAGAAGTGACGGGAGGAAAAACAAAAATAACCGAGAACGGTATTTGTGTCCCCTTTATAGTTAATTGCCCGGGTATGGTGCCGGAAGGAAAAGTTACGGATGCCCTTAGCGACATAACTGATATTTTTCCAACTTTTATTGAATTGGCAAATGCAGATGTTCCGGTTAATATTGTTATAGACGGCGTTTCCCAGGCTAAATTGTTTACTGGCATATCCGGCCACTCCCAGAGAGATTGGATAATGGCTATGGGTGGAGGAAACAGGGCCGCCCTTTCTGAAAAAGGTGTAGAGAACGAATACCGTTTTCGCGACCGGGTTATCCGCGACAAAAAGTATAAGCTATTTGTATCTTCTGAACGGAAACCCGAAAAACTGGTGGATCTGGAAACCGACCCTGGGGAAAAAAACAATCTTTTGCCACCTTCCGACCCTGAAACGAAAGCTGTATTTGAAAAACTTTGGAAAGTAATAGATAGCTTCCCGGAAAAAGACAATGATCCCATTTATAATCCATTGCCTCCGCAAACATGGGACGTTAATATTACAGTTGAAAGTGAAGTTTGGAAAAAGTAAGATAATGGAAAATGAACTAAATCATGATAATATTATTGAAATCCTGAACCAGGGGGTGCGGAAATACATGGATCTATCCTATTCGGGTCTGGGGGGTGATAAGGTGTTGACAAGAAGTTGGTACCTTTTTTATTTAGCCCCAAATCGTATAAACAATGAAATAATTAATGCTGACTTAAATCGAAAAATGAAACAACAAATCTTCACCGGAAAGTCATTTTTTACTCCCGTCTACTTCCTTCACCAGAGTTAGATTCTAAAGCGGTGGTACTATTTTATCCTGTTAAGTGGTATTGGTGGAGACCGGGATTAAAATACATATCAAAGGAGTTTACTTATATCGAAAGAGAGCTTAAGCGCCCAGGTGTGGCATTATTCCAAATGTGGGAAGAATATAAGGGGCTTCGTAATTATTCATAAGAAAATTTACAAAACTCTCACTGATACAATAACCTCATTTCGCCTGTTTATAAACTGGTAGGGGGGACTATATCCCAGATAGCGAAAGTTTCCGTAGAATTCAATTCCTTTTTCTGCCAATAGTTTCCGGAGCTTTTCTGACTGCTTTTTAATTGCCTTGTCCGAGGCGTAGCCCGAAAACTTTACAACAGCCACATATTCCTCTTTACTCTTCTCTATAATCACCCTGGAATTATCCGGCTTCGGAAGGTTGTCTGGATTGTAAGATGACGGCATCACGAAACTCATCGCAGAGCGATAGTCTGATATATTTATATGGACAGGGGCCGTCATGGATATCTGCGTATCTGACTCATTGCCGCCAAAGATATAACCGGCCAGAGTCCTGAAACCCGGACTGGAAATCTCTCTGTAAGAGTTTGCAGTCAAATAGACCGTAGCCAAAGTGGCTGATGGATAGAACCGTATTTCGAACTCCACATCTGAAGAGATAACAGTATACTTCTGTTCTTCTGTTTTACCTGATGCCATAATTGTTGTTTGTATTAGAAACGCTGTTAATAATATTTGTGTTATGTTGTTGTGTGTTTTCATAATGACTAAAATATTAGATTAAACTATAAACAAAAAATAACGACATTAGTTTATTGGACTTATAAGTTTAATATATGTATAAAGGAAAGCTTTGTTTCTATGTCTATTGGATGTGAGAGTTATATATTGCTAATACGATTTTGGTTGTTGCCAAATCACTATATGTCCGTATAGTTAAAAATTAAAACATTTGAACAAAAACAATTATTTAGTGTTTAATAAAAAGTTAAAATAATTAAACATAAATTAAAAACAAACATTATGAAAAAGTTATTAGTGATTATGGTTGCCTCAATTGTTACAATAAGTGCATTTGCTCAGGGTGAGGATGTCGTTGATATTGCTGTTGGTTCATCGGATCATACAACTCTGGTTGCTGCGGTTAAGGCGGCTGATCTGGTATCCACACTGAAGAGTGATGGTCCGTTCACGGTTTTTGCACCGACAAATGAAGCATTTGCGAAACTTCCTGCCGGAACCGTAGAGGGTCTTCTCAAGCCTGAGAACAAGGCTCAGCTATCTAAAATCCTTACCTATCATGTTGTAAGTGGTAATCTGGATGCAGCGGCAGTTATTGCAGCAGTTAAGTCAGGAAACGGGGAAGCAGATATTACTACCGTCAGCGGTGGTAAGCTCACAGTTACCCTGGAGATGGACAAGGTTAAGCTCACCGACGAATCGGGGAACTCAGCTTATGTTGTTGCAGCTGACTTGAATGGTTCAAACGGAGTAGTTCATGTAATTGATTCAGTAGTACTTCCTGACTAATTACAAGACCTTAAATAAATAAAAGTTCCCTGGAATATGCATGGAGCTTTTATTGTTACGTCGGTGCACCCTAATATTACTCCTGGCGAAATTTCATTGACCGGGGCTGTCAAAATCGATCTGCCTCTTATCTTTTCAGCACCCTGTCGGCTGCCAGCTTGCCGGTTATTATTGACATTTGTGCACCTCCCGGACCGTAAACCCATTGTCCGGCCTAATAGAGCTGTGGTATCGCTGTCAGCATCGACCGGTCGGCTGTCTGTATCTTGTTGATAACCGGAGAAAAGTTCGGAGGAAGTTCGGAGAAAGTTCGGAGAAAATAGTAGAGCTGATCTTTGCAAACCAATACGCATCTGCTTCTGAAATGTCTGAAATAATAGGAATTACAGAATGAGCGATAGAAAAACAATTGGCAAAGCTGAAAGAAAATGACATCATTGTCAGGGTTGGGCCTGACAAAGGAGGGTATTGGAAAATAAACATACAAAACCACCCCTGTTTTGCACATTGTCATCCTTGTTCCTGCGGCGCCAAAGAGCAAAAGGCCATCACAGTGACCCATGTCCCCCTTGTACAAGATAAGGCAAGATTTCTGCGCTGGCGTTTTCGTCAACTCTCGCCGCTGCCTTAACTCGAAAACTTGCCACATGACATTAGCTACACGCATATAGGTGGAATAACCATTATTGGCATTTTTTTGTTCCGTAAACAACAATTGTGTTTGTTTAAATGGGATGAAGGCAATAAAAACCGTCGACCAGCATTAAGGAATGGCAAAACTTCTCCTGTTCCTAGTCTTTGGTTGTGGACTGACTAAAGGAATCTTAAAAAATAGAGATAATGTTATTTAAACTTCGAAGGAAATTGCAGGTATAGAGGATATTGTGGATGATTATCGGGAACAAACCACAGGAGGTGATCCCGGCTTTGTAAGGTTTTTCAAAACTTCACCTTACGCCCCGGAGCTTCCACTTCCAAAACATAAAATTTCCAAAAGTGATTTTTCGGAAATACCTTCTAAGTTTGCGGCATGGTGGTTTGGTCACTCTACAATTATTATTGAGATTGATGGAAAACGTATTTTATTCGATCCGGTATTTGAAAATGCGGGTCCCTTTCCTGGCATTGTCAGAAGGTATGATGGGCCTCCACTTGAAAGAGAAGAACTGCCGGAGATCGATATAGTTATCATTACACACGATCATTACGATCATTTGGAAACTGCAACCATTAAATTTCTGGCGGAAAAAGATATAGAATTTATTGTGCCTCTTGGTGTAGGAGCCAGATTGGAAGGATGGGGCGTACCTAAAGACAACATAACAGAGTTAGGCTGGAATCAAGACAGGACCAATGGTTCTTTAAAAATAACCGCTCTCCCTGCAATACATTACTCAGGAAGGAGCAATAAGGATCGAAATAAAACCCTTTGGGCCTCTTTTGTGATTAAAGGCGCAGATAAAAATTTGTATATTAGTGGTGACACCGGTTACGGCAAGCATCTTAAAGATATAGGAAAAAAATATGGCCCTTTTGACCTGGCTTTTGTGGAAATGGATGGTTGGAATAAAGGATGGCCTTTGACCCACCTTTTTCCGGACCAGATAATTAAATTATGTCAGGATAAAAATACAAAGCTGCTGTTTCCCATTCATTGGGCTACTTTTGATTTAGCATTACATCCGTGGAATGAATCAATTGAAATGGTAGCTAATATGGCAGCAGAAAATGATGTCGAACTGGTCACACCAATAATGGGTGAAAAAGTAACCCCCGGCGTGAGTGCAACGAATAATTGGTGGGCAATTTTAGGTGGGGACAAATAATTTGTAGCGTTTTGCCTTTTGCTTCCTTACGGGATTGAAAAGGCATGCCATGGATTACGCCTGGCTGTTTTTAAGGGGGCTTTGGATGAAGAGGAGATAAATATTCTATACCTTAAATTTGTTAATCAAACAAATTGAGTATATCGATCTTACTATTAAAACATTATGGTGAAATGAATAATTCAGGTTAGCTTTAGTTGCTGGTTTAGAAGAAAAAATTATATATTAGCAAAAACTATAAGAAAAGTCATATGGC
>CAZFOO010000183.1:0-5469 GCA_964520585.1 uncultured Bacteroidales bacterium
CATGACTTCTAATATCGGCACCAGACAGATAAAAGATTTCGGGCAGGGTGTTGGTTTTTCAACCAGTGCAAGACAAGCCTCATCAAATGAGAATATGAAGAGCGTAATTCATAAAGCTCTTAAAAAGGCTTTTGCTCCTGAATTCCTGAACCGTGTCGATGATGTTATCACTTTCAACCATCTTCAGAAGGAGGATATTCATAAAATTATCGATATTGAACTCAGGGGATTTTACGAGCGAATGAAAAACCTTGGATACAAGGTTAAGATATCTCCGGCAGCAAAAGACTTTATTGCTGAAAAAGGGTATGATATAGAATTTGGTGCCCGTCCTCTTAATCGCTCAATTCAGAAATACCTTGAGGATCCTCTTGCTGAGGTTATCATTAAATCTGAGCTCAAAGAAGGAGATGTACTTAATGTTGGGTTTTCCAAAAAAACTGAAAGTGTAAGGATAACTGTTGAAAACAAATCCGGCGAAGCGAAAGAAAAACACAGCAGTTGATCATCTATTAATTAATTTTAAAAAAAGACGTTCTTAATTAAGAGCGTCTTTTTTTTTTAATCTAATATCCGGCCGTATAAATCGAACTCTTCAGAACCAGTTATAAGCACTTTACAAAAACGTCCAGGAGCTAATCCGCCGACTTTTTCGATAATCACCTCATTGTCCACTTCAGGAGAATCAAATTCAGTCCGTGCATAAAAAAACCTGTCATCCTCCCGGTCAATAATTACAAGGAAGGTCTTTCCGATTTTATTTTCATTTTTCAATGCAGAAATATCCTGTTGAAGCTGCATTATCTCAGATACTCTGCGGTTCTTTTCATCATCATCAATATCATCAGAATAGTATTTATGGGCATAAGTATTCTCTTCATGCGAATAAGGAAAAACTCCAAGACGATCAAATTTTGCATTCCAGACAAAATCTTTCAACTCCTGGAAATCAAGCTCGGTTTCACCAGGATGCCCAACAAGCATTGTTGTCCTTAAAGCTAAAGAAGGAACTTTTTCCTTTATTTCATTAAGCAGGCTTATAGTTTTTTCTTTAGTTATACCACGATGCATTTTCTTAAGCATATTATCTGATATATGTTGCAGAGGCATATCAAGATACCGGCAAATTTTATTGTTTTCATTTATCAATTCCAGTAATCCTCCGGGAAAACCGGCAGGGAAAGCATAATGAAGACGTATCCATTCAATTCCCTTTACAGTCTGCAACTGCCGAAGCAATTCAACCAGCATGCTCCTGCCAGACAAATCTTTACCATACCAGGTAAGATCCTGAGCAATAAGTATTAATTCCTTTACTCCTTTTTCTGCAAGGTTTTTGGTTTCTAAAAGAAGATCTTCAACAGGACGTGAAACATGGTTGCCTCTGATTTTCGGAATAATACAAAAAGAACAGTTCCTGCTACAACCCTCCGAAATTTTCAGATATGCATAATGCGAAGGTGTAGATAAAATTCTATCTTCCTGTTCACATTGTATTTTTTCAAGATCAAATTGTCCGGTTATTTCATTTATGGCATTGACGCCAAAAACCAGGTCGGCTTCAGGTATCTCAGCAATAAGTTCATTTTTATATCTTTCAGATAAACAACCTATAACGCACAATTTACCAATTCTTCCCTCGGTTTTTGCTCTGGCATATTCCAGTATCATATCAACGGATTCCTGTTTGGCATCGTGAACGAAACCACATGTATTGATAATTACCAGATCATGTTCTTCTGAAGAGGAATCAAATTCGACATTCCAGCCACCAGTGGCAAATTTTGCCATTAAAACTTCGGAGTCAACCAGGTTTTTAGAACAGCCCATGGTAATTATATTGACATTTCCGGACCTACTTTTATGCAAAATATTAAGATTAAGGTTTTAATAATATATTAAAAAAATAATTTACATCACCGGCAGCGGTTCCGGTAGTTATAATGAAGAAACAAATTAGAAAATATTTGTAACAGATAGCGGGATATTAATCCTGTATAAAAAAAGAAGTCTAAATTTTGTCAAAAAATCACAAAAGACTGACTTACAGGATAAACCGCTTCACTTTAACATAAAATTTATTCTTGCGTATGTCTGTAATTTTCCACAGAAAAAATTTTATTTATAATTGTTGGTTTACTGAAAAAGTGACGACACAAAATCTTTCCTGTCAAATTTTATCAAATCATCAGGCTTCTCCCCTATCCCGATATATTTAACAGGTATTTTAAACTGGTCGGATACACCAATAACGACCCCGCCCCTTGCAGTGCCATCTAACTTGGTAACTGCCAGTGCATTAACCTCAGTGGCGGCTGTAAACTGCCTGGCTTGCTCAAAGGCATTCTGGCCTGTTGATCCATCAAGAATAAGCAATATCTCATGAGGAGCTTCGGGAATTACCTTCTGCATAACTTTTTTAACCTTGGCAAGCTCGTTCATAAGATTAATTTTATTATGCAACCTTCCTGCCGTATCAATAATAACAACATCAGCATTATTGGCGACTGCAGAGGAAAGTGTATCGAATGCAACAGAAGCAGGATCCGAGCCGATTTTCTGCTTGACAATATCAACACCGGCACGCCCGGCCCATATCTCCAATTGCTCAATTGCTGCAGCCCTGAAGGTGTCGGCTGCACCGAGAACCACTTTCATCCCCCGGGCCTTGAATTGATGTGCCAGTTTGCCAATGGTTGTGGTTTTGCCAACTCCGTTTACACCAACAACCATTATTACATAAGGATCTTCCATGTCAGGAATGACAAAATCATTTGCCGTTTCTGCATCATTTTCCGCAAGAAGAGATAATATTTCTTCTTTTAAGATCAAATTCAGTTCATCAGTTCCCAAAAATTTATCCCTGGCTGCCCGCTCTGAAATTCTGTCAATAATCTTCAGGGTGGTATTTACACCAACGTCCGAGCTTATCAATACCTCCTCAAGATTATCAAGTACATCATCGTCAACCCTTGATTTACCAACCACTGCCCGGGATAATTTACGGAATACAGAATCCTTGGTTTTTTCAAGTCCTTTGTCAAGGTGGTTCTTTTCTCCTTTACCTGAGAATAGATTAAAAGCAGCCATAATAGTTAAAATTAAATAAAAAAAGCCTTCTTTATAACAAAGAAAGCTTATTAAAACACCGAAGTTTCCGGAATATTATTGTTTTTTAAAAAATTCTCCGGTAAACTCTTTACCGATAACATCTTCCTTAAAAGTGTAAGCACCAGATTTATCTGATTTTACCATTTTAACAACTTTGACAAGGTTTCTGGAATCTGCCTTCTTTAGCGTAGCAACAACTTTCTTTGCCATAATATTATATCTTTATTTGATTTCGCGATGAACTGTCATTTTCTTTAAAATAGGGTTGTATTTTTTTATTTCCAACCTCTCGGGAGTATTTTTTTTATTTTTGGTGGAAATATATCTGGATGTTCCCGGCATTCCACTTTCTTTATGCTCTGTGCATTCTAAAATTATCTGCACTCTGTTACCTTTTTTCGCCATGATAATGATCTTTTTACTTAATAAACATTTATATAACCACTGTTTTTGGCATCTTTGAGTGCATTATGCAATCCTTTTTTATTAATAATCCTGATGCCTGATGCTGAAACACGCAAAGTGATCCACCGATCTTCCTCCTGATAGTAAAATTTCTTAGTAAAAAGATTCGGATAAAATCTTCTCTTAGTTCTTCTTTTGGAGTGAGAAACATTATTCCCTACCATCATTCGCTTTCCTGTAACCTGACAAACTCGTGACATTTTATTCTGGTTTTAATCATCTAATTTTAACAGAGCGCAAAAATCGGCAATTTTATTGATTTTGTCAAATAAATTAGCATTTTTTTTAAATAATATAATCATAGTTTATTTTCAATTTTCAATTAATGATAAACATTCTGATTTTTTAATCAGGTAATACATGAAAAAGTTTCAGTACTGTGTGTTTAAAAATAGGTTCTGTTATTGAATACTGCCGGAATCATTTCTAATTATCATTTTCCTGAGCATATTTAAAGCACTAACTGAAGCCCTGCGTATATTCCTATCACGATTATCACCGAAACTGAATTCCTGCGAGCTTGTTTCATATTTTCCGGATATGGCAATCCACGTTGTCCCAACCGGCTTTTCTTCGCTTCCACCAGAAGGGCCGGCTATGCCGGAAACCGCAATTGAATAATCTGTGTTGAAAAGCAATCGTGAATTTATTGCCATATCTTCAACCACCTGTTTACTCACTGCCCCGTATCTGTCAAGTAAGCCGGATTCAATAGCTAACTGATCTTTTTTTATTTCGTTTGAATAGGCGACTATTCCTCCCTTAAAATAAGCAGAGCTGCCGGAAATGCTGGTCACCATTGAAGCAATAGCGCCTCCAGTACAGCTTTCTGCAACAGAAAGTGTCTGACCCCTTTCCTTAAGCATCTCGCCTATTATTTTTTCAAGATAATCATCATTAAAACCAACGATATACTCTGGTATTACCTTCTGAATTTTGTCAATCTGTATTTCGATATCATCTTTAAGTTTATCAAGTTTACCTCCAATGGCCCATAAACGTAACCGGATCATGCCTGGGGAGGGAAGGTATGCCAGGCTGATATGCCCTGGAAGCTCAGCTTCAAAATCTTCCAGTAGTTCTGCCAGGTTAGCTTCAAAAACGCCTTGTGTTAAAACGGTTTTGTAATGTATCACGGGAAAAGTAAATCTTTCCTTTAATTCAGGTACTACTTTTTCTTTAAACAATTCCTTCATCTCAAAAGGAACTCCCGGAAGGCTTATAAATATAGTAGTGTTCTTTTCAAACCACAAACCAGCAGCCGTTCCAACATGATTATGCAGAATTATCGCAGCTTCTGGCACTTCAGCCTGTTTTTTATTGAATTCATTGATCTTGCATTTTTTTTTAGCAAGAAGAGATTCAATATGTTTATAAATATCATGTCTGAAAATAAGTGAAGTATCAAAAAACTCACACAAAGCCGGTTTAGTAACATCATCACTTGTAGGGCCAAGTCCCCCGGTTAATATTACAACATTTGCCCTGGCTCCAGTTTCTTCAAGTATTCCAAGTATACTATCCCGGGAATCGGAAACCGAAGTTATGCGGCTTACCTCAATACCAGACAGATTAAATTGCTGCGCCATCCAGGCAGAATTAGTATCTATAGTCTGACCATTGAGCAACTCATTCCCTATTGTAACCAGTTCTACTAACATTTCAAGTGTTTTTTTATTAAATCAGATTCCTCAAGTATCTTATTATCAGGTCCTGATTTAAAATGATATAAAACCACCGTCGGGAAAAGATAAAGACGGCGAGCCGGTATACAAAGATAGCCGTAATTAGATAAAAAACCACGGGTAAATTGCATGCATAAAAAAAGAGACCTGCATTCTGAATCTTGCAAGTCTCTTATTTTCAGAGCGGGAAACGGGGATCGAACCCGCG
>CAZFOO010000184.1:0-5450 GCA_964520585.1 uncultured Bacteroidales bacterium
TCCAAGTGGTTTACTACAGAAATCGCAAGCGAGTGATATTTAAACATATTGGTTCAGCAAAGAGTATACAAGAATTAGAGGAGCTGAAATTGGTTTCGATAAGAATAATGAGCTGTAGTCAAGCCTGCTCCTATCAATCCGAAACCTGCCAAATAATAAGGGATATGCAGGGGTGCATAAAAGACACCGAGCATTATTATCTGGACAGAGAGCCATCCGGTCAGGATAATTCCCTGCAGAATTATTAAGCGGGGATAATGTCTGTATTTTCTTATTGCGAGGATCGCAATGATCATACTCAGTAATCCGTTCATGGTGAATAGCATAATACCGGGTAGGAGGTAGGTGGGAAAAGGTGAATATCTGAGCAGGTCAACGGGCATTTGCATGAAATCTCCCTGTGGGTCGTAAATCAGTCCGGCGCCTCCCCAGAGGGCTGTTATACCATTAAATATTAAGAGTACAATGGCTACCACTCTAATTTTTTTCTCCATGGGGGATAATTCAATAATATAACTTTTTAGTTTAGGATGTCACTTTTTCGGGCTTAGCCTCCAGTATTTTATCCAGCTCTGGAGATACCGGTTTTATTGTTGCCGGTTTTGGTTTTACCAGATTGAATTTTGGAGATTCGGGGGACAAACATTCTGCTGAAGAGGCTCGAAGTGAATTGAAGCGACTACTGTTTATTTCAGCATGCATTTCCTCATCTAAGAGCTCGGAGTAGGAAACTATTTTCCAGTTGCCGAAATGATCCTCGACCAGCGCACTGAGAGATTCAACCCAGTCGCCCGAATTCATATAGGTAATATTATCATATTTGCAGATTGCCGGTGTATGAATGTGGCCGCATATCACTCCATCGCATTTTTTGATGCGTGCAATTTTAACCAGCTCTTTTTCAAAATCTGAGATATAAGAAATAGCGGTTTTTACCTTATGCTTAATTATTTTGGAAAGTGAGTGATAGGGGAGTCCCTTCCTGAGGCGTCGGTTATTATAAATTTTATTGAGCCACAGCAACAGGGTGTATCCTATATCTCCGAGACTTGCAAGCCATCTGAAGTTTGTTGTGATGGTATCAAAGATATCGCCATGCGTTACATAAAATCTCTTCTTCCCGCTTAAGTGAATATAATCACGAAGGATTGATATATTGCCAAATGTGAAGGGTATAATATGATCGAGAAAATCATCGTGATTACCTTTTATATATATTATTTTGGTATTAAGTGTTGCAGACATATTAATCACAGATTTCATGAACCTGGTATGCCTTTTCTTCCATTTGCCTGATTTCTTAAGTTGCCAACCGTCTATAATATCTCCGTTGAGTATCAATGTGTCACAGGTGCTGGCTTTCAGGAATCTAAATACCTCTTTGGCCTTTGAGTTTTTTGTTCCAAGATGCAGATCTGATATTACAATAGTCTTATAATGGGTCTTTTGTAGCATCGGTTTTGTTTCCAAAGAAAGGCTATATATGTTAAGAGCTAATTAATTGGAGTTTATATTATTATTAACAATAATATTATTTTTTTATTATTGGCT
This sequence comes from uncultured Bacteroidales bacterium, assembly GCA_964520585.1. Lineage (GTDB taxonomy): Bacteria > Bacteroidota > Bacteroidia > Bacteroidales > PUMT01 > PXAP01. Next base: position 1,552 of record CAZFOO010000184.1, read on the forward strand.
TAACATTTAGTTAATTACGGTTAACTAAGTTTACACAAAATCAAATCAACAGGAAACTTGCATTACGCAATTATTGTTATATCAGATGTTAAGCTTGAAAGTACCATTTCCAGAGCATGTGATTATAATAATTTATATGAAATCAACTTAACTGGATGGCGACTGATAACTTGTTTGCACAAAGAGGATAATCTGAGATAATTGAAAAAAGTTTTATAACGGCAATGAAATTTGTTTTTTTTGTACAGGGGGAAGGTCGTGGCCACATGACGCAGGCAATTGCCCTGGCCAAGATACTAAATGATGCCGGACATCAAGTTTCCAGGGTTCTTGTAGGTAAAAGTCAGGTAAGGGAGATACCCCCCTTCTTTTATGAAAAGATCAATGCCCCCGTTGAAACATTTGAGAGCCCTAATTTTACGAGAGATAGCCAAAACAGAGGTATCCGGATTACCGCCACTATATTCAACAATCTTACAAAAGCAGGTAAATTTTTCGCAACTACTAAACGATTAAAAAAAATCATTGAACTGGAAAATCCTGACGGTATTGTTAATTTCTATGAGCTCCTGGCAGGAATGGTTTTCAAATTTTATAATCCCGGCATACCTTTTTACTGCATAGGGCACCAATACCTTATCCTGCATCCTGAATTTTCTTTTCCAAGAGGTCGCATTATTGATAAATATCTGCTAAAGCTCAATACAAGGCTCACTTCATCAAGGGCCAGTTTTATGCTGGCCCTCTCTTTTACCCATATGCCGGTAGTTCCCAAAAATCGTTTGTTTGTCCTTCCGCCGTTATTAAGACCCGAAGTGTTATCACTTGAGAAAAGTGAGGGAGATTATATTCTTGGTTACATCCTAAATAGCGGCTACGCAAATGAAATAATAAAATGGCATAAAAGAAATCCGGAGCAAAAGTTGCATTTCTACTGGGATCACCAGAAAGCTGAAAAAGAATATAAAATCAGCTCTGGACTTACTTTTTATAAAATATCTGACGTTGATTTTATTAGCCACATGATTTCCTGCAAAGGTTTTGTCTCTACTGCTGGATTTGAATCAATTTGTGAGGCAATGTATTTTGATAAGCCTGTTTTTATGGTCCCGGCAGCCGGGCACTTTGAGCAGGAATGCAATGCGCTTGATGCTCACCGCACAGGTGCCGGAATATTTTCAAACAGCTTTGATCTCTCAGGTTTTGAAGAATTTATAAGAAGTCGCCGTTTTGACCACTCAGAGTTTAAAAACTGGGTATTATCTGCTCCAGGTATTTTCCTCAGTTATTTGACGGCTCATAATTGAAAATTTGTCAAGGAAATCTTGATATTTCCGGAATCGTTAGCGTGCCAGGAAAAAATCCAGGCAACCAGTGGTCCGGAATAAAATTACAAGAACGTTTCGGTCAGCAATTGCCCAATTATTTTCATTGTATTTTCAGCCACGCTGGACTGATTAAAGTTCCTGACATTGATCGCAAGTATTATTGGCTGTTTTCCTTCCTCACCCGGATATATGATGCCTACATTGGTAGCGGATTCAATTTGTGTACCGGTTTTTTGAGCGTAACGGATCCCTTCGGGAAGCCCGGCTTTTACCCGCCGGTCGCCGGTATTGATATTTTCCATTACGTGTAATAAATAATTTGTATGTTCTTCGGAAAGCAATTCTCCTCTATGAAGCCGTTCCAGCAGGAGTACCATCGATTCGAGTTTTCCGGAATTTAATCCTCTCTGATAATATCGTGCAAATGCTTCTTCGATGGAATTTGCATACAGTTCTGTCTCGTTGACTGCCATTAACTGCATTAGTCTGTTCAATCTTTCCTGGCGGCAACGTGTGCTGTTAACATGAAGAATATCCATGTTTGTCAGATTTAGGGCATTTTTGTGTATTTCGCTGAAGGCATCATGGCGGACTTGCAAAATGGTTGTTATCGGATTAATTCCCTCTGCAATCATCTTTTGCTGAATCTGTTTATTCAATTCTTCTTCTCCGATCAACCTTATCAGCATGTCTGTAGAAATATTGTCACTGTCTTGCAGACTTTTCTCAATCAGAGTAGCGATCGTATATTTTGTTCCGGGCTTTTGCCATTTTATGTCACCATTCCCATCCACGTAATCCGATTCCCGGAGTATAAGTTCATCATCTAGCGACAGTTCATTATTTTCCACTCTCTGCAATATGGCTATTGCCAATGGGATTTTTGTGGTCGATGCAAAATACCAGTCATATTCGCTATTGTAGCTTAAGGCCTTCCCGTCGCCCAGATTTTTTATGTATACCCCAAGGCTTCCCGGCATGGCCTCATCTACCAGGGCAATTTGTTCCTTCAGCCCGGCTATCCAGCATTCTTCCGTTGGTGGAATTTGAATATCTTCTTTGTGTGAGGGTAGAGGGGTAAATGATACTGCCTGAATAAAGATTATTGCTATGGAAAGGTACCTGATCATATACTATTATTGTTTTTAGGTGATTGTTGAAGTATATTTATTCAGATAACTTTATGCCTGATAATTTATTATGCAAAAATTTAATTATTGGCATTATTTTTTTGAAGAAGAGTTTCGGTTACCATCCGGCCTGTTATTTCCATTGCTTTTTCAGCTTCATGAATATTACCAAAATTCTCAATGCATACAGCCAAAATAACAGGTCTGTTTCTATTATTGTCTTTGGGAAAGATGATGCCTGCATTGCATGCACTCTCTATCTGGGTGCCCGTCTTTTGTGCAAACCTTGTTCCTTGAGGAAGCCCGGCCTTAATCCGGCTATCTCCGGTTGTAACCTTTTCCATAATTTCCAGTAAGTATTCAGTATGTTCTTCAGAAAGAAGCTCTCTGTTGTAAAGTCGTTCCAGTAACAATCCAAATGATTCAAGTTTTGCCGAGTTTAGTCCGTGCCCGTAGTAGCGTTCAAATGCTTCCTGAATTGAGGTGGCGTCAAGATCGTTTTCACTTATTGACATTTTCTCGAGTAGCCTGTTTAATCTCTCTTTACGGGAAAAGGTACTGTGGGCATAAATAATATCCATATTGGTCAGGTTTGAAATGTTTTCATGAAATTCACTATATGCATCATACCTTACCTGCAGAATTGTGGTTATATGATTGAAGCCTTCCTGTACCATTTTTTTTCTGATCTGTTCGTTAAGCTCATCTTCTCCAATCAGCCTTATCAGCATGTCAGTGGCTGTGCTGTCACTGTTTTTGATCATTTTTTCCAACAGTGAGGCAATGGTATGTTTTGAGCCGGGTTCCTGCCATAACAGGTCGCCGGCTCCATCTACCTTGTCCGATTCCCGAAGTGTGAGTTCATCGTCAAGTGATAGTTCCCCGGTTTCTACTATCTGAAGGACTGCTATTGCCACGGGGACTTTTATAGTTGATGAAAGATACCAGTAATCTTCAGCATTAAAGCTAAGGACATGCCCATCGTCCAGATCTTTAATAAATACTCCGAGGTTGCCTGGTACATTTTCATCTATGATCTCAATCTGTTTCATTAGACCGGAAACCCAGGTATCCTGAATAGTGATATCCTGATCTTCTTCAAGTTCAGAGACCATTGTATCTTCAGTCCTCGAAAGCCAAGTATCTCCGGGGACAATTGCAGCAAACCCGGTCAGGATTATCAGTGTTATAAATATGTAAGTAATTTTCCTTAATCTTCTCATAAATACATTTATTGGTATTATTTGCGTTTGTTACGTATGTACTTTCCATATGTAAGAACTCTCCAAATCCATTCCATCGGTCCGAAACGAAAGTTATTCAACCATAAATTACTTACCAGGATCTGAAAACCGAAAATTGCAAATACTGAAAAAGTCAGCATGGCAGCACCGAAATACTCACCCAGACCAACTCCGGCCGAATAAAAAAGGATTATTCC
>CAZFOO010000185.1:0-5156 GCA_964520585.1 uncultured Bacteroidales bacterium
TTTTTTGCGACCAGGATTCATTTTCTGCGACCAGGATTTTTCTTTTGAAAATAGGAAGATCATTTTACTGATCTGTTTGTCAGCACCACTGTTTCCTTATACTTTCCGACATCCCCACCTGGATGGAATAATTCCAGCATTATAATATATATACCATCTGGCAGTCTCCGGTTTGCTTCATCATTGCCATTCCATGAATAGTCTACCCCGATCCCCTGTAATTCGTTTCTCACCAGCCTCCTGACAAGCCGGCCTTTTGAGTTAAAGATGGTTATGCTTGCTATATAGCCGGGTTTTGAGAGAGACAAATGAATATTTACCACATCACCATCTGTGTTATTACCTGGTGAGAATAATTTAGGGTCAACAGAAAGAATGTTTTGTTTTTTATTGCCGGTAGGAGAAGACTGAGAATTTTTATATCCCGGGGTAGCAAATCCTGAACTTTCACTTGCGCTTAGCCAGTTGGCGGGATCGGTTGCCGGCCTTTTGCAGTCAATCCTTTCGAGTGACACACCCTTGGTATTTGTTAATAACGGGGTGTGCATATCAGAGGTATAACTCAATTCTTCAATTATGTTCATGTCCTGATCTGTTAATGATATTCTCCCGGCTTTATTTCCTAGTGGCGGCATTTGATCCATGGTTATAAGTGAATAGGGATCGGGGGAGTAATAATGGGACAGGAGAATTTCCGGGTCGGTTGTGAGTACAGCAAATTTACCGGGCAGCAGGAGGTAACCGTCCCGGGTTATGTTATAAGGCGGACCGGTCAGCCCTTGTTTTGCTCCTGCAAGGAGCAACTTACCCAAATCAAATGTCTTTTCCGAAATATTTACAAGCTCAATAAAGTTGACCCCACCGGGAAAGGGATCAAAAAGTATTTCGTTGATGATTATTTCATTTTTTTGCGGGAGTACGGGCAGGGCAAAGCTGATTGATTCATTTCCAGGCATTATCTTATTTCCGGCACAGTCATGCATATTACCTTCTACAGTCAGAGTATAACTAATATTTTCTTCAAAGTTACTGGCAAAGTAAAGATCAACTGCGTTATAAAATGGCCGTAGAGGCATAGCATAAAGTGGGTTCCCCATTTTTTCAACATGAAATTGCATAGGGGACCAGTCCGATGCCGGATGTAAAAATTCACTCAGATGCAATCTTATGCTGCTTCTCGTCAGGAATGTTATCCTTATTGGAGCGGGTGCTAAGTTATCTGGATTGTCTTTTCTTACCGAATTAATTTTCCCCGGTGTTCCACCAGTTTCCCCTGTTGAGGCTTGCCAGTTATCTGATTTACCGCATGGGTTGAATGGATCTATCTGTTCAAGTGACCATCCTCCCTCCGACTTTAATTTGTTGCCATACCATTTGTCCGAGTATTGTACTGCTGAAATAACAACGGTATTTTCATCCCTTAGCACTATATCCTGGCCTTCTGACGGAATGGTGGGGAAGTCAGCGACAGCTGCGGTATTTCCAAAATCTTTCAACCAGTCTGCCTGTTTTTCATGCGCAAGAAGGAGGAAGTCCCCTGGTTTAAGAATAATTTCCGTAGTTATGATACGTGAATTTGTTCCCACAGTTATTGTCCAGTTATTCAGGTTCATGTTGCGGTCAGAGCAGTTGAGCAACTCAATATATTGGACTTCGGGTAGTCCCACCGAAGGAACAGGACTTGCCATGATCTCATTTATTACGATATCAAAAGGCGCAGGTTTTTCTGATGTCATTCTGGTGCTTAAGGTATCCGGTGGCACCGTGACTTGGTTGGTTGAAGACCTGATATCAGTGGACATCCCGACTATATTATCAAAACCTGGAATATTAAACCAATGTATGAACGCCAGCAATAATATGGTAATTGGCACTTCTATGATGTTTTTTGTTTACCTGAAAACACTTTTCATGATTCTCCGTGTTTTCATGTTAATTGTTTAAGTTACATAAAAAACCTCATAAAAAGAAGATCGATTGAAATTATCAGCGGAAATTTCACGCTGGTGATTAAAAAATTGTCACGTTGAAAATATAACAAAACGTTGAAATATGTTCGATAATTTACAACTCACTTTCTTTTTGCATGTGAGCTGATGCTTTTTATATAATAAAACATAATTTTGCACAGTCAGAATTATAAACATTTAAATTTTTCCGATATGCGAGTTGCTGTTGTAGGAGCCACCGGACTGGTTGGCGGAGTTATGCTGAAAATACTTGAGGAACGCAGTTTCCCTGTTCAAATGTTGATACCTGTAGCTTCTGAGCGATCGGCCGGAAAAATTGTTAACTACCGTGGACAGTCAATTGTGGTGGTGACCCCTGAAGAGGCTGTAGAACTGAAACCGGATATTGCCCTGTTCTCAGCCGGTGGCGAAACTTCCCTTAAGTGGGCAAAAAGATTTGCCGAAGCAGGAGCGGTGGTAATAGATAACAGTTCCGCCTGGAGGATGGATCCTGATATTCCGCTTGTTATTCCCGAAGTAAACGGGTCCGCATTACGTCCCGGACACAGATTGATTGCCAATCCTAACTGCTCAACTATCCAGATGGTCCTTGCACTCTCTGCGCTACACAAGGAATACGGGATCCGGCGACTTGTGGTTTCCACTTACCAGTCGGTGACTGGTACTGGTATTAAAGCAGTACGGCAACTGGAAGATGAAAGAAAAGGAATATCCGGGGAAAAAGCCTACAGCTATGTAATTGACCAGAATTGTATTCCACAGTGTGATGTTTTTACTTCCAATGGCTATACCAAAGAGGAGATGAAGCTGGTAAATGAAACCAGGAAGATCCTGGCTGATGATTCAATTGCAGTAACGGCCACTGCAGTGAGGGTACCTGTGGTTGGAGGCCATTCTGAATCGGTTAATATTGAATTCTCCCGCGATTTTGACCTTGACAGGGTAAATATATTATTAAGTCAGACACCCGGAGTTATAGTTCTCGATGATCCGGCCTCCAATCAGTATCCAATGCCTGCTATGTCAATGGACAGGGATGAGGTATTTGTAGGACGTATACGCAGGGACAACTCAGCTGAAAACGCCCTGAATATGTGGATAGTGGCTGACAATCTACGAAAGGGAGCCGCCACCAATACCATCCAGATAGCAGAATATATGCTGAAAGAGGGATTAATATAATAACTTCTTATTAAACCATTCAGGCGCGTGGCTTCAAATAAGTCCTGTCTCGTTAACGCTCAGGCTAATATAGCAGGTCATTGTACGGGTACCTTTTTACATGTATTTCCTTTACCTGGCTATAGATCAGCTCTTTGAAGTTGTCAATATTGGACTTGTTTTTTGCTGAAATAAAAATGCAGGTTTCATTGTTCCTGCCCATCCAGGTTTTCTTAAGTTCCTCCAGGCTTAAATTCTCTTTTTCTGCGGGTGTCAGATCATCATCGTCTTTGGGAACATAGCTATACTGATCTATTTTGTTAAAAACCAGATATACGGGTTTGTCTTTTATGTTCATCTCCTGCAGTGTCTGATTTACTATATTGATCTGTTCTTCAAACCCAGGGTGGGAGATATCCACTACATGCAGGAGAATATCCGATTCTCTTACCTCATCGAGAGTGGACTTGAATGATTCCACGAGCTGGTGAGGCAGTTTTCTTATAAATCCTACCGTGTCGGAGAGCAGGAAGGGCAGGTTGCCGATTACTACTTTGCGGACTGTTGTATCGAGTGTGGCAAATAGTTTGTTCTCCGCAAATACATCTGATTTGCTTAGCATGTTCATTATGGTTGATTTACCAACATTGGTATATCCTACTAAAGACACTCTCACCATCTTCCCGCGGTTTTTTCGCTGGGTGGCCTTTTGCTTGTCTATTTTTTCCAGCTGTAGCTGCAGTTTGGCAATTTTATCCCGCACTATACGGCGGTCGGTTTCAATCTCTGTTTCACCGGGTCCCCTTAATCCGATACCACCTCTTTGTCTCTCCAGGTGGGTCCATAATCCAGTAAGCCGGGGCAACAAATACTGATACTGGGCCAGTTCTACCTGTGTCCGGGCATGTGCTGTTTTGGCGCGACGTGCAAAGATGTCTAGTATAAGATTAGTCCGGTCTATTACCCGGCATCCGAGGACTTTTTCAATATTCCTGAACTGTGAAGCTGAAAGCTCATCATCAAAAATTGTCATATCAACATGGTTAGTGTCGATGTATTCCTTGATTTCTGCCAGTTTGCCCGAGCCAATATATGTCCCGGGATTAGGGTTATCAACCCGTTGATAAAATTTTTCTGCCGGTTTTGCTCCGGCAGTTTCGGTTAGAAAGGCCAGCTCTTTGAGATAATCCTCAACTTCTTCCGGCGATTGGTGCTGATTGATTACCCCAACGAGGACTGCCTTTTCCTGCTTAAGATCGGTTGATATAGTTTTATTATCTATATAAGTCATTTGTTTATGGTGTCAATCCAATTTTGATGCCCTGATCAGGGGGCCGTTGATTATTTTAATGTATTACAAACCATCGGATTTATTTTTTTAGCCGGGGAATCCCGGCTCGCTTAACGGCTTCAAGCCAAAAAAACCCTGATGTTTCATCAGGGTTTTTTGTGTATTATGATCAGACTTTCCGGTTATTGCAGTACAAAGTTGATCGGGAATGTAAATGCCACCCTTACCGGCTCGCCCCTCTGTTGTCCGGGAGTCCATTTTGGAGAGGACATTACAACTCTCACCGCTTCTCGGTCCAGCGACGGGTCAACACCCCTAACCACTGTAGCATCCGATACGGTACCATCTTCATTTACAACAAACTGCACGAAAACCCTTCCCTGAATACCGTTTTCGGCAGCTATCTGCGGATAACGGAGATTCTCGGCAATATAAGTCCGGAATGCATCCTGTCCGCCACCCTGAAAATCGGGCATGTCTTCAACGATGAAGAAAATTTCTGCTTCTTCTTCTTCTTCCTCCTCTTCCATTACCATTTGAGAGAATTCGACCCTGGTATCAGCCCGGGCTTCGACATCGTCAATAAAGAGTTCATCGTCAATATCCACGTCATCCTCTACAATTTCCAGTGTTTCGGTTACCTGTGGGGGAGGAGGAGGTGGTGGTGGTTCAACTTCCTCCGGTCGTGTTATGGGGATTATTTCCTCTTCCATAACAACATCTGATAATTCACC
>CAZFOO010000186.1:0-5058 GCA_964520585.1 uncultured Bacteroidales bacterium
GTTGTTTAAAAATACCGAGGCGTACATGGAGGATTTGCGCCTGTACCTGATTCGTGCCGTGGAAACCCGGCGGGATATTGTTCGTGCCGCAAATACTGGAATATCATGTAATATTTCAGGACGGGGAGTGATAATAGAAAAAACCGGGTGGTGGGAGGAGAGTTCCTTAATGGTTCATCCTGCAAAGAATAAAAGTAAAACCCTTTATACCCGTTCGGGTAATTATTTGGGGCGTACCGCAATTTTTTTTTCACTTCTTCTGCTGCTTGATCTTATTGTCAGAAGATATGTTTCCTGGAACAGATAAGCATTAAGATGGTAGTTGATCCCGGTAATTGTAGATTTTGTGTTCTTTGCACGAAAATCTGATACGGTTGGCCGGCTGTTCAATGATATTTAATGGTGACGGCCGGATTTCCGGGGGGTTTAGTTAGATAAAATCAGGTTATATAGCAAAAAGCTAATAAAGCCAAATGGTATTAACTACAATGGGGGTAGTCCGGTTTTTCTGAGCTTTTTATCTGGCCCGGAAATTTTCCAGTCCGGTATCCAAAAATTCTACAAATGCTTCAACGTTGAGGTTATAGCCGCGTGGCTGATTAAGCAGATTGCCTTCGGCATCCATCAATACGTAATATGGCTGGGTATTGGTGTTGAAGTTGGACATCTGATAATCAAGGTTTTTGCCTCCGATGGTGTTTTTTACTCTCCCGTCAAAATCGGAGGTGATCCATTCCTCTTCGGGCAGCCTTGTGCGGTCATCTACATAAAGTGCTATTATGATGTAATCATCTCTTAGCCTTTGCAGGACACGGGGGTCTGACCAGACTTTTGCTTCCATTTCCTTGCAGTTTGCGCAGGCATGACCCACAAAGTCAATAAATACCGGCTTGTTTTGTTCCCTTGCGCAATCAAGTCCCTGCTCAAGATGAAAATATCCATTCAGTCCGTGCGGCAAATGTAAAAAATCAGAATATTTTGGTTCACTGCAAAGTCCGGTTTGCTGTGATCCGCCACCCTGAAGTTCTGCATCACGTATCATTGCACTGATATCAAAAGAATGAGTGTGCTGTGCGGGCAGAAGAGAGGAGACAGATTTAAGCGGCGCCCCAAACATGCCAGGAATGAGCCAAACAACAAAAGAAAATGTTGCTAATGCCAGGAATAGCCTGGGAACACCTATATGTGTCATCTCTTTGTCGTGTGCAAATCTTATCTTGCCCAGAAAGTAAAGGCCAAGAAATGAGAAAATCACAATCCAGATGGCGATGAAAACATCCCTGGTAAGAATTCCCCAGTGGTATGTCTGGTCCACTACTGTAAGGAATTTGAGGCTGAATGCCAGTACTATGAATCCCAGAACCACTTTAACCGAATTCAGCCAGCCACCTGATTTTGGCATTTTATCCAGCCAGGATGGGAATATTGCCAGCAGGGTAAAAGGTATGGCAAACGCCAGTGAAAACCCGAACATACCTATTACCGGCTTAGCCCCGGTGCCAGTGGCAGCTTCTACAAGCAAAGCACCTACAATGGGACCTACACATGAGAGGGAGACTATTACCAGTGTAAGGGCCATGAAAAATGATCCTATAAATCCACCTTTATCAGCTTTCTGATCGGTTTTCGTAGCAAGCCCTCCGGGAAGGGTGATTTCGAACATGCCGAAGAAAGATGCGGCAAAAACCAGGAAAAGAAGGAAAAAAATGAGATTGGGCAGCCAGTGTGAACTAAGCTGGCTTGCAAATCCAGCACCCACTGAAGAAAGTGAAACCAGTAATCCCAGACTGGTATAAATTGCAATTATGGAGATGCCAAATACTGCTGCATTAATAATAGCATTAAGCCTGCCTGACTGCTTTTGCATAAAAAAGGAAACAGTCATCGGTATCATTGGAAAAACACATGGGGTAAGCAGGCCTGCCAGGCCGCCGGCAAAAGCTATGAAAAAAAATATCCACAGTGTACGGTTATCTTCTGTATCAGGGGACTGGATTCCCTCATTATCATCCGGAAGGCCCGCAACCGGTATGTCAGGAACGGCGGAGGGATCTGCCGCAGGTGTGCCTGACTGGAGGTCTTCCTCCACACTGCTGGAGGGGGTTTCTCCGGCATTAACAATATATTCAAATTCTTTTTCCTGTGGAGGCAAACAGCGTTCATCATCGCAGCTCATGTATTCAACGGAACCCCGGATTGTAAACTGGTCACTGCTCAGGATTTTTATTTTCTGCCGGAAAAGTGCTTCATTACTGAACAGAGGCAGTTCCATGTCAAAGAAAGGATCGTATTTGATCTCAGGTTCTGTGAGATCTTCCATTTCGCCAATAAGTTCAAAATGCCCGGAACTTTCGATCCGAAAAGAAGTAGGGACCGGTCCCCCCTCCGGCAGATCCTGCCCGTAGAGATACCAGTTGTCATCTATGGATACATTGATAATAAGGTGTAATTCCTCACTGTTTATCCGTTCTTTTTCGAACTCCCATGTAACAGGCTCAAGAATCTGTGAAATCCCGGAAGGTACATAGATCAGCAATCCTATCACTATAGTTAATAGTGTTGCTTTTGTCCGTATTTTAATAGCCGATAAGCGATGCATGAGAAAAGTTTTATGATCTGCGGGAATAATCCCTGGCCTGAATGGTTAATGTCTAAAACAAAATATGCATTACAAAAGTATAAAAAGGAGAGTGTAAATTGGCTTAAATAATGTTAAATGTATATATGTGTATAAATAACGTTAAGTTTTTTATCAGATTATAATAAAAGCCCGGTTTCCTCATCATTAGAATTAAAAAAGTGGTATTCCGTGTAATGATATGAGATCATAGGTTTGATTTTGATCAGGCACCTGTACCTGATGCTCCACCTCAATCTTATTGAGAAGATTCCTTTTGTCAGATATGAAGCGATGAAAGGATGTGATTTTAATACAAGTATTCTGCCTGGCTTAATCTCTTCGATTACATTCTGAAGCCGGTCCTCGATCTCATCGGTCAGGAGTATGCTCGGGCTGATCTCACCTGTTCCATGGCAGCATGGACATTTCTCCATGGTCTTAATGTTCATCTCCGGTCTCACTCTCTGGCGTGTCAGCTGCATTAGTCCGAACTTGCTTAAAGGCAATATATTATGCTTAGTGCGGTCCTCTGACATGAATTCTTTCATTTTATCAAACAGCATCTGTTTGTTTTCCTGTGAATGCATGTCGATAAAGTCAACCACTATAATTCCCCCCATATCACGCAGTCTGAGTTGCCTTGCAATTTCTTCGGCTGCGATGAGGTTTACTGCCAGTGCGTTTGCCTCCTGGTTATCGCCGGATTTTGATCTGTTCCCGCTGTTTACATCGATTACATGAAGAGCTTCTGTATGTTCTATTATGAGATATGCACCGTTTCTGCATGATACGGTTTTCCCAAACAAGGATTTGATCTGTTTTTCTATTCCAAAATGATCGAAAATGGGAACTTTCCCCGAATAATATTTAACAATTTTTTGTTTTTCCGGTGCAATCGTCGAGATGTACTCTTTTATTTCCCTGGCAAGAAGTTCATCATTTACATATATATTATTAAAAGAGACATTCAGAATATCCCTGAGTATGGTTGAAGTTCGGTCAAGCTCCTGGAGAACCAGTTTTGGCGCTCGTGCACCTCTTAACTTATCATAAACAGATTCCCATTTTTTTATAAGACTCTTCAATTCGGAGTCAAGTTCGGCAACACGCTTGCCTTCAGCAACCGTTCTGACAATTAATCCGTAATTCCTGGGCTTGATGCTTTGCAAAAGACGTTTCAGCCTGCTTCTTTCTTCTGCAGAATCAATTTTCTGCGATACGGAAACCTTCTCTCCGAAGGGCATCAGCACAAGGTTTCTTCCGGCTATTGATATCTCGGAGCTTAAACGTGGTCCTTTGGTTGAAATAGGTTCCTTCGCAATCTGAACAAGTACCTGCTGTCCACTGGTTAATAAATTGCCTATTTTCCCGTCTTTATCAATGTCATTTTCCGGCTTGAGTCGCTGCAAAACCGGACTCTTTCCCTTTTTTGCCTGTATCTGGTCAACATACTTACTCAGGGTCAGAAATTGAGGCCCCAGGTCAAGATAATGTAAAAAAGCATCTTTTTCATACCCTACATCAACAAACGCAGCATTCAGGCCGGGCATGATCTTTTTGACTTTCCCCAGGTAAATATTGCCTACGGTAAACTGAACATTGCTCTTTTGTTTATTCAGTTCAACGAGTTGTTTATTATCAAGTAAGGCAATAGCGATTTCAGAAGCAGTAACATCTATAACTAGTTCTTTACTCACGATTCCTTTATATTATAGGAAGGTAACAGGTATATAGCTGAAAGCCACAGACTTGCGATACGGTTCATTAATATAATAAACCTAAAGAAAGAATTCTTTAGGTTTAGATCTGTTAACTGGTTATTTTATGAAAATAGCCTGTTATTTCCTCTTTTTGTGACGATTCTTCCGTAAACGCTTTTTGCGTTTATGGGTTGCCATCTTATGTCTTTTCCTTTTTTTTCCGCTTGGCATTTTCTATGGTTTTATTAGCTTAATTTATTTTTTAACATAGGTTTTCACCTTGTTAACAAAAGTCTTAGAAGGTTTGAATGCCGGTATATGATGTTCAGGAATAATGATGGTTGTATTCTTTGAAATATTCCTTGCAGTCTTCTTTGCTCTTTTCTTTACTATAAAGCTACCAAACCCTCTCAGGTATACATTTTTGTCTTTGGCCAAAGAATCTTTTACTGTTTCCATAAAAGCTTCAACTGTTTTCTGAACAGTTATTTTTTCAATTCCAGTGTTTTTGGAAATTTCGTTAACAACATCTGCCTTTGTCATTTTTTTAAAAACTTTAGTTATCAATAATTTAGTGCATAATTATCTGTACGGGACTGCAAATATAGGTTTATTTGCTAAAAAAAAAAACTCTTTAATCCTTATTTTCAAAAGCCTGCGCAAAAATATCAATTATTTGTTTAAATAAAGAGAATAATGCTAAATCTTATATACGAAAATTTTGGTTTTTGGTTTCAT
>CAZFOO010000187.1:0-3026 GCA_964520585.1 uncultured Bacteroidales bacterium
AGTGAATTGATTTTGAGCTGTTGAGTTGCCAGGCAGGGGTGATCTGTGGGAGGAGTTGCAGAGTAAACGGGATACGATGCTGGCGAGCAAGGTCGATCTTAATTCGTGGATGATTGATCTGGTTGGGGAATAGCTGTGCACCCCACGCAATTGCCGTACTTGTATATCAGGGCGAGTATTTGGTGCAATTATATAGTTCACCATATCGGACTGGAATTGGCCCTCTTCCGGTCAAGGCAACCTCAACCATCAGGGGTAAAGAAAATCCGTATAGCACACACAACCGTGGAGCCTCAGGATCGATGATGTTACATCGGTGATTAAATATAACGGGATCAGCACCCCCGGGTTTAATGTTTTGTGCTTATGTGCCTTTTATTTTGTCGTTAATTGGATTGCCAAATCTAAAGCATTAGCCACTAATAATAGATTTGATATTCTAACGTCTTCACCATTTTCAATTCTTGAAATATATGGCCTTTTTTTTCCAACAATTTCAGCAAGTCTTTCTTGACTCATCTTTAGCTCTTTTCTTCTGTTTCTGATAATTTCACCGAAATAGTATGAATAGGCGCTTTCATGAAATTTTTCTCGACTATCAGAGCCCTTTTGTCCGTATCTTTCTGCTAATAGGTCTTTTGCTTTATATGTTTTCATAATTCTCTGTTTTTAAAATACTCTTCTAAAATCTTTTCCGCTTCTTTGATTGCTTTTAAGTAATCTTTGTTTGATTTTTTGATAAATCCATTCAAGCACAAGGCTTTAGTACATTCCGAAAAGTTTAAATGGTCAATTGCAAATAATATTACTCGATATTCATTTCCTGCTTTGATCCGAAGTTCATAAAATTTTGTGTTCTGTAATTTCTTGACAAAATTGGCATGAACAATTTGGGTTTCTTCCATAATCACGACCAGCTGAAAGAATTTGTCCGAAACCCTTTTCCCTTGTTTATCTACGAAGCTCAAACAGTACTCAGTAATCTCAATTTCTCTCATATTGCAAATGTAACGAATTCGTTACAAAAATTCAAATTTTATAGGTATAAATTGGTAAGATATCGAAAATGTTTAGCAAAGGGTAGGAAAAACTGAATAAGGCTTTGACATATTTTCTTATAGTATGGATTTTCTTTATGTGTTTATTTAGGAGAAACTGACCGCCCTGAAAGAGGGTTGTTTTGGTTTTTAGACTTTCCAGAAGTTTCTTGAGGAGCCTTTGGAGAGGGTGGTGATATTGCGGCATGATGTGGATCTGTTGCCGGGTAAGTGTTCTCGACAGGGTGGTGTCGGGCGGTGCTTTTGAGGGGCTGAGGTTCAGGCATACTTCGCAGATTATTGATGCTGCCCGGCGGGGTGTGCTGCCTTCGCGCATTATGATCAATGTGTATCCGCAGCGGAGGACCGGCTATTTTGTGCCGTGGTTCAGGGAGTTGGTGTGAACCTGGACGAGGAAGCTGGTGTGGCATAATAGGTCAGATAAGAGTAAATTATGTTTACAATTTTGGAATTTGATTCCGAAATTGTAATTTTGTAGCATGATAACCAGGGATTCTCAAACAGAAATAATTAGGCTGTCAAAACAGTTTAAGGCTGTTGCGGTTGTTGGGCCCAGGCAGACGGGCAAAACTACGCTTGTAAAACATGCCTTTAATCACCTGCCTTATGTTAACCTTGAAAATCCCGATACCCGGAATTTTGCGCTGGATGATCCCAGAGGTTTTCTTGCTCAATATTCATCAGGTGCAATTCTTGACGAGGCACAAAGGGCTCCGCAGCTATTCTCTTACTTGCAACAGGTTCTGGATGAAAGTTCTGCTACGGGTCGCTTTATTATTACCGGCTCAAACAATTTTCTTCTTCAGGAGAGCATATCGCAAAGCCTGGCCGGAAGAATTGCCTACATATATCTGCTGCCTTTCTCGTTAGGTGAATTGAAAATTGACAGTGACCTTACCGGCATTCTTTTTAAAGGTCTTTATCCACCCATTTATGACCAACCTGTTGAGGCTCGAAAATGGTATGCCGATTACATTAGAACATACATAGAAAGAGATGTAAGACAGATCAAAAATATAACCGACCTGAATGCCTTTGAAAGGTTTTTACGATTGTGTGCGGGGCGTATCGGGCAGTTGCTGAATATGAGCAATCTCGCAATTGAAACCGGCGTTGACAGTAAAACCATTGCCTCATGGTTTGGTGTGCTCGAAAGTAGTTTTATTATATTCAGGCTGCAACCGCATCATGTTAATTATAACAAGAGGGTTGTAAAAATGGCCAAGCTTTATTTTTATGACACCGGAGTTGCCTGCGCTCTTTTAGGAATTGAAAACGCACAGCAACTTAATACCCATTACTCTAAAGGCAGCATTTTCGAAAACCTGATTGTTACGGAGTTCATCAAACAGCGGTTTAACAGGGGCTTTGACCACAACCTTTTTTTCTGGAGAGACAATGTTGGTCATGAGGTTGATATAATTGCTGAAACTTCGGGCGGCTTATTCCCTATCGAAGTTAGGGCTGGCCAGACAATTACCGGGGACTTTTTTAAAAATCTGCAATATTGGGTGAAAATCAGCAATAGTAAATCGGGCATGATTATATACGCAGGCAACCAGTCTCAGGAAAGAAGTACAGGGATCCGGGTTGTTCCCTGGTATCATGTTCCTGATGTTTATGGTAGTGTATTTGGTGGATGAGACTTTGCTTCGCTCATATAGCCTGAATAGAATCCCGGGTGCAGTATGCGTTGTCTTCTACGCAAGTGATGGCCCGGGTAGATTATAGAAAATTGGGCAGGTCGATGGGTGTGTCCGGCAGGTGCTGGAAGTGATCTGAGGGTGATAATAGAAATCATGACCGAATACCTAGAAGACTTCATCCGGGTAGTTGAGCAGCAGGGAGGATGGAGGGTGGCCGGTGTGTTGGGTTCCCCGAAAGGGGAGTGGTCAGTAAACAGACCGTTATATGCTCTAAAATAGTCAATTAATTGATTGAACCGGATAATATTCAGCATTAAATCAC
>CAZFOO010000187.1:3126-4990 GCA_964520585.1 uncultured Bacteroidales bacterium
TTATTGCTGCAGTATGCGAAAAAATTCTTGCATAAAGAACCATTTATATACATAAGTCTCGATAATTTATACTTCACCGAAAATAAACTGGTTGATTTTGCTGATGAGTTCGTAAAAAACGGAGGAAAATACCTGTTGATAGATGAGGTCCACCATTATCCCGGATGGTCGTTGGAGCTGAAAAACATTTATGACAATCAACCCGGGTTAAAAACTATATATACCGGATCATCGCTTTTACACTTAATTAAGGGAAGAGCCGATCTGTCAAGAAGAAGCGTAACTTATTCATTGCCCGGACTTTCTTTGCGTGAATATATAAATGTTACTGAGAAAACTGATTTTCCCGTGTTTTCCCTTTCTGAAATTGTTGAATCCCACACACTCCTGGCAAAAAAGGTATGGAACGTTGTTAAACCGGTGAAATTATATAATGATTATATCGAAGCCGGATATTATCCTTTTTTTCTGGAAGGGAGGGATAATTATCATAAAAAACTAATGGAGGTGATTCTTCAGGTGTTGGAGAATGATATTCCACTTACTGCAGGGGTGAGCGTGTCCAATATTCATAAATTAAAACAATTACTCTATGTTATTTCTGAAAGTGTTCCCTTTAAGCCAAATATCGAAAAGCTGAGCGAACGGATTGGAATCTCAAAAAATACATTAAAGGATTATATTCACTATCTGGGAGATGCTCTGCTCATCAATTTGCTTTCTGTTAGTGGTAAAGGTATCAGCCGACTTTCAAAACCCGAAAAAATTTTTCTGCACCATCCTAATCTCATGTTTGCTCTTGCCGGCTCTTCGGCCGACCCGGGTAACCTGCGTGAATCATTCTTTTATAACCAGGTTTCCTGGAAGTATCCTGTAAATCACACCCGACAAGGGGACTTTCTGGTTGATAATAATTTTATATTTGAAATCGGTGGTAAGAATAAAACCCGGAAACAGATAAAGGGACTTGAGAAAGCTTTTCTTGCTACTGATAATATTGAAACCGGTTACATGAATGAAATACCCTTGTGGTTGTTTGGTTTTTTATATTGAGCAGCAGGGAGCAATTGTGGGTGGGCCTAGGGTAGAAATTCCATGCAATGTTCAGATATTATCTGGTATATAGTGGCGGGAATTCACCGTATCGGGCAGGAATTGGATAGGATATTGCAGATCATCATCAATTACTAATGCTATTAAATACAATTCATCAGCCCTTAACCTGGTGCTTGAGTTATGTGTAAGTTCGTTTATGAAATATATTTGCAAATAAAATCAAGTCTGCCACCCCAGCAAGGCATTTTTTATGATGGTCAGATGATTGTGATTTTCATTAACAGTATCGTAAATTTGTAAAAAACATATTACAATGGATAGAAAGGTCTTGATAGAAAATATTGTGGAAAAAATCGGACATCTACCGGATGAAAAAATAAAGAAAGTGAATGATTTTACTGAGCTTCTTCTAAATAAAATTGAAGATAGACTCATTACTGATGGTATTACAAAATTAACTTCCGATTCAGAATCATTCAATTTTTTGGAGTACGAAGAAGATCTTTATACTGTAAATGATCTTAAAGAAAAATATTTGTAGATACAATTAAAAAATCGAGTAATGAGAATAGTCAAATTACGTATACCTGATGATGTTGATTTGAAGGATCATGATATTTCTATGATAATTGCATCAAGATTGTATGAAGAAGGAAAGCTATCTTCCGGCCAGGCTGCTGAAATAGCAGGGTTATCGAAAAGAACCTTTATTGAATTATTGGGCCGGTATGGTGTTTCTGTTTTCAGTACATCTGTGTCTGACTTAGAATCAGATATAAAAAATGCCTAGGGTCGTTATTACTGATAC
>CAZFOO010000188.1:0-4892 GCA_964520585.1 uncultured Bacteroidales bacterium
AAGCAGATATTAACTTTCCCTTTATTGCTCCTGTATAGTAATCATCTGATATCCAGTCCGATGTTAATGTGACGATAGGCATTTTACTCTTCAGGGCGATTTTTTATATCGGGGTTAATTAACAAATTGATAAAAAAACAGAAAAAAAATGATTATTTTGTATGACTCAAAAGTAAGCAATATTTGTAAATTCTATGATGGAGCAGCTAATATATTTGGAAGGCATTGATCCGGCTACCTTATACGGAGTTAACAACGTTTTACTTGATAAGATGAAGTCCTTTTTTCCAAAGCTGAAGATTGTTGCCAGGGGAAATGAAATAAGAGTTTACGGTGATGAAGAGGAGATTGCCGGATTTGATGATTTTATCCATACTCTGATTGAGCATTTACAAAAGTACAACAGGCTTTCGGAAAATGATCTTGAACAGTTCTTTGCCGGCGAATTTCATCATGAAAATGCAGGCAAAGAACAGTCCGGAGTCCTTGTATACGGCAACCAGGGAAAGGTAATTTCAGCCAGGACGGTCAATCAGCACCAACTTGTTGAACATTACAATAAAAATGACCTGGTTTTTGCCATTGGACCGGCCGGAACCGGCAAAACATATACTGCGATAGCTCTTGCTGTAAAGGCCTTTAAAAACAAGGAGGTTAAGAAGATCATATTAACCAGGCCTGCTGTGGAGGCCGGTGAACATCTCGGATTTTTGCCTGGTGACATTAAAGAGAAGCTGGGCCCTTACCTTCAGCCACTTTACGATGCCCTGCATGATATGATCCCCGTCCGCCGCCTGCAGGATTATCTTACAGATGGCACGGTACAGATTGCACCACTGGCATACATGAGGGGAAGGACCCTTGATAATGCTGCGGTAATTCTTGATGAGGCTCAGAATGCCACCGCCAGCCAGTTGAAAATGTTCCTTACCCGGATGGGGAAGTCCGCAAAGTTCATTGTCACAGGAGATATTACCCAGATTGATCTGCCGGACAAAAGCAAGAGCGGACTTACAAATGCTTTAAAGATATTAAAGCCTATAAAAGGATTGTCGGTAATATATTTTGATGAAAGGGATATCATCAGGCACAGGCTGGTCAAACATATTGTCCGGGCTTATGAATCCGGCATCCATAACGAATAAAAATTATTTTACCGGACACTTGTGACCTTTAATTATTTATTATTTTATGCCAAAATCCATTATTAAAACCAGTTTTAATTTCCCCGGTCAGAAAAATATGTATGTCGGGAAAGTAAGAGATGTATACAACATCGATGATAACTACCTTGTAATGATTGTGACCGACCGGATATCTGCTTTTGATGTGGTCCTTCCGGAGGGGATACCTTACAAGGGGCAGGTATTGAATCAGATAGCTGCCAGATTTCTTGATGCCACAGCTGATATAGTACCTAACTGGAAACTCGGAAGTCCCGATCCAATGGTAACGGCAGGTCATATAGCCAAACCGTTCATGGTGGAGATGGTTATACGGGGTTACCTTACCGGCCATGCATGGCGGGAATACAAGGCAGGAAAAAGATCCATCTGCGGCGTCCCCCTGCCCGAAGGAATGAAGGAACACCAGCGTTTCCCCGGGCCAATTATTACCCCTACCACCAAGGCCCCGGAGGGCCATGATCAGGATATCTCGAGGGAGGAAATTATTGAGGGGGGACTGGTTCCTGAGGATGATTATGTGCAGCTGGAAAAATACACTGTAGAACTGTTCAGAAGGGGTGCTGAAATGGCAGAAGAGAAGGGACTGATACTGGTTGATACCAAGTACGAGTTTGGCAAGAAAGATGGAAAGATAATGCTTATCGATGAGATCCATACTCCTGATTCATCCCGTTATTTTTATTCCGAAGGATATGAAGAACGACTGGCTGCAGGTGAACCCCAGAAACAGCTTTCTAAAGAATTTGTCCGTGAATGGCTTATGGAAAACGGCTTCCAGGGAAAGCAGGGACAAAAGGTGCCCGTAATGACTCCTGATATAGTGAGTGGTATAAGCGAACGTTATATAGAACTCTTTGAAAAAATAACCGGGGAGAAATTCAAACCTGCCCTGGCAGATGATGTACTTGTCAGGATTGAAAGAAACGTTCTTGATTTTCTCACCAGACTATGATCAGTTAAATCTGGATGAACCGCTTACCTTTAACATAAATATTCTCATCATCTTTGTGGAATTGGTTGCTGTTTGATCTTGAGTGGATGGTAAATTTATGTATCAGATTATAAAGAACATCGGCTGACAGGGTTGGGGGGATTCACATCTTATTATCGATTGCATTCAGGGCAAAGGCATAGGCGCCTATAGAGACAGCTTCACTGGTGCCGAGCCTGGAAATACCTATCGCGGTGCGTTTGAGAGGATCATAAACAACTTTTTCCTTAGTGAAAGGTATGGGTATCTCTTTTTCCTGTCCCCTTAGAAATTCCCCTAGTTGTTGCCTCTCTTCCGTATCGAAGGCAGTAACTTCGGTCCGCGGAAATTCCTGTCCCTCTATTGTCTTTATGCTGCCGTTCAAATGAGCAATGACCCCGGGTGCAAAAAGCTCCCATGCCTTCGACAGTCCCCCGCCCACAACCACCAGTCCGTCGAACATAGTGATCATGCCTGCCAGCGCATCACCCAGCGCTTCGCCAAACTTTTTAAAAGCTTCTATAGCTGCCGGCTGGTCACCATCCTTTTTTCCTGTAGCGATCTCGTAAATATCCAGGGGAGTGATTTTGCCTATTACCGGTAAATTTGAAGTTGCCTTGTAAACGCGTTCTACCGCCCTTATGCTGATGCTTTCTTCAGCAAAACACTCCCTGTGGAGTCCGCTCCTGAGCAGCCATACTTCTCCTGCTGCACCGTTATCGCCTATGACCAGCTCGCCATTACGTACCAGTCCACCCCCAAATCCAGTACCCAGAGTCACACCCATCAGATTGTTGTATCGTTTATGACTACCTGAATGCCGGAGTTGCTCATTTATCCATGGCAGGAATCCCGATATCGCTTCACCATAGGCAAACAGATCGCCGTCATTATTAATGAAGACAGGTAGTCCGAAATGGTGCTCAAGCATCGGGCCGAGAGCTATTCCGCCCCGGAAAGCAGGCAAATTGCCCAGGTCGCCGATTATTCCATTTGCATAATCGGCGGGTCCGGGAAATGCAAAGCTTATTGCTGCCGGTTCGTTTTCCAGCTTTGATTTGGTCTGTTCAAAACCATTTATTATAGTTTTAAGGCAAAGGTCCAGATCGTGACCGTTTGAAGGCATTATTACCGGATCAACAATTTCCTTGTTGGACTGTACAGCTGAGAAAACCAGGTTTGTTCCTCCCGCATCAAGTGTAAGTACTATTCTGTCATCGGTTATTGTATCCATTATAATATCTTATGTTTTTTGCTAAAATATAATTTTTATTTCTTTAAATTGCTCCATGGGAGAAATTATTTTGACTAGCTTCTTTTTATATTCAGGCTTGCCTCCGTTTTAAATGATGATGCATATCTGAATATTAACCGGGGATTATGATTTTTAAAGCTTGAGCTAGGATTATGATTTTTGTAATAATTATTTTTTTAAATATTGCTTATCTTGCCGCTGTTTTTTTAATTAACACTTCACCATTCCGGGAATTAATTTTCCTGTTCTAAATATTGGAAAATGCGTATTGAAAGAATAAAAAGAGAGCGTCACGATCTGCCTCAAGGTGAAAAAACAGATATTAGTTTACTGGATGGACTGATAAATAAATACTCGGGAAAGAAGGGGATAATGATTCCTGTCCTCCAGGAGACACAGTCGATATACGGTTATATCCCCCGGGAAGCTTTCGGGAGACTGTCTGATGAGCTGAACCTGAATATCAGCGACATGTATGGTGTTGCCACTTTTTATTCGCAGTTCAGGCTTAGTCCTGTCGGGAAATATATAATAAAGGTTTGTCACGGAACAGCCTGCCATGTTCAGGATGCCGTCAGCATCACAGAATCCCTGGAGGAGGCGTTAAAGATATCTGACGGAGAAACAACGGCCGACGGAATATTCACACTTGAATCTGTTGCCTGTCTCGGTTGCTGCTCGCTGGCACCTGTAATGATGATTGGCAATGAAACTTATGGCAAGCTGACCGGCAAAATGGCAGTCAGGATTGTCAAGGAAATTAAGATTAAGGACAGCGATGTACCTGTTTAACCGGAATCAAATAATTACAGGTATCCGGGTCCGGATCATAAATTAATAAAATGGGAACAACCAAAGTAACCGTAGGCCTCGGAAGTTGCGGCATAGCTGCAGGTGCAGGCAAAGTTTACGAAAAGATAAGGGCAATTAAGGATGCCGATAACATGGATTTCAGGTTGTCGAGGACAAGCTGTGTAGGTATGTGTTACCGTGAACCGCTGGTAGAGATAACAGATGATTCGGGTCAATATCTGTATGGCGAAGTGGATGAAGATAGAGTTGTAGAGATACTGAACAACCACATCGTCAACGATAATCCTGTCCGCGATTACATTGTATATACTGATCTGTATGACACACCAGATAAAAAGTATTTCGAGGGACAGGTGAAAATTGCACTTCGAAACTGTGGCATGATAGATCCTGAAATTATCGGGGAGTATGAGACCAGGGATGGATATTCTGCTCTTAGAAAGATAGTGAATGAAAACCTTTCTCCACAGGCGATAATAAAGGAGGTTATGGATAGCGGACTCAGGGGCAGGGGAGGTGGAGGATTTTCTACAGGCATGAAATGGAAATTCACATATAATAACGAGTCCCCCGAAAAATTCGTGATATGCAACGCCGATGAAGGCGATCCTGGTGCTTTCATGGACCGGTCCATTCTTGAAGGTGACCCTCATTCTGTTATCGAAGG
>CAZFOO010000189.1:0-4887 GCA_964520585.1 uncultured Bacteroidales bacterium
GTATATGATTTTACTGCTGATGATGGTGTGGCGCACCATTTCTGGGTCATCGACGATCCTGGCATTAAGGTGGAACTTATCCGCCTTTTTGAAATGGTGCCTTATACTTATGTGGCCGACGGGCATCACCGGACTGCTGCAGCTGCACTGGTGGGAAATGAGAAGAAAGCTTCCAATCCCCATCACACCGGAGATGAAGAATATAACTTTTTTCTTGCCGTGCATTTCCCTGACCGGCAATTGAATATAATAGATTACAACAGGGTAGTTAGAGATCTCAACGGTCTTGATGAACCGGAATTTCTTGACAGGCTTTCTGAAATATTTATAATCGAAGATAAAGGAAAAGATATTTATAAACCGGCACAATTACACAATTTTTCATTATACCTTGGCGGGAAATGGTATTCTCTTAATGCCCGCGGAGGCACATATAATGATGATGACCCTATTGATAAGCTTGATGTTACCATCTTATCGAAGCATGTATTTGATAAGATGTTGGATATAAAGGATCTGAGGACAGACAAAAGGGTCGATTTCGTAGGAGGAATCAGGGGACTGGAAGAGCTGAAGAAGAGAGTGGACAGCGGAGAGATGAAAGCTGCTTTTGCCTTGTATCCTGTATCCATGAAGCAGCTTATGGATATTGCAGATACTGGTAATATCATGCCTCCAAAAACCACATGGTTTGAGCCCAAGCTTCGTAGTGGACTGGTTGTACATCTATTGGATTGATTGTCTGGCGCGGATATTTGCATTTATGTATTAAGGATAGTTGAAGATATGGATATTGCCAGAAACTTTAAGAATGTTTTAGAAGATCTTCCTCGCGGGGTGAAAATAGTTGCTGTTTCAAAAACCAGGAGTCCGGCCGAGATCATGCATCTATATTCCACCGGCCACCGTATAATGGGTGAGAATAAGGTCCAGGAAATGGTTGATAAGAAGGATGATCTTCCTGATGATATTCAGTGGCATATGATCGGACATCTTCAGTCCAACAAGGTGAAATATATTGCACCTTTTGTTTCTATGATTCATTCGGCAGATTCCCTGAAAATTCTTAAGATCATAAATAAAGAGGCAAAGAAGAATAACAGGATAATTGACTGCCTCCTGCAGGTTCATATTGCCAGGGAAGAAAGCAAATTTGGTTTTTCTGAAGAAGAAGTGCTCGATTTGCTGGGGAATATATCTCCAGGCGACCTTCCCGGAGTCCGGATCAGGGGACTGATGGGAATGGCTACGTTAACCGTTGATAGTGAATTGATAAGATCAGAATTCCGGAACCTGTCAAATCTGTTTAAAAGAATAAAAGAGTCCGTGTTTGCCGCAACAGACCAATTTGATGAATTGTCTATGGGCATGTCAAATGATTATAAAATAGCGATGGAGGAGGGGAGTACCATTGTCAGAATCGGAAGCTTGATCTTTGGGGAGAGAAATACCTGAATAATTGATATAATAACAAACCAATTTTCATTATGCCAAATCTTGAAGTTGAATATCTTGGATTGAAACTTAAAAACCCTGTCATTGTAAGCAGTTCAGGCCTTACCAGTACAGTTGATAAGATCCGGTCACTTGAGAAAGCCGGTGCAGGTGCAGTGGTGCTTAAATCGTTGTTCGAGGAACAAATAAATTACGAAGCCGGAAGTTTGATAATGGACCATGATTACCCTGAAGCTGAAGATTATATCCGTAACTACACAAAGGACCATTCCGTCGGTAATTATCTTGATCTTATAGAAGAGGCAAAAAAAACTGTTTCAATACCTGTAATTGCCAGTATAAACTGTGTCTCTGCCAGTGACTGGGTCGGATTTTCCCAACGCATCGAGGAAGCAGGTGCCGATGCACTTGAGCTTAATGTTTACTTTTTGCCAACTGACCGGCTTACCTCCTCTGCAGATTTTGAAAACATCTATTATGAGCTCGCCTCCAAAATTACCGGCATCATAAACATTCCTGTATCTGTCAAGCTGGGTAATAATTTTACAAATGTGCTTGCGATTATTGACCGTCTCCATGCCCAGGGTATAAAAGGGGTGGTTATGTTCAACCGGTTTTATGAGCCCGATATTGATATTGAAAGGATGAAGCTTACTGCTGCCGATATATTCAGTAATCCTTCCGACTTGCGCCATGTCCTCCGGTGGGTTGCTCTGGTATCTGACAAGATACGGGTTATGGATATATCCGCTTCCACAGGCGTACACTCATCCGAAGCCGTTATAAAGCAGATACTCGCCGGGGCTAAAACGGTACAGGTCTGTTCTTTGTTATATAAAAACGGGATAAAGGAAGTTTCAAACCTGCTGGGGGGATTGCAGGAGTGGATGGACCGTAAAGGTTATGGGGAGATTAGTGATTTCAGAGGTAAAATGAGTTATAAAAACATTCCTGATCCAACCGCCTATGAACGATCCCAGTTTATGAAATACTTTTCCAATGTGCATTAATGTACCGGTTCATTCTGTGTATGATTGATACTTAAATTTACCCTATAAAAAAACCGGCCGTCTGAAACGGCCGGTTTTTTTTATAGGGTAAAGCAAAAAAATAAAATAGTAGGAATATGTTTGCTAGTTGTTGCTTTTCAGGTATTTGAGTAACTCGCTATCTGTTGACAGGATAACGCTGGTTTTTCCGTCAAATGATTTTTCCAGGGTCTCCATTGATCTGAGGAATGAATAAAGTTCCCTGCTGGCATTATTTCTGTTATATGCTGTAGCATATATTGATATAGCCTCGGCATCAGCCCGGCCTCTTATTATTTCGGCTTCCCTGAATGCCTCTGATTGTATCTGGGCCAGATCCCTTTCCTTGTCACCCTGGATGCTTCTGGCCTCACCCTGACCTTCTGATCTGAACTGATCAGCTATCCTGTTCCTTTCGCTAATCATCCTGTCAAAGACTCTTTCCCTTACTTCTTCCACGTAGTTCATCCTTTTAAAGCGGAAGTCAAGTATCCTGATGCCAAGGTCTGCAGTCCGTTCATTTGCGTTTTCAAGCACGAGCTCTTCAATTTTACCTCTTCCGACTGATATCTCTTCGAGGATCTCAATATCTTCCAGGTATTCATCAGAAACTACCGGTTCACGGTTAGAGGAACGCACCAGGTCAATCAACTCATGACTGGCGATGGCATTACGTGTTTCCCCGTCCAGAATATCATCAAGCCTTGACTGGCCTGATCTTTCATCCCTCAGTCTGATAAAGAACTGCAGGGGATCTGTAATCTGCCAGCGGGCGTAGGTATCTACATGCATAAACCTTTTATCCTGTGTGGGGATCTGGTTTGGATCTCCGTCCCATTTCATATATCTTTTATCAAAATACTGAACTTTTTGGATGAAGGGGATTTTAAAGTTTACTCCGGGATCTATTCGTGCCCCTCCCACTGGCCGGCCGAATTGTGTAACTATCGCCTGCTGGGTTTCGTCAAGTATAAAGATACTCTGAAAAGCTGCTATCAGCACCACTATGGATATTATTATTATTGTTGTATATTTTTTTTGCATCGGTAAATTTATTGGTTAATGTTTTACACGGGTTATTAGTTTTATTCAAAACAGTTTTACCATCTTGATAATCAGGCTGTTTATCATTACTGGTCTGGTTGCTGTTGCTGTTGCTGTTGAAGATTTAACAGTGGAAGAATATTTGCTCCTTCTTCATCCATGATGATCTTGGTGCCGGTATTTTGCATTATCCTTTCCATGGTTTCAAGATAAACCCTTTTCCTGGTAACCTCAGGTGCATTTATATATTCTCCATAGAATGCATTAAAACGTTCTGCTTCACCTGTTCCCCTGTTTACCCTGTTAAGTGCATATGCTTCGGCAAGCTGTATGGTTTCCTCGGCTTCTCCCCTGGCTCTGGGTATTACGCGGTTATATTCCGATTCTGCCTGGTTTATGAGAGTTTCCCGCTCCTGTTGTGCTTCATTTACGGCGTTGAAAGAGGCCTTAACCGATTCCGGGGGATTAACATCCTGAAGTACCACCTGGTCTATTCGGATGCCGTTTTCGTATTCGTCACACATCGTTTGCAGCAGAGCCTCTACCGTAGAAGCCACTTCCTGGCGGCCGACGGTGAGGACTTCATTTACCGTCCGGTCACCTACTATTTTACGCATTGCTGCCTCTGACATATCATGCAGTGCATCCTCGGCATCCCTCACCCTGAAAAGATATTTGTAAGAATCTACGATCCTGTACTGAATAACCCATTCCACATCTGCTATATTAAGGTCTCCGGTAAGCATTAGCGATTCGTCTGCATATCCGGCCTTGGTGTATTGAGTCCTGGTACCTGCTTCTACGGTCCGGAATCCGAACTCCTGTTTTAGTTGCCGTTGAACTGGAATTTTATACATTTTCTCAATTCCTGCCGGCAGGATAAAATTAAGTCCCGGTTGTACAGTGCGGGTGAACTCGCCTAATAAAAGAATTACCCCTTCCTCTTCCGGGCCGACGGTTTTGATTGAGGTGGCTGCCACAATGACCAGAACAGCGATCAGAATTATTTTCCTGATGTTTTTTCTGGCCTTTTGCAGCAGATCCTGCATTTGTTGTTCCTGAGTTTTCATGTGTTTATGTTTAATTATATATTAATCATCTGTTTTGTTGTCTTTAAGGGAATAATTGTTCAACCCTGATGTGAGGCCTGTTTTTGTTTTCATTTTTAAACCCGGGGAGCATTGAGAAGGGTTGTCAAAATCATAGAGAAGTGTATGAAAATTAAATGGTTTATTCTTTTCTTTATTGCAGGGAATTATTATTACAGGCACAAAATAACTATATATTTATTAAAATCCCTAATTCTGAATTATAAACCTGTAACTTTAATGGGCATTAAACGTTAAACATTGTAACAATA
>CAZFOO010000190.1:0-3051 GCA_964520585.1 uncultured Bacteroidales bacterium
AATTTCGAAAAAGCCTGGCAGGAGATAAAAGCCAACACTGCCAGCTTTGAAGCCTTTCAAAAGCGCTTTTACGGTTGGTTCAATGGTTTTCGCATCATTAAGTTCTTAAACGGCAGCCATCCGGAATATTTTGAGAAGGTGGGGGTGGAACAAGGGGCAGGGGATTTGTTGTTAATAATGAAAAATCATAAGAATTTTTCTCTGGAACAATTGTTGCTTGAATACAGGGCATGGGACAAAAACCCGGGTGCATATCTCCGAAATGAATAAATAGTTGGTTGAAAATAGCCTTACTCCACCATCACTTTATACGTCCCTACCATATCCTCCTCATACGAAATAATGATAAAATAGATACCGGCAGGTTCACCTTCAAGGGAAATAACTTCTTTTGTTGTAGTGATGAATTGATCACGCATGAATTTGCCCATTGCGTTGTACACTTGAATCCTGCTTTCAGGTTTTAACCCCTCAATCGAAACAGAGCCTGATGTTGGGTTTGGGGATATTTTGAACTGTTCACTTATAATGTCATCAATACCAACGCAGCTTGTAATTACTACGGTGTAGGTTCTTGAATATTTTTCATCGGAAGAGATTACTTTTACGTCATCACCTGCTTCAAGGAATTCGCTGCCCACTTTGGTATTGCCGTTTTCATCATAAACAAAAGCTGTGGCGCCTGGTGATAGCAGGCTAATTGAAAGAAACTCGCTTACCGTCATCTGAATTGAATTGCAAAAGATGATCATTTGCTGGAAGTGATCAACCTCATAAGCACCCGGGTAAATGTATGCGAGGTAATCAGGTGGCTCGGTCAAAAAATTGATATAATAGAATTCCTGATCTCTTTCATTTGCAGCAGTAACCACAACCATGTCATCTTTGTATAGTTTACCAAATTGGCGTTCCAATCCGTTTTTATCAACAATTACAACAGTCGCACCCGGGGGAACAATGATATTTTTTAGAAAGGCGGAGACAGTGGTTCCTTCTGGAACATTAGTTACCAGTTGAAGGGGAGGAATTACGTCATAGCTGTCGGACAATAAATAGATATCTGTGCTGTCCATATCCAAAACAAGCTCATACTGAATGCTTGTTTCGCCATCTTCAGCAATGACTTTGAAATTCATTTGATTTATTGCCCTAACATCAACCCAGGATGTATAGAAGGCTCTCTTTTGCAAGGGGACCAGCCAACCATCGTCATGAACAATATATAAGCTTGATTCGGCAGGTAAAGTCACCCTGGCGTTTACTTCACGAAGTGTGGTTCCTGCTTGTATACCAGCGATGGTACCCGTTGTATCATCTATAGAGATGTCATAGATCTGGGATTTCAACAGGGCATCATCACTCAATCCTTCAACAGTGACATCCAGGATGTATTTCGTCGTATTTGCTGAGTCTGCCGAAAGTACAATTAACGAATCTCCATCAGCAACTACATCTTCTGCTGTTAATTTTGCTCCATCACCTGCCCGAATAAAGGTCAGGGTTTGATCTTCATGGGCTTTAATGAGTTTATTGGTAATGTCTTCTACTGTTTCGCCTTCAACAACACCCCTGATTTCAAGGTCACCCACATAACCGTCATCTACCTTGTAGAATCGCGAATAAACGTTTGATGCGTAATTTGTAACTTCATAAAAACGATGCGATCCAATGTTGCTTGTTAGCATAAGCATATTTCCTGGCCAGTTATATCCCTGGTCAGCATAATATTCAGGAGTACTAAGCATCCATTCGCTGGTTTCTTCTGTACCAAAAGAAGCACCCCATGCTGCTTTGGGTTGCCAGTATTCCGGCTTCCGGATGTAGCTTTGGTTTTCGTTCACATCAATGCTGGTAATGAATTGGGAGGTATTGGTATTGCCCGTACCGATAGTCTCTATAAGCTGGAAATCGGCTGGATCGGTTGCAGGCTTTAGTCCGTTTTTAACCGAATCGTTGAGGATTTTGAACATATAAAAGTTGGAGCCGGGTTCCTGGCAGGCGACATTATCGTTAGGATTCAGGGTGTCATTCCACGGATTGTCCGAAAAGTTGATATCTGACGCTACCAATGCCGGATAGACTTCTGAATCGGGAGGGGGCCAGTCACTTCCATAACGGCTCATGACAAACACGACACCTCCACCAATTATGGGGAATAACGTGCTGTCATCTTCAACCATATACGGTGTTATTGACCACTTTTCCATGGACTGCCATTTTTTTCCGGGAATATATTTTCGATACCGGCTATCATAATCTACCGGTATTTCAGTGATGGCTTCTTCAGCAGTGTTTGCCTGCCCGTTATAAAACATGTAGTTGCTTAAATCAACGCCTCCTTCGCCCGGATTACAAATTTCGATATAATTTGAATTAAAATAATCACGATAGACCCACTGCGATACTAAAGGCTCGGTTAAGAAAGGCATCACTTGTTCGTGGAGAAACGTACTTTTTAATAACACAGTATATTCAAGTACTGTTGTATCATCTTCTGCTGTTACGATAAACGTATAAGTTCTATCGGCAGGCGGGCCAATCAGGTATTTGGCTGGTTTTATTTCCACGGTGGCATTTACATCCTGAGTATGGCAGGTAAGCACCGGCACCTGAGTAATATTTGATGGCAGCTCAAGCGTATAATAATATGTTGAAGGATTAAATCCAGGTAAGGTATCCTGCTTCCAACCACCTAAAAGAAAGTGAAAAGGTTCATCCTGAATATCCGGCCAGGTGATGGCACTCAAGTGAGCATTATGTGCTGGCCGATAAATATCCACCTTGATGTAGTATTCTTTTGTATCGCCGTTTTGAGCAATCACACGAAGAATATCTCCTTCAACAAAATCAGCTCTTTCTTCTCCGCCAATAAATTCAAATTCGTACGTTGCATTTGATGGAAACTCAAGGTATTTTACCAGAGTATCTACCCTTGTGTTAAAAGGAATGCCTGTAATGCCATTCATGGACAGGATGGTATCCATTTTCGGATGTCCATTGGTTGCATTGCAAAAACCATCATACTGCCCCATATGCTTTGCTTCAAAATAA
>CAZFOO010000190.1:3151-4817 GCA_964520585.1 uncultured Bacteroidales bacterium
AAACAGGCAGAGTCCTCGTGGTTTGCCACGTACTTATAATGCCAGGCAAAGCCTTCATGATGGTTGAACTGAAACATCAGGGAATCATCGCGGCGAACGCCCCATGGTACTGTAATAATGTTGTTGTCCCAATCGATGTTAAGGGTTTCAGTGGTTAGTGTTGTATCATTCAGCAGGTAATTTCCGTGATTACCAATGGTCCAGAATGAAGCGCGTTCAGCCTCATTTTGCCCTAAAAACGGGATAACAATCCACTCGGAGTTTTCTGGATTGGTGCCCCGGCCGGTATTAAAGTCTGGATTTCCTTCTTTAATGGAAAATTTACGAACCAGGGTAGCATTGCCGGTGGCTCCTTTAAATCCGGCCACATTAATATAACTCCCATCGCTGCTTTCCCCGGGGTAATCATCCGGCGTTAAGCCAACCCTGTCAATAACAACAGCATCACCATTGGATAAATGATGCCTGAGATACCAACACCCCTTTCCATCCCGGATTTCCATGATCTGATAGTTTTTAGAAACACTATCTCCCGGACAGGGCTGCACTGGAAACTCGGGTATGTGGAATACATAATCCAGGTAAGGGGCAATGTCGTTTTTCGAAAAGATACGATTATGTATTATGGGATTGATGCTGCGTTGTAAGGGTAGCCAGTCGGTTAAGGTGCCCATTACGTATGACTCACCGGGCTTCAGGATTTGATCGGGGAGCATCATCCATTGTTTTTCCTTGACAATGAACCAGTCACCATTTTCCTGGGGTTTGTCGGTTGGATCAACCCGGCCAAATTCGAATTCACCCAGGTTTATTGGTTCTTTGCTCATGTTGGTAAGCTCAATATAAGCCTGACCTGGTTGGTTCATGCGCGCTTCAGTGATTACAAAGGAGTGGGTAGTGTCCTGGGCTGCAATTGTTCCAAAAGAAAAAAATATCAAAACGAGAAGTTGAAATTTAAGCTTTTCCATCGTATTCGGGCTTTTAATTAGGTTGATCAGTTTTAATTTGTATTTATACCGGACAAGTTAATAAAAGCCAGCAATTTATCCAAATATTTTATAGCATGGGTATGGGTACATTTAAGAAACCAGTGATAAAAACTTGTTATTCTTCATCCAAAATAATAAAAATATCCTCATTGTCCTTTTTCATGAGGTATTGCTCACGGGCAAAGCGTTCGAGGTTGTCCTTATCTGTTTGTAGCTGCTCCAGTTGTTTGTTTTCTATCTTGATTTTTTCTTTGTAGTAGGCTTTCTCTTCTTCAAGCTCACGGAGGTGGATCCGGCTTTTGAACCGGTCCAGCAGACTGTTCTGATCAAAAAAGGATATCCAAATCACAAATGCAGCACCTGCGATGAAGTATTTGTTTTTCACAAATTTGGGAAGCCTGTCTGTTTTTTCCTGAAAAGAAAAGTCCATTGTACCATTCAGTTATTTTATCATGTAAAAGTATGAAATCTGTACAATAATAAAATATGATTATGGATAAAGATATGCACATGGTTTTGTAAAATGGTAATCGGTAATCGGTTTGAACGGTGAACGGTAAGCAGTAAGCAGTGGCAGTAGCATTAGGCAGTAAGCAGTAAGCAGTGACAGTAGCAGTAGCAGTAAGCAGTAACTCAAACTTCTCAACTCCTCCACTCCTCCACCTCTCCACTCCCCA
>CAZFOO010000191.1:0-4802 GCA_964520585.1 uncultured Bacteroidales bacterium
CGCTGTAACCGTTGTTTCTGAACAGGTCACGTCCGCTTTTGTCGCGGGCCCTTACGGTGAAAAACGGATAGAGCCGGAAAGTAGCGTGTGCCTATCTGCTGGCCCAGCATTTCCAGTCCCTGAGCAATGGCGGCATTGACAGGCTCCCGGCTGGGGCCTATTTTGCTGAAGGTTTTGCCGCTGATAGCGGCATTCATGGCCTGGGTGATGGCGGTGAGGTTGCTTACCTAGATTAATTAAACTTGAAACATAATTCCAACATGGCTCAGTTTACTCCGGAATAGGTGGCACAATTTGACCGTAATATTCACTTGGGTAATTATAGTTTCTCCAAGAAGTTTCTTGGCTTTTAGTATTGCCTCATGTTTACTACAGCTCTCTTTGTGCATGATAAAATCTATCTGGTCGATGGCCTTGCCGGTATGCTTGCAGTTGCCACTAAAGCAATGCACCGTGTTCGTCTCCGGATAAACCTGCATGCTCGGGTTCTTGTCCGGGTGGAAGGGGCAACAGAGCATTTTATTGCGGTTGGGCTTTAGGCCATAGTGGTTCAGCACTTCCAGGATGGTGAGCTTTTCTTTGATCTGTTGGATTTCCATGCATAAAAAGTTTAAAATTTATTTTTGTGTATTATCAGACACAAAACTATAAAATCATACCTATCCAAGCAACCACTATCATATTTTTTTACTTAATAAAATACCGTAATTTTGTATTTACAGTGTATTATCATACAAAAAAAAGTCTGATTATGATTAAAATTGGTGACAGGATAGCACAACTAAGAAAACAAAAAGGCTGGTCTCAAACCGAACTAGCTAAAAATATTGAAGCGTCCAGAGAAGCAATAGGAAAGTATGAAAGAAATGAAGCCGTTCCCTCTGTAGAAACGGCTAAAAAAATAGCGGATGCTTTTAATGTTACCCTTGATTACCTTGTTGATGAAACTGCGGCTTCAAGCTTCGACAAACACACAATAAACCGTATTAAAAGCATTGAAGCCCTTAATGAAGCTGATAAATCACACCTGTTCGCTGTAATGGATGCTTTTCTTAGAGATGTTAAAACTAAACAGGCTTATGCTGGATGATTCGCAAAATAGTCTTTGATTTTCATTAAACTAGCATAAATTGGGGCAACATTAGGGGTTTCTTTATGAGGTGTCAAAAAGGCACTGTACTCATCAAAATAAGTTTCTTTATTCGGATTGTTAGTTATCTTAGTTAATAACACCTTTTTTAAAATTGGTATATCGGACAAATACAGTGGAAGATTGTGCATATCCAAGCCATCAGTTAATTTATCCAACGTAAATATATCTGGAATAGCCTTAAAAAAAGGTGCAGAACATTTGTAATAGTAATCAGTTAGATATTCTAAATATTTGTCAGCCTCTATGCTTCTATTATCGATTCCTTCTAAATTAAAATAATCAGGAACGGTCAATTCTTTAAACTTACTTTCAATGATTCCTGAAGGTGTATTAACCTGACGATACATTTGAGTTGTAAAAGATGGATAATTTTCGTCTCTCCATTTTGATGTTACTTTAAAATCTAACTTTTTAGTAATCGCCTCAAAACATAAGTCCACCCATAAACCCTGCAATTTTTTGAATGAAATTGTAGTATTCGGAGTGTAAAGAGTGAAGTTTTTTTTTGAGATAGGGATTGATAAGCTTAGAAAAGTCTTCTCTGTCTCTTTCAACAAAGAGACATTCTTATCCTTATCTACATTTAATTGAAAGCCTTGGTTTACAAGATCGGTGTTTCTTAATATATCTAATACCTTATTAATGCTCATTTTTCACTAAAATACTTTTGATGTTGAAAGATAGGTACCTGTTTTATCCGGTGTGCCAATACTCTTATGTATATCTGATTTATGAATGCGAACTGTCGCATCTAGCTCAAGACCATCGATAGAACTCCTTAATTTGAGGTCAACATGACTTGCTCCATCTTCAAATTTCTTAATAATCAATTCATACTGATTGTCAGTCCATAAAACGTCAGCATGCAATTTTGAATCATGAATTATTGCCCTGTGGTATTCAACACCAGTAATTGGGTCTACTTCCACTACAGGGTTATATATAAAATCATCAGGAATTGTTCTCTTTATTCCGTCCCCAAGGTGAATCTGGGTTTGAACTCTATACCCGTCAGGCACATCAACATAATTCCTGATATTACTTGATACAGTAGTTTCTAGTTTTTCAGCATTATCAAGTATTTGCTTCCTAAACTTACCAAGCGACCACTTATAAAGAGGTGAAGATGTTGGTATTTCTCCAAGCTGCGCAAGCTCCCTGTAATTCTCTGGATTCCTTAAGACTTCATCAAAGAATTCAAATTGAGATGGATTGTTTAATAATTCCGTTTTGACCTCTGAATATTTGCTTAACCTTAAAGTTATCTCATCCAAATGGGAACCATTTACATGTTCTGCATCCAACCTGTTTAAAATATTTGTCAGGTCGTCTCCGGTTGCCTTGTTAAGCACATCGCCCAAATCGCCATTAAGTTCATCAGTAAGTTTTGTCTTATCAATTCCCCTGCCACGTTTAGCAATGTCATTGAGTTTCGAAAGGGCTGTGGTGTTTGTCCTTAAATCGGCATGTTTGAAAGCCATCTTCCAACTTTCCACCAACTCCTTACTCTGAAAAATCTTTTGATTTTCTTGAGATAGAACTGCCCCGTTTGGATGGTTTGCTAACTTACAAATATCATCTAAATAAACTAAGCCGAGCCATTTTTTTTCTTTAGAAGAAGAAAGTTTTAGTTCTGTAAGATTTGGAAAAATTACTTTCTCAAAGAAATTTTTTGTTTCACTAACTTTTACAAAATGGCTCGTAATGAAATTACAGGAGAATAAATGTTCTTTCGAACTACTCGATACCTCCGTTAATTCTATTTGAGAAGTTTGATTATTTTTAATCTCACATATAGTTTCAGCACTTGTTGGCACTGAATACAATCCTAGCCCAATAAAGAAAAGTAGGTAATATAAAATTTTTAAGAAATTCATGATATTCGCTCAAATATGTGAAGGGTGTCATTTCGGTCTAACACGTACCATCGGTTATTGGCGTATTTCATTTCAAGGATTTGGGCGATTCCATCTCGCTCCATATCAAGCTTATAACTCCAAACCACCTCTTTTTTCTCTCGGTCAAACACCCCGATCTTTCCTTGTCTGTCATCGCAGAAGTAAATAAACTGCTCATCAATCGGGAAGGAATAATTTCTGTAACTGGAACTGATTTTATGGGCTGCCATACTCTGCCCAACGTCAATGTATTTACGTCTTGGTTTGGATTGACCCAGATCAACTTTTATGAAGTATTTGTCCCGCAAACCTATTATCTCCCCTTTATCTTCATCCAACTGCATCAACTCCCCAAATGGCAGATAATCTCCCTCTTTTACTTCAAAAGGAAACTGCGGAAGATCACTTTCTTTAAAACCTATCTGGTGTTCCTCGGAGCCTTTTTCAACATTTAGCCCAATTAGTTTACCTGATGAAAGGCCAAACCAAAATTCAAGATTGTAAATGCCAAGAAAATTCTTTACTTCATCATCTAGTTGTTCATCATCGGGGGCGGTATACTTACTTAAATCCTCAAAAGACCACAATATACCCTTGTTATTAAAAGCTTTTGCGTTTATACCTCGTGTAGCGCCACCCCAATTTAAACCTATGCCAAATTCCGGTACACAAACACCATTCTCTACACCAATATTCTGAAAAGACTCATCACGGAAGTTGAATAAACCATAAGCTTCATTTTTATCAACCTTTTTAGTGGAATAGATGACCGAGTCTTCTACTAAAGAGGTATTCGGATCTATAAATAGCTTATATTCATTCCTATCATTTTGAAAAACACATTCCTTTCTATCGATATCAAAAACCTGTAATTCCCCGCGAAAACTTTGTTTGAATAAAATATTCCCAATTAGATAAATAGACCCTTTTGCATCCGTGTCATATTCAAATCCATTCGAACAAATTATTCCTCCGTCTGCATGTAGAGAACAAAGATATTCCCCAACTTGAAACGCCTTTACCTTCTTTGTTTTTTGAACTTCTTTAAACATTATTTAACCTCGATAAAATCGTACAATTTAGAAGATGTATCATCTATTAAGTCCTCAAAAAGATCAAGCCTATCACCTTTCCCCGCACCTAGGAGATTTTCACGGAAATTTGACGGCATAGCTTCAAAAATATCTTCCATATTATCCGACAAAACACTCTTCATCTGAGTTTTAACCGAATTAACATCTGGCGTTTTAAGTTTATTAAAAACATACTTGATGTCCCCAATTGAAGTCGCACTTCTAAAATATTCCGTTAGCTGTTTTGAAGAGATATTTGGAATATTCTCCAGACTCCAACTTTTATACTCAATTAACCTTGGTGTGCCAGAACTTAGCTCAACATCAAATCGGCATTTGGTACAAACCACCCCATCACCATCAAACTCGTAATCGAATTTCTTAACCTTTCCACTTGCGAAGTTCTTCACATCGTTGAGCATATGGGTAGCCCCGTCCTGCATGGCAAAGGCTGTGTTTTTTAAATCGGTCATGAGCTTGTCAAAACCTTCTGCCCCTGAATGTTTCTTCACAACCTGTTTTACATTCTCCAAGTGGTCGGCCAACTTAACTAGCTTATGTGCACCACCTCCATCTAATGGGTTCTTCCCTGCATCAATAATATCATCCAGATCATCTCTGTCTTTGGGCAGTTTACCCATAAAATCGGCATCATTTAAAAGGTCTGATACTTTCTCT
>CAZFOO010000192.1:0-4795 GCA_964520585.1 uncultured Bacteroidales bacterium
GTTACCATCAAATTATCGCCGCCGCTAGGGGGCGGTTTAGTTCAACTCGTTTATACTATCTATTATGGCATATATAATCATCCAATATGGAATATTATGTACACCTTTTAGTGCTTTTAATAAATCGGTTTCAAGATAAATAAAAATATGATATCAGGTATTAAAAAATGAGTTTAAATATTGATATCGTCGAATGGTGACTTTATTTGCTGGATATTTTTTGTGCTTACATGTGTATATATTTCAGTGGTCTTTGAACTTTTATGTCCGAGTAGTTCCTGAATTATCCTTAAATCAGTACCTTGTTCTAAAAGATGGGTGGCATAAGAGTGTCTCAACCAATGTAAAGTAACTGGTTTTTTGATTCCGGCTCTTTCAACTGAATATTTTAATACTTTCGCAAGACTTGTTGGAGAGTACTGGTTTGCTTTAACTCGTCCTTCAAACAACCACTTTGCCGGCCGGCACGCTCTATAATAGGTCCTCAACATCTCTATAATCTTAACCGGTATAGGCACGATACGGTCTTTTCTACCTTTTCCTTGCCTGATAATAATCAATCCTCTTTTGCTGTCAATATCTCCGGGCTGTAAAGTGAGAAGTTCACTCCTGCGCAATCCGCATGCATATAGTAAGATCAGCATAGTTCGATGTTTGATATTAACTGGTGCAGATAATAGCTGCTGAATTTCATCTTTAC
Organism: uncultured Bacteroidales bacterium; assembly: GCA_964520585.1. Lineage (GTDB taxonomy): Bacteria > Bacteroidota > Bacteroidia > Bacteroidales > PUMT01 > PXAP01. Next base: position 701 of record CAZFOO010000192.1, read on the forward strand.
TTAACACATTTGGTAATTTGCTTTCACGTCTTGGTCTTTCAATCTTTATTGGGTCAAACTTCGTATCATGAATACGATCAAAAAATAGTTTTAAACCGCTTGCAACTTGATTTTGGAAAGAAGATGAATATCCTTTTGTACGAAGATAATTATTGAAAGTAATCAAATCCCCATTACATATTTCTTTCACTGGTAGATTAATGAATAACAGAAACCTTTTTACAGCTTCACAGTAAATTCTCATGGTTGATTCACTGTATCTCTTATGTTTAAGGTAAGTTTCAAACTTATCAATGTTTTCAGAAATAGCATGAAAATCTATATCTGACTCTTTATCATTATATGCACCGCTAAATTCAGGGTTTAAAGCTTCGGATTTTGATTCCCAGACTGATTTAATGTTCATTCTTATTTTAGCATTATTAGTTTTGAAATTTAAGCCGGCTACATCTCTTAACCTATATTCTATGTATTTTAATGTCTTGAGATTATATGCAACATGCCAGGATTGATGAATTGCACTCCATCTTATCCCTGGAATATTTCTGATAATTTTTTCAAGATCATTATCCATGTGAAATTCTAAAAACAATCTCTTATCATTATTAAATTTGGCAACATATAAATATATATCCCTGTTTTTCATTTGATTATGATATTGTAAAATAAAACTGTTATTTATCTATAAAAAAATATTCATAATACATTAGTTTAATAAATGCAGGAGGATACAGTAGTAGTCGAAATGCTTTATGTGTTTTCATGGACTTTGAATATCTCCAAAAAAGTTTGCTAACTATAAGATGACGCTTATGATAAGTTAATAAAGTTTGATGGCAATTCAAAATTTTTATGAGGACCCATTTTGGTTTGGCTATCCATAAGGTAATTATTCCAGATAAGGGGCGGAACCATTAGAGCTAAATCAAATCGCCCATTACCTAAGCAGAGATCCTACTGGACCATTAACAGACAATTATGGGACAATTACAGCGCAAACCTCGTAGTCAATTTCTTAAAACAGAAATTATTACTTATAAGGGGAGGGATAATTACAGCACAAAGTCCTGGCACCAATTTCCTAAGCAGGTAATCATGCCGGACAATGGTAGTACTTTAACGGGCCCGGGATTGTTGCATTGAAGCCCAATGGGTTGAGAAGCAACACCATTTTTCTTCATCAAGCCCGATTATTCCCGGACCCGATGGCTCACAATGGGGAGCGGGAGTGCGAAGCAAGGAACTCTACCGTCAAGCGAAGAGTATTGTGAGCCATTAGCTTTTTATACTAAACCTTTAGTATCTTAAACATGATGATCAAAGCCACTGTTTCAAGCTATGATAATGTCTGAAATCAAAAAATAATCAAATTTGAAAGAATTTCAATAATCGTACGTAATGGTCTCTGGGCATTATCTGTACAAAGATATCCGGATATAAACCCCGGCCTATTGTTTTAATTGGTCTGGAATTTTATTTACATCCAGTTTTAAGGAATTGATTTCCTCTCCCCAGTAAACAGTTCTGTGCGGAAATGGTATCTCAATGTTCTCCTTATCAAATGCAACTTTCAAACGCTTCCGGTATTCCCGGCCTACAGTCCATTGTTTGATAGGTCTTGTCTTTATACGGGCTTTTATTATAATTGCACTGTCAGCAAATTCATCGAGACCAAATACCTCTATTGGTTCAATGATATCATTGGCAAAGTCCGGATCATCTTTTAGCTCATCTCCTACTCTCTTGATGACATCCATTACTTTCTGGGTATCTTCCTTGTACGCTACGCCAATATCAAATACCATCGCAGACCAGTCTTTTGTCATATTTGATAAAGTACCGATTTTCCCATTTTGGAAAACATGAACCGTTCCTGAAAAATCACGAAGGGTAACTGTTCTTAATTCAATACTTTCCACAAGCCCCCCGGTACCATCGATTATGGCAACATCACCAGTTCTGATTTGATTTTCAGCAAGAATAAAAAAACCGGAAATATAATCACGTACCAGTTCCTGTGCACCAAAACCAATAGCAAGCCCAAGTATTCCTACACTTGCAAGTACGGGCCCATAGTCAATTCCGATCTTTTGAAGGACCAGCATAATTAATACTATCCAAAGGACTATCATGACTAGCTTATGAAGAATGCCTGAAACAGTGTTAATCCTTTTTATAGATTCTTCAGCATCAACATCCTCTCTTTTTGTAGCGCGTTCGATCACTCTATTCTTCAATTTTTTTGAAACAGCATTAACTACTTTGAATATTATTAGAAATATTATCAATATGATTACCAATCCTGGCAACTGAGTAACTAACCAGTTAATTATTACATCAGCGGCTTCTGAGCCGAACTTTTCACCAAAGAAATTTTCCATTTTTTTATATTTAGTTAATAAAATGAAGATATTAATATCACTATTTATTCTTTTTTAGTTAATCTTTGAAACCTGCATCTCTGGTCGCGGCAATGTCCTGGCTGGGCTTATCCCTAAAGCCATGCGTGATTTATAAAATTCGCTGCGCTATGCAAAAATCAAAAAATATGACGGTTAAAATGAATTATGAGAAGAATAAAATTAACCATACAATTGAACAAACCCAAATCAAAACATTAATAAATAATAATGGATTTTAAAACAGCCCCAAATCTTAGAAGCAAAACCCTGATTTTTACTGTTCCAAAATATCCAAATGATCAAGCAGATAAATAAGTGAAGCCATTGCAGCGCTGCCGAGCTGCAATTCTCTCCGGTTGATTTTGTCAAAAGTGTCATTTGCAGAGTGGTGCAGGTCAAAATATCGTTGTGAATCTGTAACCAGCCCGGCAAGTGTCATATCAAAATAATTTTTTAACGGGGCTATATCAACTCCGCTCCCACCTTTAAAGATCTCGTGTATGCCATATGAAGTGAAGTAAGGCTTGAGGGCTTGTATTGCGGCAATCCTTCCATCGCTGGCATCAATTGAAAATCCCCTTGGTGTAAATGCCCCTCGGTCAGACTCAATTGCGAAATAATGCTTTCATTTTGCCGGTCTGCTATTTCAGCATACTTCCCTCCTCCACTCTGTGATATTTCTTCATCCATAAACATCACCGCCCTGACAGTTCGTTTGGGTTGTATCCCAAGTTCACGGAAAATTCTCAGCACATCAATAGATTGCATACAGCCTGCGCCATCAACGTGGTCTCCGGGACTGTTGTCCCAGGCATCTAAATGTCCGCCAACAGTTATTATCTGATCAGGATAATCACTTCCCCTGATCTCGCCTACTACATTATGAGAAATAGCATTCGGCAGTCTGTGAGATGTTGAGCGGAGATGAAGTTTAAGATCCGGGTCTGCCTTTAACCAGTCACCTAGTATATCGACACTACGGGGACTGACAGCGAGGGCAGGAATATTTTTACCGTCTTCGCGGAAACGGGTAACTCCGGTGTAAGGATAATCATGGGTGGCTGTAGTGAGGGACCTCACTATAGCAGCCGATGCTCCATATTCGGCTGCCATGGCAGGACCGTGAAAGCGCTGGTCAAGTGCTCCGGAATAAGCATCAAATGTATTGTAATGACTTTGATCTGCCGGCCGGTTGTAAAACACTATTTTTCCTTCCAGCCCTTCTCTTCCGTACTTTTCCAGTTCATCAATACTGTGTATTTCAATAACGTTTTTTGTGATTCCTTGTGTACCGGTTCCTACGGATAAACCAAGAGCAATAATGTTAATATCCTGGGCTCCTAATTCGGAGGATATGATCCTCGCAATCTCCTGCTCTCGTCTTTTCCAGTTTGGTACAGTCATTTCCTGAAGATAAACTGTGTCAAGTTCCATATTATCCATTATTTGCCTGGTATATTCAACGGCAACTGCAGCTGCTGCTGAACCTGCTATCCTGCCTTCAGTGGTTTCGCAAAGTCCCCTGAGGTTCTCATATGCTACATGAGAATTAAGGGCATTCGTGAAAATATCTGATACTTTCTCTTGCTGGGAATGTGCAGGTTGAAAACCGGTTAAAATAATTATAATAAAAATCAGAAACGCAGGAAAGGTGTACCGCAGGGTAGTCCGCTCTCACCATTGCTTTCTAATA
>CAZFOO010000193.1:0-4779 GCA_964520585.1 uncultured Bacteroidales bacterium
GAATACCCGTTTCATAAAGCAGTGTATCAGTCCAGGCACGATCTCAGGGCACTTATCCATGCCCATCCTCCGGCACTCGTGTCATTCAGCATTGTACGCAAAATACCGGACACAAATATTGTTGCCCAGGCTAAGCATATATGTGGTCCGATCGGTTACGCGGACTACGAATTGCCGGGGAGCGAGGCGCTTGGGGAAAAAATTGCCGCATCTTTCGATAAAGGGTACAAGGCTATTATCATGGAAAACCATGGTACGGTACTGGGTGGATCTGACCTTGCCGATGCATTTCAAAGATTTGAGACACTTGAATTTTGTGCACGAACCATCCTTAAAGGAAAACGGCTTGGAGCACTGCGCTACCTGGATGACAAACAGATAGAATCATTTGAATATCAAAAATCGTCGCTCTTGCCGGAACTGGAAAATGTTACGCATCCCTCTGATGAACGTGAACGGCGTACAGAAATTTGTGATATTATAAGACGGGCCTGCCGTCAGGGACTGATGATCAGTTCTTACGGAACAGTATCAAGGCGCTGGCGGAACAATGATTTTTTGATTACTCCGACCAATGTTCAGCGATGGGATATAGAATCTGAAGATATCGTTCAGATAAGGGACGGCAAACGTGAACCCGGGAAAATACCCAGCCGTGGGGTAAGACTTCACCAGGAAATATATAATAGAAATCCCGGCATAAATTCGATAATTATCACCCAGCCGCATAATTTAATGGCATTCGGTATAACCGGCGCTGAGTTTAATGTACGTACTATTCCCGAAAGCTGGATATTTTTACAGGATGTTCCATTATTACCGTTTGGGGTTCAAATCGATGATTTTCCTAAAATATTGGAAAAATTGTCTGAAAGCGGTCCTGCAGTTATAATTGAAAATGATGCCGTACTGATAACGGGCGATTCTTTGCTGCAGACCTTTGACCGGCTTGAGGTTGCAGAGTTCAGTGCCCGATCGATCATTATGGGCAACTCCCTTGGAGAGATGATCCCCATAAATGACGAGCAGGTTGAGGATCTGAGGAGAAAATTTCTGAACGGCTGATCCACCCTTGTTTTATCTCATACTTTCAATAGTTTATAATATATATCATCAAAATAGTATATCACCATAGAACGAATTACCATATAGCATATCATCAGAAAATACAAAATATAACGACCTTTTATGTCTCTGAACCGGTAAAATATTCGATGATGATAATATCTCCGGTTCCTCTTATTAACCAACCTTTTAAAAGTGAAGTTTTATGAGATTAATATATTTTTGGTTTCTTTCTTTAGCGGTGTTGTTTTTTTCTTGTTCAGGATTAACTGAAAATGCAAGGGATCTGCAAAGAGAATTTGAAGATCCTCCCCGCGAATTTTCATTGATGCCGTTTTGGTTTTGGAACGATACCTTAAATGATGATGAATTAATACGGCAAATAGCCGATTTTGAGGCACACGGGGTTTATGGTTTTGTAATTCATCCCCGTATTGGATTACCCGAAGATACCGGGTGGTTGTCGCCGGCCATGATCCGTGCTAAACAGGTTGCCATAAAGGAGGCAGCAAAGCGCGATATGTATGTTATTCTATATGATGAAGGGATGTATCCTTCCGGCTCTTCTGCCGGACAGGTAGTTGCCAGGAACCCTGATCATGCTGCACGGGGACTGGCAAAAATTGATCTGGACCCGGGTGAAGAACCACGGCTTGCTGAGGATATGAAGCTGGTGACCGTCATTGAACGGCCTGGAGGCGACCGGGTTGCCATTGTTGAAAAACCATCGGGTGGAGTTATTCGTGGATTACATTATATTAATGAGGGGACTGAAAAGGTAAGGGAAGAATTGCCTCCGGCGGCCGATATACTAAATCCGGATGCTGTGGAAAGTTTTATTGATCTGGTTTATGAGCGGTTTGCAGAGGAATTCGGAGAATATTTCGGAACAACTATTATCGGGATTTTTACTGATGAACCCGAACCTATGGGACGCAGTCACCAGAGAGGCATGATGGAAGGCAGTGCAGATCTGCTGAAACAGGTAAACAGCATCCTGGGCTATGATTTTAAGCCTTACCTTAACAATCTATGGTATGATGACCATCCTGATTCGGAAAAATACCGCAATGATTATTTCAGGGCAATCAATATATGCCTCGAAGAAAACTATTATAAACCCTTAAGCGAATTCTGTGAGAAACATGGAATAGCTCTTATGGGACATCCGGCCAGTTCAATGGATATCGGAACCCTCAGGTATTTTCAGATTCCGGGACAGGATCTGGTATGGCGGTATGTTGAGCCGGGTCCGAAGGCCCTGGAGGGAGGGCATTCCACAATGGCAAAATGTGCATCAAGTGCGATGATCCACCTGGAAAGGGATCGAAACTCAAATGAACTTTATGGTGCCTACGGACATGATTTAACCTGGGAAGAGGTAGTATGGCTGGCGGACTGGTGTTTTGTACGTGGTCAGAACTTTCTGTTTCCACATGCATTCTACTACTCAGTCCGCGGCATCCGGGTTGACGAACGCCCCCCTGATGTCGGTCCCAATTCCCCATGGTGGGATGATGATTACAAATCCTATGCTGATGCCTGCAGGCGCTTAAGCTGGCTGAATACAGGTTCGAAACATGTTTGTGAGACAGCCATTCTCGGTAATTCAACTTATTTGCCATACAGAGCTGCAAAAGCATGCTTTCAGAATCAGAGGGACTTCAATTATCTTGAAACAAGACATCTTTGGGAAGATGCAGAAGTGGCCAATAACGGGGTACGGCTTGCCGGTATGCATTACAAAGCGGTTATTCTTGACAGCCTTATTTATCTGCAGGACGAGGCTATTCCAGCATTAAGAGAAATTGAGCGGAGCGGAAGGCTTATTGTATGGAGCAGTTCGCCGCATGCCGAAGAATTTGGAAACGCACGGCAGGTGTCTTCATCCGGTGAACTGATAGCAGCAATTGACGACCTTGTCACCACTGATGTTTCACTTTTTCCGTCAAGCCAGAACATTCGGTACCGGCACGTGGTAAAAGGTAATAATCACTATTATATATTGTTTAACGAGGAAGATTCGGCTGTCAGCACCCGAATAGAAGTCTCCGTTACAGGAGAAAACTGGTGGCTGGATGCCGCCACTGGCGAGTCGGCAAAAGCATCATTAGATGAATCGGTGAGTTTTGAACCGTTCGAACTGAAGCTCCTGATGGTCATCAAAGAGTGAATAAATTTACAAATCCCGGCCCGGTTCCTTAATATGACAACCCGGTAGTGGCTTGTTGCTTTTAATAATATTATTACCAACTCAATATATTTCAGGCTGTTCAGGCCTCATTTAATTATTATATCGGACACTTATGATGACGCCGTTTAAATTTTTTAATTCTATGTGTAAATTGGTTCCAATAACCTTCCTGATTTTAGTATTTTTTGGATGCAGTCCGGACAGGAGTCAGCCTATCGACCGTTAATTAATTGTTGCCCGGCATTTTATCTCTTACTTAAGATGTCTTTTTCATAGGTTTGGATTTCCTTAATATACTCAACACCCGCCGGGACATCATTAGTCAGGCAGAAATAGTCCCATACCGCACCAAAAGGCATAGTTTTCATTATTTCAAGCAAAGCCATCCTTTCAAAATATTTGTTTTCATTCTCATAAATCCTAAGCTGATCTGATGGTTCGAGCAGGCTGATAAGAAACGCCTGCTGTGCCGCTCTTGTTCCAACAACATAAGCTCCTATCCTGTTAAGGCTGGCATCAAAAAAATCGAGCCCTATATTTACCCTGCTCAGTGCATCTGCCCTTATTATTTCCTGGGCAATCTGAAGTATTTCATCGTTCAGGATCACCACATGGTCGCTGTCCCATCTTACCCCTCTAGTTAAATGAAGCATTATTTCATCAAAAAACTGAAGGCACGCAGAAATCTTATCCCCAACCTGCTCGGTGGGGTGATAGTGGCCGTTATCCAGGCATATCAATTTATTATTCTTTAAGGCATAGGGAAGATAAAAATCGTATGATCCGACAACCATTGATTCGGATCCTATTCCGAACAGCTTGCTTTCAACAGAATCCTTGAGGAACTCTTTCGAATATTCAATTTCAAATATCTCATCAAGTGATTTTTTAAGCAATGAGCGATTGGTATATCTGTCCACCGCAGTATCCTTCGAACCATCAGCTATCCAGATATTGTTTATGCAGGGAGTGTTGAGTTCTTTGCCCATAACCGCTCCAATTTCCCTGCACCTTTTCACATGTTCGATCCAGAATTTCCTGGTATCCTCATCTTTGCTTGACAGTGTATAACCATCATCAGCCCTGGGATGCGAAAAACATGTTGGGTTAAAGTCAAGTCCTGTTTCCAGTTTTTTTGCCCAGTCAATCCATCTTTCAAAATGTTTTGGTTCTATTTCATTCCTGTCCACGAATTTGTCCCCAAAGTCCCCGTAAATCGCATGAAGATTCAACCGCTGTTTTCCCGGAAGCATACTCATCACCTTTTCAATATCCTGCATCAATTCCTGCATATTCCTTGCCTTGCCCGGATAATTACCCGTCACCTGGATGCCTCCGCCGCCAAGAGCCGAATCAGGCTTTTCAAAGCCACCAACATCATCGGTCTGCCAGCAATGGAGACTGATTACAACATCCTCCATTTTTTTTAAAGCATCATCGGTATTAATATCCAGTTCAGCATACTTTTCTTTCGCAATTTTGTAGGCGTTCAGTATTTTGTCATTTTTCATTCGAATAAA
>CAZFOO010000194.1:0-4698 GCA_964520585.1 uncultured Bacteroidales bacterium
CCTTCTGCCGTATTTATAACCATGAGTTCATTGTTCTGTAACTGTATGTTATTTAAAACCGTTCTTTCAAATTCGATGTACCCAATCCTGAAATATAATGAGGAATTTGCAACATCTCTCATCTGGCCGGGAGTCGGTTCATAAGTTTCAGGGCTCGCACCAGGGGGGACAAGAACATTTATTCTGAAGTTGTCGCCCGCAATTCTTTTTACCATATATTCCTGAGGTAATATGCTCACTGTAACGGCTGGTCTGTCATCCACTGATGTCCCGCCGGAGCATCCTGCAAAAATCAGCATTAAAAAAACCGGGATCAGTATAATATATCTCATTATTATTCTTTTAGCCTTAATTATTCATAAATATTTTACATCATGATGAATTTCTGTGTTCCGGTACGTTTATGGAATAAATAATTTTGTTCTACTGTTCAACGATTTAAGGTTATTTCTATGTTTATGAATTAATCCGGTCAGGCAATTATTTCCAGGTTAATTATTTAGATTATTTTCAAACAGCAAAATTATTCGTTTTTTTTGATATTATCGCTAAAAAATCAGAATTTAGCCACCGTTAACATTTTAAAATTCTGGGGAAACCCCAGAGTTATGTATGATGTATTTCCTAAATGCGATAAATATTTGCCGGAACAGGATCTGTTAATAACTTTCATACTAACTACTAACTATACTTTAAATTAAATAGCTGACTTTAAATTAATTTGCTTAATATACTTTAAATTAAATAGCTGACAAATATTTAGATTAACCTGCTTATCAGTTTTTAAATCAATGGATAAAACTTCCTCTGTTCTTATTACCGTACTTGGGCCCACAGCATCCGGCAAGACATCTTTTGCGGCAAGACTGGCGCATTGTATTGACGGTGAGATCATAAGTGCAGATTCCAGGCAGGTTTACCGGAGAATGGATATTGGTACCGGCAAGGATTACTCAGATTATATTATCGAAGGAAAGGCCATTCCGTATCATCTAATTGATATTGTTGAACCGGGTTATAAATACAGTCTTTTCGAATACCAGCGTGATTTTTTAAATGCATGGAACGATATTAACGGTCGTGGCAAGAAAGCTATTCTGTGTGGAGGATCTGGCATGTATATCGAATCTGTACTTGATGCTTACAGGCTGGTAAATGTTCCAATTGATGAAGATCTAAGAAAGGAGCTCGAAGCAAAAACAGACAAAGAGTTAATCGATATTCTTTCATCCCTTCGCAAATTGCACAATGTATCTGACATAACTTCGAAGCAAAGGTTGATCAGGGCAATAGAGATAGCGGTATATATGTCACAAAACAAAGAGGTTCATTTCTCTTTCCCCAGGTTTGACAAACTGATTTTTGGCATTCATTCCGACCGGGAGAAGCGCAGGCAGCGCATTACTGAAAGGTTAGGAACAAGACTTAAGGAGGGGTTGATAGAGGAAGTGCAGCAATTGCTTGATGAGGGAGTTGATCCCGGTTCGCTTATTTTTTATGGACTTGAATATAAGTATATCACCCTTTACCTTATTGGCAGGATGGAATATGAGGAAATGAAAGACCGTCTGAAAATTGCAATTCATCAGTTTGCAAAGAGGCAGATGACCTGGTTCAGAAAGATGGAACGAAGCGGATACTCCATTCATTGGCTTGATTCGGATATGGAAATGGACGAAAAGCTTACCAGGGCTATCTTCTTAATAAAAAAGAGGCTGTCCGCATCTTCGTAGACAGCCCCATTCTATTATAAGATTAATTGATTCACAAACAATACACGATCAATTCTTCAGCCACTTGTCAAGCCATGAGAAGAATTCTCTTTGCCAGAGAATAGCATTCTGCGGTTGCTGAACCCAGTGCCCCTCATCAGGAAAATGAACCAGTTTTGCCGGTATACTCTTAATCTTTGCAATATTAAATGCCTGTAGACCCTGGGTGTAAGGTACCCGGTAATCTTTTTCGCTGGTATAGATAAGAATTGGTGTATCCCAGTTTTGCACATACAAATGGGGTGAGAATTCATCATAACTTTCAGGTTGCGGACTCTCCCAGTATGCTCCTTCAAGATCGTGGTTAACAAAAAATATTTCTTCGGTCGATCCATACATGCTTTCAAGATGAAAAACACCATTATGGGAAATGAAAGCCTTGAATCTTCCCTCATGTATGCCTGCCAGCTGGAAAGTTGAATATCCTCCATAGCTGGCCCCTACAGCACCAAGTCTGTCTTCATCAATATAAGGTTCTTCTTTCATTGCATCAATCGCAGACAGATAATCACGCATGGCCTGTCCGCCCCAGTCCCCCGATATCTGCCTGTTCCATTCCTGCCCAAAGGTAGGAAGTCCTCTTCTGTTTGGAGCCACAATTACATAGTCATTAGCAGCCATGATCTGGAAGTTCCAGCGGTACGAAAAGAACTGGCTGACCGCACTCTGTGGTCCACCCTGGCAATAGAGCAGGGCCGGGTATTCCTTGTTGGCATCGAAATCAGGAGGATATATAATCCATGCCAGCATTTCCTTGCCATCGGTAGTTTCTATCCACCTTTCAGCAACATGTCCCATTTCAATGTTATCATAAATATTCTGATTGATGAATGTGAGCTGTGTTTCCCTGCCGGTGAAGGGATCGATGCTGTAAATCTCACTGGCCATTGACATGGACATTTTTTCGGCTATAAGAGTATTCCCTCTAAGGTTTATGGAAGTGAAATTATGGTTCCCTTCTGTTATCTGGCTGATATTTCTTGTTGGCACATGAATATTGAAAACCTGATAAGTTGCATTAATTCCACTGATGAAAAATATATACTCGCTGTCATCGCTCCACACGAAGTCCGAGGCATTCTCTTCGAAGTCCCTTGTCAGGTATCTCTTGACCCCTGTATTCAGGTTGTATACAAACAGTCTTGCCTTGTCGGCCTCATATCCGGGGGTTTCCATGCTTTGCCATGCAATGAAATTACCATCCGGTGAAAAAACAGGATATTTATCGTAGCCAGGGTTATCGCTTGTAATATTTATTGTTTCGCCCGTTTCCAGGTAGTATAGATAAATATCCGAATTTGTACTTTGCGCAAATTCAGTCCGGCTCATTTTTTTGCTGGTGTAAGCAATTATTTTTCCGTCATTGCTCCAGGCAATTTCAGCCTGACTGTAGAATGGGGGCAGGGGGGAATCATTTTTTTCTTCATCCATTATATCCGTTGCTTTACCCAGGCTGCCGTTATCATAAGGGGCTACAAAAATATGGCTGTAGGAATAATTATGCCAGGAGTCCCAATGTCTGTACATTAGTTCATCTTCTATCCTTACATTGGCCAGGGGAAGGTCCGGATGCATTTCAGAGGGAGTCTCATCTACTTTGACCTGTTTTGTAAAATAGATATTATCTCCGGCGGGAGAATATTCGAAACCATCGATGCCTCCTTCTATATCCGACACTTTTCTTTTATCCGAGCCGTCTGTATTCATTTCCCACAATTGGACTTCTTTGTCTTCTGCAAAGAGATATCCGATTTTGTTCCCTTCAGGATGCCACCGGGCATTAAAGTACCTGCCGTCATCTGTTGTGAGGGTTTGCGGTTCCCTTGTTTCCAGATCGATAATAACAATATCGGTCTTGCTCATATTGGTATTGTAATCATATCTGGTCACTGTATGAATGATGCTATTCTCATCAGGAGATACCCGGACATTACCTGTCCTTCCGAATTTCCAGAGAATTTCAGGAGTGAGGCGCCCAACTTTAATTTCTTCGGCGGTGAGTTCACCCGAGAAATCAGACTCCGGCTCAGTTTCTTCTGGTTTGCATGAGCCTGCGGAGATGATAACCATAAATGCAAGGAGCATAAAAATCTTGTTCATAATATAAGGTAGTTAGTGGTATAATTAAAAGGCTTTGACGATCAAAAAAATTCAGATCTGCATTATCAGACCAGTTACCCGGTCCTGTTTTAGTTCTTTCTTGGTTGCATAATAGCTTCCCTGATCTTGGCTTCGAGTTCGGTTGTCAGTTCGGGGTTGTCATTAAGGAGCTTTTTTACTGCATCTCTACCCTGTCCGAGTTTTGTTTCCCCATAGCTAAACCAGGAGCCGCTTTTTTTAATAATATTCATATCAACGCCCAGATCAATGATCTCACCCAACCGGGAAATACCTTCTCCATACATGATATCAAACTCTGCTTTACGGAAAGGTGGTGCGATTTTGTTTTTTACTATTTTCACCCTGGTACGGCTGCCCATAACCTCGTCTCCTTCCTTTATCTGGCTGATACGTCTGATATCTATCCTGACGGAAGCATAAAATTTGAGAGCATTACCACCGGTGGTAGTTTCCGGATTTCCAAACATAACACCTATTTTCTCTCTAAGCTGATTGATGAAGATGCAGGTTGTTTTTGTTTTGCTGATATTTGCAGTAAGTTTTCTTAGTGCCTGTGACATCAGTCTCGCCTGGAGACCCATTTTTGAATCCCCCATTTCTCCCTCTATTTCTGATTTTGGGGTAAGAGCCGCTACCGAGTCAATAACCACAATATCAATGGCTCCCGACCGGATAAGATGATCTGTAATTTCCAGCGCCTGCTCACCGTTGTCAGGCTGGGAAATAAGAAGATTTTCTATATCCACCCCAAGCTTTTCAGCATAGAAGCGGTCAAATGCATGTTCCGCATCGATAAAGGCAGCAA
>CAZFOO010000195.1:0-4614 GCA_964520585.1 uncultured Bacteroidales bacterium
GAACGAGCAGTTTGCTTCTTCACTGCTAACCATTACTGATGATGGTACACTGTCCAGAGGACTGGGCAGCTCTCCCTTTGACGGAGAAGGCGTTCCGACTGCCAAAAGGGTACTTATTGATAAGGGAGTTTTGAAGGGGTTTCTTTTCAATACCCAGGTAGCCGCAAGAGCAGGAACAGAAAGCACAGGCAATGCTTCACGTGGAGGCTATACAAGACTTCCCGGCATCGGCACCCATAACATTTATCTTGGAAGCGGCAGTCACAGTCAGGACGATATTATTGCAGCTACCCAGCGGGGACTGCTTCTCAAGGGTCTGACCGGATATGGGATTAATCCCGTGAGCGGAAACTTCAGCGGGGGAGCAACCGGCTTCTGGATAGAGAACGGGAAGATAGCTTATCCCGTCGAGGGACTGACCATTGCTGGCAGCGCTGACCAGATACTTAAAGGAATTGACATGATGGGAAATGATATAGATAAGAACAGTTCATTCGCCTCACCATCCTTTCGTATCGCTGAGATGCAGATAGGGGGAGCTTAATGAAACCTGACACCATATTACCGCCAAATAACATGTTTTTCCAGGGCTTTAAATTACAGGTAAAATATATCCTGCAGACATGCATTTCCGGGATAAGCAAAGACTTTGATTATAGGTCGTATAAGCATGCATTGGATAATAAGACGAGACAATCATGAATTGGAGAATTATGAGTCGCCACTCATGATGGTGGTTGGCATCAGAAGTATCATTCAAATCGCATGACACCGTCTATTTCCGATGCTACACTGAACATCTCAATCCAGGCTTCCCGACCGATGGATCCGCTGTATCCCTGTTTTATTATCGGTTGATCAGTCGGTTGATCTTCATACTGCCGTGCTGTAAACCAGCCTCGTATTGATACTTCTGCATTTTTCTCCCCGCTTATGACGATAGCCAGTCGCATACGTATGTAATTGGCATCCCACCTTTCAGCAATGCCATAAAAATCGGAAGAAACCCCTTCTGTTATTTCAGTATCCGTTCTTAATAGATATCCCCACTTTTGGAGCAATTGTTCCACTTCCCGGTATGCAGATTCATTATCCATTTTCGTGTGAACAATAATGGTGTGAGTGGCATCAGGAACATCATCCTCATCTATATGCACTGATGATCTCGGTCCAAGGCACGATGACAAAATAAAGGCACACGCCCCAAACGTAATTGCAACTCGTTGGAAACTTAACATATTCATAATCGATAATTGATGAGTTCTTCACCTCATTCAATTAAAAAATGAGGCATATTAAAGCATTGAATAATCTGAAACCATCCAATGCAAGAATAATAACATATACGTGGGAATCAGCAGAAGACGGCAAAACTTATAACACAGCAACGTCTTATAACATACTAAATAATTCCGGTTACGGTTTTCAGGGGGGCTCCCTCACGGGTTACTCCGACTCGATGACTTTCACCTTATATGCTGCAGGCCCCCTGTCCCCCTGAACCAATTCGAATTCTACCCGTTGATCCTCTTCCAGCTCCTTAAAACCTTCCTGCAAAATTTCTTTATGATGCACAAAAACCTCTTCACCATCGTCTGCTATTATAAATCCATAACCCTTGACATTATCAAACCATTTAACTTTTCCCTTCATATTCAAAGAATTTTAATTTTTATTGATGTAATAAAGTTAAAAGTTTTTTCACGGCATTCCAACTTCCCTATTTGATTTTTTAATTCAGGAGCTTATAACATTCCGTTCCGGACTGAAAATCATGCTCCCATCTCCCAGCGACGGAAATACAATCCCTGCCTTACCGTAGGCAGTGTTTTGCGTTCGATTGCTTTCATTTCGGCTTCGCACAAGGATGCAAATTCCGACGCAATCCGAACGTTCTCTTCTATCTGGGCCACATTGTCAACCCCGATTATCGTGGTGCTTACCGGGAGGCTCATATTGTAAGTTAACGCCTCTTTAATTGTAACCGAACCAGGTTTGGATGTTGCCAGGCGTGATGGCTGGTCTTCTATGGGAGGGGGAGTCCATGTAGAAAGCATCCTGCCGCGGGTAGCTACCTTCATGCCGACAATGCGATCCCTTTCCTCTGAGCTTCAGGGAGAAGGTAATTTTTAAAGCCTAAATAATGTACATCTGCAGCATTCACCGCCAGCAGGATCAGATCAAAGGGATACATGTTCAGTGCATTTACAAGAACCAATGGCTCATAATGTCCTGTTATACCAATAGTACGTACCATTCCTTCAGCTTTTGCTTTTTCCATGGCCTTTATTGCTCCATTATCAGCAAAAATCTGATCCAGCTGATCTTTTCTCTGAATATTGTGCAATTACCAGGTATCCAAATGATCGGTTTGCAGATTTGTCAAACTCTCTTCGAGAAGGCGCATAGATCCATCATAAGAGCGATCATGTGTTTTTGAAGAAAGCCAGACTTCGCTACGGCGGGTTTTCATTACTCTTCCTATATTGAGCTGACTTTGGCCCCGACCATACGAAGCAGCAGTATCAATGTAATTTACCCCCAGGTCAATAGCCCGGTTAATGATCTTTTCATATTCCTCTTTAGTCCCCTGCATCTCAATGGTAGCCTGACCTCCCAGGCTTAAACCACCAACTTTAATTCCCGTTTTTCCAAATGAATTGTTCGGCATTGCATTATAAGTCCGTTTGTTGAACGGATTTTCATTTTTCTTTTTAACCAAAACCGTTTCAGGTTTTAATTCAGTATAAGCTGATCCAATGATTAAAATTATGAAAAATTCTTCAACCCCTCCTTATAATAATGATATAATAATTAGAGATATTATTGAGTGAATATAGCTTTAGTCTAATTAATCCCTGCAAAGTCTTGGTCGAATCAACTGGCAGCAGCGAGGTGTAAATTCCACAGTCTCATTGGTCACTACAACTTGTTCGCCCCAATCAGCCTCAGGATTGTTGCATGTGTTGTGCTTTCGTGCTTTATTAATCAAATTCTGTCAACCAGAAAGTAAATTCATCCCACGCTTTTTTTCTCGTACCATCCGTATAGTTTATCAATCCAATCGTTTCTAATGACTCGGCAAACTGATCGATAAATTCTTGTGGCATACCTTCATTTGCAAGCATTTCATTAAATATTTCAGTTACTTCCGGCGACCAATCTACCAGCTGAAAATTAAATGCAGCTTTTATCCTTTCTTCCTTTTTCATTTCTGTAAAAAAAACTTCAAAAAATTTCCGTTGTATCTCCTGGGAACTATTTAAAGTGGTATTACCTGAATACATGCCCAGTTCCTGAATAACTATATCTTTTTCACCTGAAACATCCAACATTCTCTGAATGTCCGATTTAATTTCACTTTCAGTTTGAGCAACATAATAAAGCGGAGGTGTAAACTGAGATTTAGCACCATAAAAATTGAAGCAAGCAACATCGCATTCAGCAAGAATTTCATAGATACCGGGTTTGTCTTCATCCAGACTACCTTCAGAAAAAGTAACTGTAACCGCCATATTTTCGTTTATTAGGCGGACATGTTCTTTTATTTCTTGTAAAAATTTAAGGATTTGATTATCAAGATCGGGTACTTCTCCAAAAGAATTTTCAGCCTCATTACTAATTGAGATAAGAAAACCTTCGTACTCAACCAACAATGGAATAACCCAATCCATTAGATTTTTAAATCTTTGGATAAATTCAGGGTCATCAAAGTCTTTGTTTTGTAAATCATCGGGCACTACGGGTTCTCCACTATCATAGGCTGAAATCAAGAGAAATGTCTGGAGACCCTGAGTTTGCATTTCCGCCAATCTTTGCTCAAAACTCTCGATATCATAAGTGTTTGGCGATGGTTCCAACTCTGGCCAGTCAATTTGTAACCTACCCACCGACATTCCGGTATTAATCGCATCATTCCATCTTGCTTCAATGGAATCAGTTGTAGCAACAGGATTTGAAGGGTTAAATCCTTCAATTATTCCTATTCTGTTATCTCCGTTTAGAAGGGGTAATTCTCCGGCAGTGCTGTCAATGACAGGATTTATATCTTTCTCGCATGCCGATATAAATAATACTGCAACTAAAAGTGAGATATAATTTTTCATGTGAATTTTTTATGATATTAACTTTGCATAAGTCTGTTTTTGTATGTCAAAATGCAAATATTATTTCTTCTACCAGCCACGATTTTTCATGCCGGTTTTAATTAAATCGAATGCCTGTTTGTTTGTGCGTATCCGCCCCAGCAATAACATCTTCTCCGGCATGAACCTGGCAACTACATTTGCCATAAAAACTCATGCCACACAGAAAATCTTTAACCAAGGACATGCTTGAACACGCTGCGCAGCAACAGCAGAGTAATAAAACGATTACAAGTTACGCAAAACTAATCGGAGTGTCCCGCCATAAGTTGCAATACTGGGTAAGAAAATAGAAAGCCTTGCAAAAATCTCAAAAGACCTGGAATGACAGCAGTCTCAAGTTCATAGATCTTGGCTCGTTCGGTCTTCAGGAACAACCAATAAAGGCTGACATCCCGGCAGCATCTTTGGAAACTCCGGTAGTTTCACCTTTACAGGATGAGCTATTACCACAAATAACCCTTACTTT
>CAZFOO010000196.1:0-4569 GCA_964520585.1 uncultured Bacteroidales bacterium
AACCACATATAAAGCAGTTGGGAATAGAACTGCACTCAGTAAAAATTCAGGAAACCGAAAACAACTCTGTAGAATATAATGGATAACACAAGGGCGAATCATATTATGAAAGAAAAATTACAGGAAGAATTCAATCATTTTGTTGAAGAAGATGGTTATTCAAGGATAGATCGGTTCAATCCCGAGGTCACGGCATCAATGGAGAAGAACTATTACGAAGTCCTTGAAAAAATTGGGGAAGACCCAACCCGTGAGGGATTAAAAGGCACCCCGAAGCGGGTAGCCAAAGCCATGCAGTTTTTAACCCAGGGATATAAGGTTGACCCGGTACAAATCATCAAATCGGCGATGTTTAAGGAAGATTACTCACAGATGGTAATTGTTAAGGATATTGAACTGTTTTCCATGTGCGAGCACCACATGATTCCATTCTTCGGCAAGGCTCATGTGGCTTATATACCTAATGGCTATATCACCGGGTTGAGTAAAATAGCCCGGGTGGTTGAAGCTTATGCCCGCAGGCTGCAAGTACAGGAACGCCTTACAACCCAGATTCGTGATTGCATACACGAAACCCTCAAACCCATGGGAGTGGCTGTGGTTATCGAAGCAAAACACATGTGCATGGTGATGCGTGGTGTACAAAAGCAAAACTCCGTTACAACCACCTCAGCCTTTACCGGTGCTTTTATCAAAAACATGAAAACCAGGGAAGAGTTTATTCATTTGATTGGTAGTAAGTTGCATTAGAGGTTTGTGTTAATACAGGAATTGTTGATGGAAAGATAAATGAGAGTTGTATTTGATAGCAATACACTTATAAGTTCTGTTTTGAAATTTACAAACTATTCTTCCCGTTAAAAGTCACTTGCTGAAGTTCATCTTTGATACGCTTATCCGGTAGAAACGACAGCCGGATTTCTTTTATATTTTTAGAAGACACCTTATCGGGTGCATCAACAGGCTTTACCTTTGCATGTAATCTGAATGAACCAAGATTATCCAGTTTCACTGTTTTTCCTCTTTTAACAGTTCGGGTATTAACTCCACCAGTCCCATAATTACAAGATGAACATCCGCCTCGCTTGCTGTGGTACGTTTTGCCAGTATTTTCCCAATCTCTCTTAAATCAGCCCGCCTTGATCCGGTAAGTTTAGGATACCAGATTTTATTTCTATTGGCAGCTAAAGCATTGATTGAGGATAGGATGTTGTCTTCTGAATTTACATCCACATAATTGCTTTGATTGTAATCGTTCCCATAATAACTTTTCGGCCTTTGTTTCCTTACTCCTTAGCAGTTTAGCCCTTTCCTGAATTGTTAAGGAAGCATTGTAGTACATGTCGAACTTTGATTTCATTGTTTATTTATTGTTAATTCTTGACTTCCGTGCTCAATCTGACCCCCTAAATCCCCCTGAAAGGGGGACTTTTGGGCTGTGACAATTTGAAAGTGAAGGGTTTCATAAAGCAGAAATAGAGAAAGTTTTAATTGAAAAACAGTAGTCCAAATACGGAGAAAGTAAGTTTGAAAACGCTCTAAGTCCCCCTTTCAGGGGGATTTAGGGGGTCATTCATACCTTAAGGCTTCGACCGGATTTCCACCAGATGCATATCAACAAGTTCTTTTTTCAAACGACCTCCTAAATCCTCCTAAAAGGAGGACTTTATTCCGTCGTTGATGAAGTTTATTACTTTTTCGATGTTATGTGCTATTTCATCAATTGAAATTTCTAACCCCTAAATTCAACAATAATTACCTAATTATATTATACTTATGCCTTACCAAAAAGTACCAAACCCAACCATTTCGCAGCAGCCCAAAGTCCCCATCTAAGGGGGATTTAGGGGGTCATTCATACCTCAATGCTTCGACCGGATTCCGACTCGCCGCCCGCCAACTCTGCCAGCTCACCGTAACCAGCGCAATCACCACAGCAATCGCACCTGCGAGGACAAATATCCACCAGCTAAGCTGCGTTTTGTAAGCAAAATTCTCAAGCCAGCGGTTCATGCCATACCAGGCAATGGGGCAGCCAATAACAAAGGCAATGAGTACCCATTTTAGAAAATCCTGGTTAAGCATTAAAATGATTTGTTTTGATTTTGCCCCGTTTACCTTGCGGATGCCGATTTCTTTGGTGTATGAATTGATGGTTAACAAGGTTATTCCAAACAAACCCAACAATGAAATTGTGATTGCCAGCACTGTAAAAATCAAAAGGATGGTACCAAGCCGTTTAACCTCAGCATATAGATTCTGATATTTTTCGTCAAGAAAGGCAAACGAAAACACTTCATTGGGTACAATACTTTCCCAGGATTTTTTTAGTCCGACGATGGTATGCTGGATATTATCTGTAGAAATTTTCAGTGATAGCGCATAAAACTCCTCACTATGTGCTTTTGAGATAATTAATGGCGGTATCTTTTCATAGATAGAGGCAAGATGAAAATCCCGGACTACACCAATAATCTCATGTCGACCGTCCCGGAATAAACTTTTACCCACGGGTTTGTCCCAATTTAATTGTCTGGCCAGGGTCTGGTTTATAATGTATGAATCGGCATCTGCCTCTTTACCTTTACGAAAGCTCCGGCCATCAGCTAACTGAAGATTGTACGTTTCGAAAAATTCATCATCAACAAACAATGCATTGAACATGCGCCATTCATCCTGGCCTTCAGGACGATATCCGTTTCGTGTGCTTTCAAGGCCTGGTAAACCAAAACTTGCCGATATATTTTCAACACCATTTATTTTTTTAAATTCATCAATAAGTACATCTTTTTTAGCTGGTATGGATGAACTTATGACAAACATAACATTCTCTCTGTTAAACCCTAAATCCTTGTTCAAAGCATACCTTTGCTGTTTGTAAACCACAAAAATGGAAGTTATAAGCACAATGGAAATCAAAAACTGAAATCCGGCTACTAATGAAAGTGAAGCTCGCCGATTCATAGCTACTTTCCTTTCGCCAGAAGTAATGCCCTTAATCTTTCTGGTGTATTGCCCGTGTAAGATTTCCGAAATGATAAACACCAAAAACATGCTAAGCAAAACAAAATAGCCGATCATGCTGGGAAAATGCACATTTACAATATCGAATTCATATCCGGTTAATTTTTGTACTTGTATTCTGAAAAGATAAATCAATATTACAGACAGGCAGAAAGAAATGAACACAGATAACCCCGTTTCAACTGTTACCTGTCGGCGTAGAAAGTTTTTCCCTGCTCCAAGGTGCTTTTTGATATTAAATTCCTTGAGCCGTAATGTCATAATCCCACTGGTAATCAATATATAATTAGCACATGCCAGCAATAAAATAATTATTGCAATGCCAAGCATCGTAAGCACGTACCGGAAGTCCGTCTTACCAAAATGATCCCAGTCAACATCTGAAAATAAGTGTATTTGGGTCAGCGATTCAAGGTAATATTCTGTAAAAAAACCACTACCATTATCCTTTTCGTTCACACGTTCCCACAAAAAATCAGGTAACTTTGCCTCGACCATTTCCTGGGTGGTGTTTTCGTGTAACTTCACAAAAGTAAAGGTACTAAGCCCACCATCCCATCCAATGTAATGATCAGGGTTTTCGAGTAAAATCTTTAGTGGAACAACCGCATCAAACTGAATGTGTGAGTTTCTGGGCGGCACATCAGCAATAGCGGTAACCGTATAAAATTCTCCATCAAGTTCTATTGTATTGCCAATGGGGTCGGTTTCGCCGAAAATAATATCAGCCTTTTCACGCGTAAGCACGATAGAGTGTTTATCGGGGAAAGGAGTATTTAAGTTTCCTTTTTGTAAAGGAAAAGTAAAAAAGGAAAAAAAGTTTGTATCGACGTACAAAACCCGGCGTGCCTGAACTGTAATATCCTCTCGGGTTATATTTTTTGAAAAAGTACGAATGCGGTTAAAATCTGCAATTTCAGGAAAGTTAACTTTCAGCTCCGGACCTGCCACTACCCTGAGCATAGGAGTGGTTGATTGATAATCAGGGTTTGTTGATATCTCATTCACCCGGTATATTGAATCACGATGAGTATGAAACCGGTCGAAAGATAATTCGAACGAAATATAGGTGACTAAAACCATCACACTTACCATTCCCAGCGCGAAACCCAAAAGGTTAATGGTGGAAAAAACTTTGAACTTTAAAAAGGAACGAATGGCAGATTTAATATTTGTTTTAAGCATTTTATAACATTATGTGTTTTAACCCTTTAAATCTTTCGCCCCCTAAATCCCCCTAGGAGGAGGACTTATAGCGTCGCTGATGGATTTTAGTACGCTATTTATGTCCTTATCTATTTCGTTATTGGAGAATCGCAAAATTGTGATTCCGAAACGCTCTAACTCCGCTGTTCTGTTTTCGTCATATTCTTTATTTTCTGTGCTATTATGTATTTCACCATCAACCTCTATCACTAATTTATGCTCATGACAGTAAAAATCAGCGATAAATTGTGAGATGGGATGTTGTCTTCTGAATTTACATCCACATAATTGCTTTGATTTTAATCGTTCCCATAATAACTTTTCGGCCTTTGTTTCCTT
>CAZFOO010000197.1:0-4487 GCA_964520585.1 uncultured Bacteroidales bacterium
GTTGCCATACGCTGGGAAAAGGTGGTGAAGGCAGGAATAGCCATAACATTCACCAAAAGGGTCAGCGCTCCGGAGATGCCTATACTGTAGGCAATTGGTACGCCAAGAATTAGAAGAGCCACAAAGCTTATTACCAGAACCCATATTTCAAGATATTCCATTATTGCTTATTTTATCGGGTTAATATCCAATTTTTAGTAAAGAGATTATTTATGTTCTTTTATTTGCGGATATACAATATCATAAATAGAATAATATATAATAAATATTCCGCTGAGCGGCAGAACTATGTACACATAACCAATAGGGATCTGAAGAGCGGAAGATATCTGCTCCAGGTGAAGTGTAATATATACAAGGTTTCCTCCTCCTATAACAAGTACCACCAGGGCAAATAAAGCTACCAAAATGTTAATGACCAGATTAACCCTTACTTTATTAACATCTGAAAGCTTATGGTGCAGGATATCTATAGCCAGGTGTTCTTTACTACCTGTTATATAGGTTGCACCGAGGAGTCCTACCCAAACTAGCAGAAACCCCGCCAGCTCATCAGTAAATGAACTCGGGTCGCCGAGCAGGTAACGGCTTGCTACCTGCCATAGTACATTGAGGACCAGCACTCCCATTAAAATGGTAACAAAAGTGGCAAGGAATTTATCCAAATAACGTCTTAGTGTCATATAGGTAATGTTTTAATGGAATTTTATTAATTGATTTAATAATTTACATTATTCTTTTTCCTGTATTCTCTGAATAAGACTGTTTAATTGTTCATCCTTTTTAAATTCCTCATACAGGAACTGAACTTTTTCAATGAATGGCTCTTTATCCGGGTAAATTATCTCCACACCCGCGGCTTCGGCCTGCTCCAGAGAATGCCTTTCTGATTCGGCCCATAATTCTCTCTGGTAGTCAACCGATTCTGTTGCAGCCTCCTGCAGCCATCTTTGCTCTTCTTCGGTGAGTGTGGCCCAAATCTTTGAACTCATTAGCAATACATCAGGAATGCTTGAGTGCTCATTTAATGAATAGTATTTACAAACTTCAAAATGGTTTGACAGGTAAAAACTGGGGGGATTGTTTTCTGCTCCGTCAACCACTCCACCCTGCAAGGCGGTATAGAGCTCTCCCCACGATATCGGGGTGGGCGATCCTCCCATTGCCCTGATCATATTTACGGCCGAGGGACTGGGCATCACCCTTATTTTAAGTCCCTGTAAATCGTCCGGGTGATTTATGGGCCGGTCCTTGGTATAGAAACTCCTGCTTCCGGAATCATAAAAGGCCAGTCCCCGTAACCAGAATTCTTCCCCGTCCCGGAGTATCTCCTTTCCGATATCACTGTCCAGCACCCGTTGTGTATGCTCTTTGCTTGTAAAGATATACGGAAGGTTAAATACCCTGTAACTTGGGGCAAAACTTTCCATTATAGCTGCTGAAACTTTAGTTATGGCAAGACTTCCTATCTGAAGCATTTCCAGAGTTGCTCTTTCCGAACCAAGCTGTTCATTGGGATATATATCTATCCTCATTTTCCCGTCAGACTTCTCGTCAACAAGTTCTGCCATGTATTCCATCCCCTGATGCACCGAATGACTGGGTGCAAGTCCGTGTCCAAGTTTAAGGACCGTCACTTCATCTTTTTCTCCACATGAAAAAATAAATAAAGGTATAAGTAACAGCAGATAATTTCTTAAGGCTCTAATAGACATACTCATTTAGTTTAAGGGTTTCTGATACTTTTTAATATATCGACTGCATTTTTCACCGTTTTTTCAAGCAGATCAAAATTACGGTTCTTGATTATATCCCTGGTAATTAATTGTGACCCCATGCCCACACAATGTACACCTGCATTGAACCATGCGCTGAGATTCTCTTCGGTTGGTTCAACACCTCCGGTAGGCATAATGCTTGTCCACGGTTTAGGCCCTTTTACTGCAGCAACGAATTTTGGTCCACCAACCTGGGATCCGGGAAATATTTTCACCACTTCTGCACCTAACTCTTCTGCGCGCGAAATCTCGGTTACCGATCCACATCCCGGCGACCAGAGAATTTTACGCAGGTTGCATACTGAGGCCATATCTTCATGTATTGAAGGTGAAACAATAAAGTTGGCTCCTGTCTGCATGTAAAGCACTGCCGTTGGCGCATCTATTACCGAACCTGCTCCCATGATCATACCGGGGAAGTCATTTATAACTTTTTTGTTGACATCTGCAAACACCTCATGAGCAAAATCACCCCTGTTGGTGAATTCGAATACTCGTAATCCACCATTATAACAGGACTTTATTACTTCATAGCAGATCCCGGGATCGGGATGATAAAAGACAGGTATAATACCTGTCTCCTTCATTTTCATTGCTACTTCAACTCTAGAAAAACGTGCCATTATCCTATTTAATTTAATAATTTTGAACTCGATCAGCTAAGGACCTTTTTATCTTGATACTCTTCCGGATGCGTCTCCTCCCATAAGTTTTTCTACCTCATCGACTGTTACCAGATTGTAATCTCCCTGAATAGTATGCTTGAGGCATGATGCTGCGACAGCAAAATCCAGTGCCTTCTGATCATCACCCTCATATTGGGTTAATCCGTAGATCAATCCGGCCATGAAAGAATCTCCTCCTCCCACTCTGTCAACAATATGGGTGATGTCATACTGCGGGGCAGTGAACAGCTTTTCGCCGTCAAAGAGGACCCCTGACCAGGTATTGTGATTGGCGTTTATTGAACCACGCAGGGTAATTATGGCTTTTTTAGCCCTGGGGAATCGCTTCAGTAATTGCCTGCAAACAGATTCATAAGCTTCAGCCTTAACCATTCCTTTAGTAACATCAATCCCTTCCGGTTTAATACCGAAAACTTTTTCAGCATCCTCTTCATTACCCAGAATGATGTCACACCCCTCTACCAGCTCCGGCATTACCTCGGAAGCTTTTTTCCCGTACTTCCATAGGTTTTTCCTGTAGTTCAGATCAGTTGAAACGGTGACTCCGTTATTGTTGGCCGCCTTAATTGCTTCCAGGCATACCATTGCGGTATTTTCTGATATAGCAGGGGTTATTCCTGTCCAGTGGAACCATCCTGCATCTTTCATTATGCTGTCCCAGTCCACCATGCCGGGCCTGATCTCTGAAATGGCTGAGTGAGCCCTGTCGTATACTACTTTGCTGCCCCGGTTTACAGCCCCCGTCTCCAAAAAATATATGCCAAGCCGCTCTCCTCCGTATATAATATGGTTTGTACCAACATTGTGCTTTCTGAGGGTCATCAGTGCAGATTTACCAATATCATTTTCCGGTATCCGGGAGATATATTCAACAGGTAAACCATAATTGGCAAGCGAAATGGCTACATTGGCCTCACCACCGCCATAGACCACATCGAAAGAGCTCGCCTGTGAAAATCTCTGATACCCGGGAGTTGCAAGCCTCAGCATGATCTCTCCAAAACATATTATCTTCATATCTGAATAAAGTTTAAAAATTATTAAGGATTAAACCGATCAAAAATATACAAATTTGGATAAAAACTATAATTTAACCTTAAAAAGTGTAGTTATTAAGAAATAATGCACTTAGTATATATTTAACAGTATTTTTTTCTTTGTTGGAAGTTAAATGCTTAATTTGTAGTATTATGAACTGATAAAAGCATTAGGATTTTATATCCGGTTGACTCGCCGTGCAGGCATAACCAGCCTGTATAAAAAGCAACATTAATTTGGTATCAGCTTAATCATTTGCTATTTTTGTTGGGTTGTTTAATATATTAAATAAAATTTTTTAATCACTAAAATAAAATTACTATGTCTACAAAATACACGATCAGATATGCTATTCATCCTGCAGATTTTCCAGGCTATGATACCGAAAATATAAGAAATGAATTCTTAATTTCAGACATCTTTGTTAAGGACACTATCAATCTTGTTTATTCAATGTACGACAGGTACATCGTAGGCGGGGCTTTCCCTGTTTCCGGAAAGGTGAAACTGGAAACAATTGAACCCATTAAGGCCGACTTCTTTCTTCACCGAAGGGAGATGGGAGTTATTAATGTTGGCGGTATTGGTAAAATCACTGTTGACGGGACTTCCTATGAGCTCAAATATAAGGAAGCACTTTATATCGGAAGTGGGGAAAAAGAGGTATTCTTTGAAAGTCCCGATAGTTCAAATCCTGCTAAATTTTATATTAACAGTGCGCCGGCGCATAAGTCCTATCCCGATAAGCATGTTACACTCGCTGATGCTGAAGTTGTTGAGCTCGGTTCACTGGAGTCCTCAAATCACAGGAAGATTAACAAGTTACTAGTTCATCAGGTAATTGATACCTGTCAGTTGCAGATGGGCATGACCGAATTAAAGCCGGGAAGTGTTTGGAATACTATGCCCCCGCATCTTCATTCCCGCCGGATGGAGGCCTATTTTTATTTTGAGGTTCCTGAAGAACAGGGGATTTGCCATTTTA
>CAZFOO010000198.1:0-4470 GCA_964520585.1 uncultured Bacteroidales bacterium
TTCCGGGGAAACTTTCATCTGACCAATACCACTAAGAAAGGTGAATACAGCATGAGAGTTCGACCGGAGGTCAAAGTCTCATCTGGAAAGTACTGCTAAAAAAGGTAAGTACAGCATGAGAGTTCGACCGGAGGTCAAACTTTCATCTGACCAATACCGCTAAGAAGGGTTTGTTAGGGTTTGAGTGGAGGCGACCTTAACTGCAGTGTACCTTCCACATTACCAAAATGCCCTCCCCCGTTTTTTATTTCAAATGTAATTGTGCGGCCATCATCATCTGTATAGTTAACCGGTAGTCCGGATTCTTCAAGCCAGTGGCTGTATATCAAATAATCAGTAAGAATATGTTCCTCTGCAGTGGTGGTAGTCTCTCCTGTCGTTTGATCAATGCATTGCCTGGTGTAGTTGACTGTTTTAAGTGGCCAGGACTGGTAACCAGAGTAAAAAAGCTCCTGTGTGATTCAGCCTCTTCGGAAATATGGTGTAATGTTATCAGGCTGTTTAAACTGCCAGATTCCAAAGCAGTACCATCTACATCGTAACTGTCGCTGCCTGTATATGTGCAGATCATGGATCCTTCCTCTCTCTGCCCGCTCAGGTTCCAAGTTACCTGTGCTGAAACAAGATCATAACCCAATGACAGGAAAAGCGGGAACCTGGTCTCCCCCAGCTTTGTGCTTTTTTTATTCTGCTCCTCTCCATTTGAATACTCCCCATAACCTTCTAAGTCAGTTCTTATCCATTGTATATTATTTATATCTACCGCTTCGGTAATCCCGTCGCTGCTGGCTGCCATATTTGCCTCACCCTCCCATTTATAATTTGCGTAGTTGGATATCTCTATCTCAGGGGGGAGGTTGACCGGGGCAGCTTCCTGGTCAATGGAGCCATTGGAAAAAAACAATGATTACTTCTTCCAGCCGGTCGCTGTCTTCCTCCTCAAGCAAAATGGCGCCAGGGGCGTCTGAAACGTCAATCGATTCAAAAGGGCCGGGCTCCCATCCCCTGTTTTTGTAACGAAGCAGCATCTGAACATCTCGTCCCTCTTTCTGTGCCTCCTCCAGTTTTGTACCCATCCTGATCAGCCCTATACCCTCCATCTCTTCCCGGTCCAGCGACATTGAATAACCATTGGCAAAGAGAAAAGAGCTTATATCATCGTCCTTTAGAAGAAAGGGATAATAGGCTGACGACAGTGGCTCCAGTTCTTCCAGCTCTATTTCATAAATTTTCTCCGTGGCACTTTCCTGTTGTAATTCCGTCTCCTCCTTAATCTTTACATTACGCGATAAGTTATCCCACTTATACAGCTGGTCGTAGGGTTCAAAATTAAGCAGGGAAAGAACAAACCCGGGCCATTGTTCCTCAAATCCTCCCTTTCCGGCATCCCCCGAGTACTTTATCATTTGCTTCCAGGCCAGAATGGATTTCAAAAGTCTCAATAATGTCTTTGATCAGTCCGGGATAATGTTCTTTGGCAAGAAAAAGTGGCCACAAATATGAGTGATGGCGATTGCTACCAGTGTCGTTAAGTGATAAATAAGGTATGCATACTGGAAGGTATGCATCATTTCATGGATCAGAACGCCGGCAGTGGTTAGCAGGTCCGGTCCCATAAAGCCGGGCTGTATAATATCGCAATTCATGCCGGGTACACATGGCAGCACCTCTTCTTCCGTCGATTTATTTAATGTATTTTCTTCCTCCAGGTATAATTGCCACCATTTAGTTGTTTCCCTGCGCCTTAAATCCCACCAGCTTCCCTTGTAAATCGGGGGAACCAGAAAGGGACCGATTGTCACCCGGGCTTCGGGAGACAAGCTCTCATAAAGATAACCCGCCTTTTTCGTTATATGGGTACGAAAATCACCGGTACCAAAACCACCTGCATAGGCAGCAGACGAACGGTCAACAACAAAGGCATGAAATATTTTATATATAAGGGCTGTTTCTTCATCAATTTCACCGTTTTCGAGTGCCTCATCAATAAGTACAATGCCTGAAGGCATATGCTCAGCTCCCGGAGAGTAAACAAATGAAAAAAAGACACCTGATATACCACAAGACTCCGGACCTGCATTCCATGCAGGCAGGCAAAGATTTGGAGTGAGTAGTCATAGGGAGGTAGTAATGGTTTTACATAATTTATAATTTATCGGGTTCGTCGCTAATTTCTATTAATTCAGGTAACCAAAGACAAATTACAACTATTTTTTTTTATAGGATCGATATGGGAAAGGTTAAAAATAATTCTTAAGCGAAAGGGCTTAACACAGCCGCTAAGCAAGACAATTTAATAATTCTGTATCACTTTTAAGTAATAAACAATTCCTGCCAGCCTGCCAGATAAATTCTCAAATATTCCTATTAATATCTTGTTTAAATCAGATATTTACATTATCTGGTCTTAAGAGGATATAAAATATTATCCGCTTATGAAAAGATATATCTGTCGTTAAAAATATATATTTGTTTATCTGCTTCTAAAAGGATATATTTGTTTATCCGCCATTAAAAGGATATATTAGCTACTAACTATGACCAGCGTTATAACAGGCGACATAATCGGATCACGCAAAGTTGATGATCCGGAAGCATGGATGAGTCCATTAAAAACACTATTTAAAACCCAGGGGCCCGAACCAGCTGTATGGCAATTTTTCAGAGGGGACAGTTTCCAACTCGAAGTTAAAAATGTGGAAGATGTTCTGATGATTGCTTTAAAAATAAAAGCTGCTGTCAAATGCATAAAAAACCTGAATATTAAAATAGCGATCGGTATTGGCAGCAAAAATTATGATGCCCCCGCTATAACCGAATCAAATGGTGAAGCATTTATCTATTCCGGCGAACTATTTGATAGGATGAAGAAAAAAAATCTCGCCATAAAAACCCCCTGGATTGAGTTCGACAAGCAAATGAATCTTTATTTTGACCTGGCAATGTTAACGATGGACCGGTGGACTCAAAATTCCGCCGAAATAGTAAAATTGTCTCTAAATTTGCCAAATCTGACACAAAGAGAATTAGGGGAAAAGCTGGGCATTACCCAGGGAAGGGTAAGTGACAGGCAAAAAAGAGCCGGATTTGAAGAGATGTTAAAAATGGAAAAAAGATTTCGTGAACTGGTAAAGCAAAATATATAAAACGATGATGCTGTTTCTCAAAATCCTCCTGGCCCATCTGGTTGGCGATTTTATTCTACAGCCGGGCAGCTGGGTATCCGATAAAAACAAGCGAAAGATAAAATCGCCAAAACTCTTTGTCCATACAGGGATCCATGCAATTTTACTTGCACTGGTTTTTGAATTCAACCTATACTACTGGAAAGCATTTGTTTTAATAATTATTTTCCATTTTATAATCGATCTGGCAAAATCATGGCTCAGCAACAAAAGGCCCGGCACGGAATTGTTTTTCTTTGATCAGGCAGCACACATCACTATCATTGCCATTGCAACTTCCTTCTATCAGCCTTTTGAAATTAACATCTCAGGACTGCTATCCGGCAGCAACCTGGTACTGGCCACCGCCCTGGTATTTGTAACCTTTGCGGCGGCGGTAATTGTCAAAGCAAGCATCTCGCAATGGAATCCAGTCAAAACCAGCGAAGAAGATGGTTCCCTTTCCAGGGCAGGCCGGTTTATAGGCATACTGGAACGATTGTTTGTATTTATCTTTGTTGTCGCCGGCCAGTGGCAGGCCATAGGGTTTCTTTTAGCAGCAAAATCGGTATTTCGTTTTGGCGATCTAAAAGAATCAAAGGACCGGAAGCTGACAGAATATATACTTATCGGCACCCTTTTAAGCTTTGGAATAGCAATTCTCACAGCGATTCTTTACCTGAAATTAATCCGGAATTTCGAAGGTTAGCAGAGGCCCCTGATGCAGTTCAATAGCAATGATATCCGTATAATGATTTTCACGTAATAACAATTTAGCAGTTTCAAGATGCTTTCTTGCAAAATTAAGCCACTCGGAAGCATACTGATAATTAGGCATAAATTATTTTCCCTTTTGTGTATATTTCCTGATAAAACAAATCCCCCAGTTCAATTCTATTCAAAACCCTCATCTCACTATCAACCACCACATCAAAATAGATGTCTTGAGAATAAAATTCCTCCCATAAAATTCTTTTTATTTTCAAACGGAAATTTCTGACTTCATCTTCAGGAATATCTTTTATCACCAGAATATCAATATCACTTCCACTGTCTGGCTCGCCATATCCATAACTACCAAATAAAATAATCTTATCAGGTTTGTATGGTATAAGGATTCTAACGATCCTGTTCCTTATATCATCATTTAACACTCGATGTAATTATTATTCCGCATAGTTGTAGTCTATAACCATTTCACAGGTCCCAAAATTAATAATACTGTTTTCCACCAGCATATCACTTTATCCAAAGATACAAATTAATCAGCAGGAGATAATAATAACACTTACTATCAACACAAATC
>CAZFOO010000199.1:0-4464 GCA_964520585.1 uncultured Bacteroidales bacterium
GGATTATTTATTGGAAACCGGATAGTGATTAGAATATTTTTTATAACTTGTCTGGAATTTTTAAAATATCTCATAAAAAACCATTATCCGGACATTGCAGTTAAACTTAACCGTGACTGACCAGACGGAGGTGTTAAGGCTCTTTTCCTGGTCCCTGTTGAGTGGGTTTAGTTCCTGTAGTTTTATCAGAAATTGAGAAAAAAATGGATTATGAAAGGAACAATAATAGCTCTTAAAGTGCCAGGTTGTATTATTCATAGTTCTCATAATTACATAATCAATTCCAGGCATCCAGAGTATACAAGGGTCAAATTAATTGATCGAATAAACTTCAAATTTGATTCAAGGTTAAAAAATGACTATTACAAAAACAGTATGAATAATTAAGTTACTGGTTGATCGATATGAAACTGATAGAAATTTTCGATGGTAACCTGTTTCAAGCCCATATGGTTAAAAACCTTTTAGAAAATGAGGGGATTGTATCATTTTTAAAAGATGAAATAATTTCCAGAAGTCCAATATTTAAATCAGAGGGTGGGGTGAGAGTAATGATTTCAGAATCTGACTTTGAAAAAGCGAAGTTGGTTGTTGATGAATATCAAAAATCTCAAAGAAATGAATGATACCATTACAGAGCAAAGAGTTAACATCAGGCACTGAAGAATCAGAGGGGGCAATTTGGTGGTTTTGAGATCGAATATGTGAAGTCAATGATTATAATGGTTCATAAGCAGCTTAACCGGATAGTTACTGGTTGTGCCGGTTAGCCTCAAAGTAATATTGCCACCAGGGAGACCGGTTAACCGGAAGCTGCCATGAGTCAGACATAGTTGGAGTCAGCCGGATCATACTTCAAAGGTCTTTCCATGGCTTTGCATCTTATATGGAATGAAATATCCTGAAATAATCAATATTTTTTGAGATTAATAAAGGGAAGAAGTATGATTGTTTGAATTTCTATAACAAAAACCACTAACCATGGAAAATCTGATTATTGAACACCGGAGAAAATTTATATTAAGGAGAGTGGTGGGGGCATTATGGATTACATTAGCAATTGTCTATTTGATAGCAGAAATAGGTTCCACTAAAACAATGGATATGGTCAAAGTCGCATTTTATTTGGGTTTTGGCATTTTCTTCTTCACCCCTTTAATGGGGTCTGCCAGGTCAAAAGTAGAAATTATCGATGACAGTTTAAAAATAAAATGGGATGGTTGGATTAAAACAGTAATTGTTCCGGAGGCTGATATAGAGTACATTAATCTAAGGAGAGACTCTGTCAGAATATTCCGAAAGGAAGATAAGCCTGTAAAGATTTTGCTTCATTATATGGGCAGGGACCATAGGATTAAGGTATATAAGTTCTTTACTGAATATGCCAGGCAGAAAAATGTTGCCCTTGTTAAATGATTATCAAGTCAACCGTCTATATCCCTTTCAATAAATTAGTTCCTGTATTCAGGGGAAGAATACTGCCAGATATGGAACCTGTCTCACCGAAAGATATTCAGCAGGTTGGGTTCTTAATATCAGATAAACAACCTGGCGAATTTAGTCTTGAAATTCAATGGATAGAAGTGTACCGGTAAAGGGATTCCATTTGTGCATAGAATGATGTCGGGGGCAGGGATTTAAGAACCGGGCAGGTGTATGTTGTCGATGGCGGAATATCTTCGCTAAAGGTCAATTAAAAGCGCGGTTGGTAAATATTTTAAAATGTATTAGTTCCCACAAGGATTTTTTCTATAGTTAAGTTTTATTGTTCGGTTAAAAATAATTATTAACATTTATGAATGAACTCAGTCCACGGTTTTGGAAGATATTCTTTGAGGTTTATGAGAACCTGCCACGTCAGGGTCCGGGAAACCTTGCTTGCGCGGCCCAGGCCCTTGATCTTTGCAGTGGGCTGCCAAAATCCCCGGTAATACTTGATCTGGGATGTGGTGTCGGAGCACAAACCTTCTATCTTGCAGAATTAACGACAGGCTTGATAGAGGCTGTTGATAACCATGCTCCATTTGTCGGGCTTCTTCAAGCTGCTGCCGCAAAGCGGGAATTATCCCGCCGTATACATGCGCGGGTTGGTAACATGGCGAACCTGGAATTCCAGCCGGGTAGCTTTGATCTCATCTGGTCGGAAGGTGCGCTTTACAGTATCGGGCTAAGGAATGCCCTTCATATCTGTCACGGTTTGTTACGCCCTGGTGGCTACCTCTCGTTTACCGATGCCATCTGGCGCAAGGAGAACCCACCTCCCGCAGTCAAGGCTGGTTTCGACTTTGACTATCCAACCATGGGGTCACTGGTTGATGATCTGGCAGTGATACAAGACTGTGGATTCGAGCTCACCGGACATTTTACTTTACCTGATGAAGCTTGGTGGGATGATTTCTACACACCCATGGAGAATCGCATCAAGGAGTTACGAGGTAAATATGCCAACGTTAAAGAAGACTCGGCAATACTCGAACAACTTGCAGCGGAACCTGATATGCATCGTCGCTATTCAGATTTCTATGCCTATGAGTTTTTCGTGGCACGCCGTCCTCTTTAACGGTTAAACACTTCGATGATATATATTATCGAACAAGAAACGCCGGCGAACGTAGATAAGCTGAGTCGCTGATCCTGAGACCTATAATTATGCTACCAGAACCTGAACCCAGCATTAATTCCTATCCACATATCGGTTATTGCATTCTTTCCACTATACCGGACCAACCGGTATGGAGAAACAGCAGTTTTTTCATTATTTATGTTTCTTGTCTGGAAATTGAGAACCGGACCTGCAAAAACCTGCCATTTATCACTGATATCTGAAGCATAAGTTACCTTTAACTGGTTAAGCATATTATACCTGTCATACTCCCACCAGCTGCCTTCCATGAACTGATGTGAAACAATTTCAAAATTAAGATAGCGGTGGCCAGGAAGATTAAACTCTGAGCCTATGCCATACCCATAGGTAAATACAGGGTCTGTATCAACAAACTGATTACCAACGGCAAATATATTATAAAATCTTCTCACACCGATCTTGAAGCCTATATTGGCATTCATTGCATCTCCACCAGAAAACTCAATCTTCCTGTAGCCATCTTTTACAATGCTGAGAAGTCCCACAGGAATTCCGTCAATTGAGTCTGCAACATTAACTATTCCCAGTTGTACTCCATCTACTTTTCCGGCAACATTAATAAAGCCCGCAAGTTGCAATCCTTCGATTCTGCCGGCAACATTAATGAACCCTGCCCCCTGCATACCGTTAATATCATTACCAACATTCACAAATCCAGCTCCCTGTAATCCCTCCAAACGGTCAGCGACATTAAAAAACCCTGCACCTTGTACTCCGTCTACTTGTCCCCCGCAAACATTGCCAAAACCTGCAGCCTGAATGGCCTTGGCATTACCGGATGCAACATTCAAAAAACCGGCACCCTGTATACCCCTAAGTTCCCCGTTTAGAATGTTTGCAAAACCAGCACCCTGTAATACCTTTGAGTTACTGGTTGCAATATTTATGAATCCGGCACCCTGTAACCCTTCTACCCCGCCATTAACAACGTTAATAAATCCTGCTGCCTGAAGGCCATCTACATTCCCGTTAACAACATTGCCAAACCCTGCAGCCTGAAATCCTTTCATAGAATACCTGTTAATATTTCCAAAACCTCCAAGCTCAATTCCGTCAACACCACCTGTTATCCCTGCGAAAACATTCACCGAGAAATTATATATGTATTTGTGGGAGTATTGCCCTTCAGTACCAACTGCAGGGAAAATGCTTAACTGAAAAGACCGGGTCTCATCAGGCTTATCGGGTTGATCAAAGGCTTTAACACTGAAAAATGAAAAACCGAGTAATAGAACAATAAATAAATTCTTTGACATAACTAATATTTTTAAGTTTTATATTGCCTATCAATCCTTATGCCAAATAATATAACTAATTTATATAAAAAGTGTTAGTAATAAGCCATAATGATAACAACCACATAAATTATGTCCGTTTTTGAACACTCCCCGTACATATCAAGCGGAATATTGTAATATAACTTTTGCTGTCCCTTCATATCATAGGGCTATGTAATCTTCCTATACTCAGATATGAAATACAGGATTGGAACCTTAAGTATAGAAAAGGTGTATTAATGCAGATTTTCCTTCATAAACCTGGAAGATTCTTTGTGGTATATTGCCATTTGGGGAGTGTGGGTTTTAATGAGGATTTAAAACTCAAAAATCGTTGTGGTACTCCTGACTTGTCCACCTCTTTTGGTGAGCAAATTTTTGCACTTGAATATCAAGTGATTGCATAGAAAAAGTTATAAATTTGTCGCACTAAGGCAAATTTATGCTTCGCATCAGGGTAATAAAAACAGCATCAGGGGCCCAAGCAGTCCAAGTGGTTTACTACAGAAATCGCAAGCGAGTGATATTTAAACATATTGGTTC
>CAZFOO010000200.1:0-4182 GCA_964520585.1 uncultured Bacteroidales bacterium
CAAAATAGTTGGCTGGGATATCATGGCCCCAATCATTCAATAGTCTTCTCAAAAGCCACTTGGCCTGTTCCCGTTCTGTCCAGTCATGGCGATCCAATGCTCCGGAACTTTTAGAGGAAGGAGCTCCCTGCTCACCCTGCAATAATTGAATCTTATCTGAATAGCGGCTTACCGTCTTTCTCAACTTTTCTGCTGAAAATCTTAAAGCATAATAATCAGAGCCTGGCGACCAGCTACTGCCTTCATTCAATATAGCGGGGTCATCATATGCCTGGTCCGGATTAAAAAAGTATCCATGAAAAGTAATCACATCTACCAAATGCAGCTTATCCTGTTTTTTCAGGTATTTTAAAAAATTCTCAGTATATTCGGTTCGGCCGGGAAATGCCAGGCTTAAAGCGTATAATTGTGCATCCGGAATGTATTGCCGGATAATTTCCGCAGTTCGAATATACAATTTGGCATAATCAATTACTGAAAATTCCTCCTGATGCAGTTCCGGCTCATTCCAAATCTCCCATATCTTCACTCTGCTTGCGTATCTTTTGGCCATGGCTCTTACCCAGTTGTCCCAGGCTTGCAGTGCTTCAGGGGAGCTGGGAATGGCGCCGCCCAGATAAGGACTGCCGCCACCTTCATAAGCTAAATTGCCATAAGAGGTTTGCAGCCAGGGTTCTACGCCTGCTTCAATTACGCCATCCACGATTTCATCCAGCCATTGAAAATGATATGTTCCATCGGCGCTGTCAGTCTTACCCCACCCGGCCTGCAACCTGATTTTTTTTGCTCCCGTGGGAGCAAGATGTTCCTGCCAGTTTTCAAAGATCGTATAATCGCGGTCCATTGTCTCGCCGCCTATTCCCCAGGGAGAAGCGGCTATTTCATGGCTGGAACGAGGTTTTATTTGGGAAGATTGTTGATAGGGAATTTGTGCAAAGGATATTCCGGGTATTAATATTAACAAAAAGATAATTCTAAAATGATTCATTTTTTATGTTTTAAAGTTATTATTATACAATGCAATATGCTTACTCCAAGAAGAAATTATAAGTACCAGACCCTAATTCAAATTGCAAAACATTATTCTCAAAACTATAACCAGTTAATTGCTCCTGCTGAATTTTTCCCTTTTCATCGATCCAGGTTTCGCCGTCTTCCTGCAACTGAAATTTGTTCCCCTCAACAGTCAATTGTATGGTAGCCGATGTATTGGCAGGAATACTCACTTTAAGATTAAATTCCTGACCTGTCTTCTTCCAATGACTAATAATCTTGCCATATATGGATTCATAAGAACCTTTTACCCATTCCAGTTCATCAACAGGTTGAGGAGCTATGGTAAATTTCTTAAAGCCAGGATGTTCAGTATCTGGTTTTATGCCGGCTAAATATTGATAATACCATTCCACTACCGCTCCAAAAGCAAAATGATTGCGGGAGCTTAATCCGGGAAAATCACCTTTCCCGCTATCCCACGATTCCCAGATGGTGGTTGCACCCTGCTCTACCATAAATCCCCAACCGGGATAATCTTTCTGGTTAGCGATTGTATAAGCTAACTGATGGTTGCCACGTTGGGATAAAGCCGGCAACAAAAGCGGCGTTCCCAGAAAACCGGTGGATAAATGATTCCGGTTATCTTTGATATCACTGATTAATTGATCATAGGCAGCTGTTTTTTTGTTTTGATCTGCAATTCGGAATTGAAGCGGTATCAATTGAGCCGCTTGTGTGCCATTCAAATAATAACCGGAATCCTGGTTGAAATAAGTTTGATTAAAAGCCATAGCAATGGAATCAGCTAACTGTTCGTATTGCCGGACATCTTCTGTCTTTTGTAATACTTCTGCAATTCTGGATAATAAATGAGTACTATAGTAAAAATAAGCGGTACCTAATGGTTTCACAGGAGTAGGTTCCACCGGAAGCCAGTCACCCCACCGGCCAGCTTCATAAAGATAATTTTCACTTTCACGCCTCATATATTCCACCCATGCTTTCATATTGGGGTAATAATCAGCTAACACTTTTTTGTCCCCGTAGTATTGATATACTGTCCAGGGAATGATAATTACTGCATCTCCCCAGCCGGGACTTGATGGCCTTACACCGCCAATAGGATTAAAATCGCACAAGGTTCCTTCGGCATCCTGGTAATCCACAATATCCTGCATCCATTTACTGAAGAAACGGTCAACATTCATATTGTAAATGGCAGTAGGAGCAAACACCTGGGCATCACCCAACCAGCCGTATCGTTCACTTCTTTGGGGACAGTCGGTAGGCACACTGTACATATTGCTTTTCTGCGCCCAAAAAGTATTTTGATAAACCTGATTAAATAATGGATTGGAGGATTCAAAATACCCGGTCCTTTCTGCTTCTGTATGAATAACCAAGCCGGTCAATGTATTCTGACTGGGCTTTTCAGGCAAACCTGTTACCTCTACATATCGAAATCCGTGATAAGTAAAAAAAGGTGTATATATTTCTTCACCTCCACCTTTACAGATATAATAATCGGTAGCTTTTGCTTTTCTCAGGTTTTCGGTAAAAATACTTCCATCCTCCCAGGCCAATTCGGCAAAACGCATCCTGATTTCGGTACCTTTAGGAGCATTTACCGATAATTGTGCCAGTCCGGCAAAATTTTGGCCAAAATCAAATACATAAACACCTGGTGATATTTCCCTGATATTTTGTGGCTGTAATTTTTCAGCAATTGTTATGGGTGGGTCCTTTTGCGTAGTGAGCATCTCATTATTCCTGACCAACGATACCACCCGGTCCCATTGCCTGTCAAATCCGGGTTCATTCCAACCTTCCTGTTCCAGACGGGCATCATATGTTTCGCCGTCAAAGATACTGTTTGCCAAAACAGGAGATGGTGCTGCTCGCCAGCTGTCGTCGGAAATGATCACTTGTTCCGTACCATCTTTATAAGTAACATGAAGCTGAAAGATAAAGGAGAGCGGGTCGTTATAAACAGGCGCTTTATCAGAACCATACTCATGTCCCCACCACGAGTTTCCCAGAATAGCCGCCACCGTATTCTGTTGCTCTAAAAAAGGCATGAAATCATATACCTGGTACTGGATCCGTTTGCCATAGTTGGTCCAACCGGGCGCTAACCAGGTATCATTCACCCTTTTGTTATTACAATACAAAACATAAGATCCAACACCTGAAACATAAGCAGTTGCCTTTTCAATTTTCTTTTCGGAGATTTTAAATTCTTTACGTACCAAAATGGATCTGGGTAATGATTTTGGACTTCCTTTCACGGTTAATGGAGATCCATTGATTTGCCTTACTTCCATCACGTTTTTTGTCAGGCCTTCTTGCTCACTTGTCCAGGTATCATCAGAAATCAGGTGTTGCCCCGTATCCTGTACTTTCAAAATAGCGTATAACGCAGCGGGAAGATCTGATTCGGTTTCAACCTTTATTTTTAATTCATTATTATTTTTCAGGTAATCAGATACCTCATATTCATGCATACCCGGCCAGGATTGCCCGCTGGTTACCCTTTTATTATTGATCCTGATGATAAAATTGCCATTGGCCTGTACGCGCAAAAAAGCTTTGGATGACCCGGGATCCTTCAGGTTAAATTTTCTGCTGAAATTAACCTCACCCGATTTTAGCCTGGCATGGGCAATCCATCGTGCTTTTGGCCACTGCTCAATCTTTTGAGGGTATTCCCTGCCGATCCACTTCGCCTTCCAGTCAGCAGGATCTAATCCCATTTGCCATTTGACTGATCCCGCTTTCAGCTTCCTGATCATTTTCACCCCAAGCTTTGACCTTCCAAAAGTAAACTTCTCCGGTTTTTAATGCCGGTCCTTCATATTTTACCAGGGTTGAATGATCTTTTAAAATTTTGCCGCTATTCCATATATCTGCATTGTTGTTTTCCAAATGTTCTATAGAGGAAGCAACCAATAGCTGGTAAGCTGCCTGTTTAAAACCTTTTTTATCTGATACTATTTTCCAGGATAGTCTCGGCTGTTGTATTTCAATAAAGGCATTTTTCTTCTGAAATTCACAGCTTAAGGAATGGATCTCAAAAGATTTATCTGTTTTATTACCACAGGATAAAAGCAAAAACAGTAGGTTAATTATTATAAATCGCTTCATTAGCAACTAATCTCAAGGTTTAAACTCATCTACCCATTTGAT
>CAZFOO010000201.1:0-4058 GCA_964520585.1 uncultured Bacteroidales bacterium
GGGAGGAAATAAATGGTATCTGCAATACCCTCCGATGTCTGTACGGTGGCTATATTTGGATTTATCAGCACGGTTTTAATTTTCTCCTCTTTGAGCGCTTTTAAGGCCTGTGAACCCGAATAGTCAAATTCTCCTGCTTCACCAATTTTGAGAGCTCCTGATCCAATTACCAGTATTTTTTTTATTTTGCTGTTGATCTTCATCTGAATAGATCTTATATATTAGGTTAGCTATACTTTATTTTATGCTGTTGGCGGTTTACAGCAGCTTTATTTTTTGCTCTGTTTTATCATTTCGATAAAATCATCAAAAAGAAAATCGGTATCAGTTGGTCCGCTTGATGCCTCCGGATGAAACTGTGTTGAGAAGAAAGGTTTGCCTTTATGACGTATACCTTCATTGGTATTATCATTAAGATTAAAAAATAGTTCTTCCCATTCTTTACCAAGTGAATTTGCATCGGTTACATAACCATGGTTTTGTGAAGTAATGAAACAGCGATTAGTTTTTTTCATCTGTACCGGCTGATTGTGACTACGGTGTCCGTAGGGCAACTTATGTGTTTTGCCACCTGCTGCCAGTGCCAGAAGCTGGTTACCAAGACAAATGCCAAATATTGGTTTATCCATGGTGAGTGCACTGGCCAGGTTATTAATGGCGGGAGTCAGAATTTCCGGATCACCCGGACCGTTGGTAATAAACAACCCGTCATATTCCATGCCGAGATAATCATGATTCCAGGGAACCCTTATAACGGTTGCATCACGGTGAACAAGCCTTTTGATAATATTTGATTTTACTCCGCAGTCCACTAGAACAATCTTGTATTTGCCATTTCCGTATGTGGTAACCTTTTTAGTGCTTACTTTTTCAACCAGGTTCATTTTATCGGAATAAATAAAATCAGTATCATTGTTGTCGAAGACGATTTTACCTGACATCACACCTTGTTCCCGCAAATGCGTGGTAAGTGCTCTCGTGTCAATTCCTGAAATAGCGGGGATTTTATTTTCAATCAGCCATCTGGAAAGTGTTTTCCATGAGTTCCAGTGACTGCTTTCCACTGAATATTCCGATATAACAAGAGCTTTGATATGAATTTTTTCCGATTCAAAAAACCGTAGCAGTCCGTTCTCTTCATGCATGGGAGGCACACCGTAATTGCCTATCAGGGGATAGGTTAGAACAAGTATCTGTCCCTCATAAGATGGATCAGTCAGGCTTTCCGGATATCCGGACATTGCTGTATTGAACACAACTTCGCCTGAACAACTTTCGCGGTAACCAAATGATTGTCCGTTGAATACTTTTCCATCTTCCAGAGTAAGCTGAATTGAATTTCGAGGATTGCCTGAGGCGGAGGTGGGGTTTACTGTTTTCCCGGTCATATTTTAAAGATGTATTTTTATTAGGCGTTTTTTATGTTATATAACACAAAAAACTGTCATGATCCGGGGTTCAAAAATACACATTTTATTTTTGTCTTCCACATCCAAACAGAAAATTATAATAAATTCACACCAACGCTCTTCCCTATTGTTTAATGAACCACCCGGTACGTCGCCCGCATACAGGTTTGCCAAACATACAAATCTTATCTCGCTAATTGATAATCATTTATTAATACCCTCGGCGATATGTTCAGGCGAGTAGTTAATTTTCGAATCATGTCAACTGTTAATCTTCGTTTCCGAATTAGTATCTCTGACACCCTGCTTTTTCCACCTATTGCATCTACTAAATCTACTTGCCTTAAACCCATATCCTCCATCCTGATCTTTATCGCTTCTATTGGATCAGGTGTATCAACAGGATAATGCTTCTTTTCATATTCATCAATCATCAAGCCTAAAATATCAGCCTCATCACTCTCCATGGTGCCAATGGGCGCATTAAATATCTTTTCCAACCTCTGCAAGGCTAATTGATAATCAGACTCGGTCCTTATTGGCTTTATATTCATAATTACAATTTTTAAATTGTGTTCGCATCGATTTTATCATACTCATTATGAGTCCCTATAAAACGGATAAAAATCCATTGCTTCTCAAAATTAAATTTTGTTACCAACCTAAATGAGTTACCCTTAATATTAAAAACTATCCTTCCGGATTTTGAAATACTCGCATTTGCATAACTTCTCCTGACATCTGAATGAGTTATCCAATCACAACTCATTGCTGTATCATGCCATGTATTTAAATATTGTTCTGCCTCTGAATATTTATTCCAGAATTCCCTCAGTGTACGTTTAGCAAATATCCGTTCCATCTAACGTTTATATCTTGCTGCAAAGACAATAAATAATTTGCAATTTGGGAACTTTCGTATGCATTATTTTACGGAGCACGTTTGCCAATGTTATGGCTGTATGTTTAGAACCAGCGTTTGAAGCGTTTATTTTCATTACCTAATTGAACAAAAATCGAGAAACTTACTTCATATCAAAATCAAACCATTTTCTTCAAATGGATGAAACA
Organism: uncultured Bacteroidales bacterium; assembly: GCA_964520585.1. GTDB lineage: Bacteria > Bacteroidota > Bacteroidia > Bacteroidales > PUMT01 > PXAP01. The sequence continues at coordinate 2,481 of CAZFOO010000201.1, forward strand.
GCATCTGAGGATAAAATCCTTTTTGGGCACTACCTTAAATGCAGTAAAAATCCAAATGTATTGTGCGATCATTGCTTACTGTCTTGTTGCCCTCGTTGGTAACAAATTGAAAGTTGACCGCTCAATCTACGAAATTCTACAAATACTCAGCATATCTCTACTCGATAAAACACCTATAAAAGAGATGCTTACGGAGTACGATTACATAGATATCAAAGAGCTAATTATACTATAACTTGACCAGATTTTTCATTCTTCATCACTGGCTGTTAAGATTTTTTACTGAGATATGCTCTTTTTTGAACTTTTTGGAGACAACCCTCTCATCTAATCTACGTCTGATAAAGTAGTTTAGTGATTATGCTGCAGATATTGATGGCTCTTCCTGGGCCTGACGTTTTGCGATTCTCACCGCATTGGCGGTGTGTACCCCGAAGAAAATCCAAAGAATTTCATTTTTCCTTATTCTGGCTTTGATTTTGTCCAGGCTGTAATGCTGCTTTTCCGTTCCAAAGCGGCCTTCCATGCGGGTAGCTCGCTCCTTGCGCAGTTCTGCTGCCATGGTCATACGCTGGTCCTCATACTTTCCAGCACGACCTTTTCTCTTAAAATTGTTGGTGATATTGCGTGCGATACACCACTGCCGTTTAGCATTGGTGGCATAGATATCATCAGCTGAGATGTAGGTGACTTTCCCGAATAATGACCGACTACACCAGATAGAGTCGATTAGCCTGTTGCCTTCATTGAAGGCATTGAAGCTTAAGTGCTCAATGAAAGTGATTCCATCTACCTGGATCATATTCACTTCGGCACCGAACTCTACTTTTTTTACTTCCTTTCCTCTGACAATGGGGCGTATGTAGCTTTTAGAGATCGACATGATCCTTTCAGGAACACTACCACCGGTCTCAAAAATCTCCTGCTGTTGTGATAATACTTTACGGATCAAACGTCTTTTGTCCCAATATTTCTCGGGAAAGCGTAATGATCTGTGCTGGTCCTCTATCTTATCCAGTTCCCTGATCAACTTGTTCAATAGATATAACAGGCTCCTGGTGCGCCTTACAGTCTGCTTCCATGGTTTCCTGGGCTTGCGTGGCCAACACTTTCTGCACTTTATTGTCTCTTTTAATTTCAGGACTTTAACAAGTTCAGCCCAAGGAATGGACCGATAAATTATACCTAACTCCGATTCTAGAAAGCTGTTCCAGTAAAGGGAAAATTCCGTCTGTGGAGAAATAAATGAAATTTCGGGTGTAGTTTCAAAAATTCTTCTTAATTTGTTCATATGTTTTGAATGAATTACCCCGATTTTTAGCTCAATCGCTATTTTCGGGGTTTTTCTTGAAGACACAAAAGCTTTATATATTTGCCAATCAGAGTTATAAGCAATTAATGAACATCCCTATTTATAGATAAAAACTACAAAAAATGGTCAATACTATTCAGGCATGAACTTACCTCTTACTTTTTACTTTTTACTTTTCTCTTGAAGGCCTGAGATTCCTTCTTTAGTAGGAATGACAGCCAACCAAAAACTTTTTACTTACCAGTGCTCTTTCCGTCATTCGCTAC
>CAZFOO010000202.1:0-4015 GCA_964520585.1 uncultured Bacteroidales bacterium
TAAAAGCTATATTTAAGCTTTACATATAGCATGTCATTATCATTGTACTGGCCAACTGCGGTTTCGTATATTTCCACTTTTGAAAAAGAGCTGGTGAATATAGCCCGAATAAAGAAATGCGACGGAGTGATCTGCGGTCATATTCATACTCCGGCAATTTGCAAATATGACAGTATTAAATATATGAATTCAGGCGACTGGGTTGAATCTTTAAGCGCACTTGTAGAGGACTATTTTGGAAATTGGAAAATAGTTTACTACTCTGAACTTACCGAAGAAAATAATAATCAGAAACATTTAGAAGAAGTAAATATGCCCGGGAATTCTTCAATACCGGTGCCGGCAAATATTTAAACAATAATCTCATTAAGCACGCTTCTGAGCCAAATTACTATCTGGCAAATATTTAATCATGGTTCACGCGGGTTTATTATATAGTTGCCGGATTAAAATTAAATAAACAAATTTAGGTTGGCTTCCTCGGTGCGTTCCAGGTAAGTGGCCACACCTCCGAATTCCACACCGTCAATGAGTTCTTCCTTTTTTACTCCCATCACATCCATAGACATGGTGCAGGCAATAAACTCAATACCGTTTTCCTGAGCCTGGGCTATAAGTGATTCCAGCGAATCGATGTTTTTGTTTTTCATGATATTGCGCATCATATTGCTACCCATCCCCATCATGTTTAGCTTGGAGAGCTTCAGCCCCTTGCTGTTTTTAGGCAGCATCCTGTCAAACATACTTGCCATAAAATCCTTTTTAACAGCCGGCTTGTTTGTCTTTTTCAGAATGTTCAAACCCCAAAAGGTGAAAAACAGGGAGACTTTTTTGCCTGTTGATGCGGCGCCGTTGGCAATGACAAAAGAGGCCAGGGCTTTGTCCAGGTCGTCGCTGAAGACCACCATGGTTTTGTTATCCGCCACTTTGCCCCCAAGTGCAGGTTTGGCAGAAGTTGAGCCTTTCTGCAGGCGTGCAGTAATTACCCCGCCTGACTGTGCCACATCCAGGAGCTTGTTACCTGTCATATTGGCCCAGGCTTTAATATCCGACTCAAAAGCAGGATCAGTAGCTTTCACTTCAATTATTTGGCCGGGCCGCGCTTCCGCAACACTGTTTTTCACCTTAAGAATGGGACCAGGGCATTGCAATCCGCAGGCATCAATTTGCAAAGATGCCATCTGTTCGGCAACAGGGTGTTTCTCCGTAGTTTTGCTCTGATATATATTGTCGTCCAGCCCCACATAGTCCTTCTCGTAAATATCTTCGTTGCTTTGTTTCTGGATGGCAAACTCCCAGGTTTTGATTCCACCGCTAAGGTTTTCCACGTTGCTTAATCCATGTTGGCTGAGGATGCGGCAAGCGACATACCCTCTGAGTCCTACACCACAAAATACAATCACCCTTTTATCGCGGGGTACTTCATCCATGCGATCTCTGAGTTCATCAATAGGGATATTCACTGAATTGTGGATGGTACCCAGAGCAAACTCGTCTGCTGTACGAACATCCAGCAAAAGGGTATCCCTGTGGTTTATTTTTTCTATTTCCCGCCAGGAGCATGACTTTACCCTGCCGGTGATGATATTTTCTGCAGCAAAACCTGCTATGTTTACGGGGTCTTTGGCTGAAGAGTAAGGGGGAGCGTAAGCATGTTCTATCTCCGTGAGATCGTATATAGTTCCGTTGTTTTTAATTACAGTGGCAAGCAGATCGATTCGTTTGTCCACTCCGTCATAACCCACAATTTGAGCTCCATAAAGTTTTCCGGTTTCGGGGTGGAATACAATTTTGATACTCATGGGGATAGCACCCGGGTAATATCCTGCATGCGATCCGGAGTGGGTAATTGAAGAAGTATAGTGAGTATTATTTGTACGCAATGTCCGGCCCGACACGCCGGTGGAGGCCACGGTGATATCAAATACTTTGGCAATGGCAGTGTTGATGGCGCCCTGGTACTTTCGCTGGTTATTACCAACGATATTGTCGGCGCAGATGCGGCCCTGTTTATTGGCAGGTCCTGCCAGGTAGGTTATCTGAGGGATATTGGTAATAGGGTTAGGATATTCAATGGCATCACCTACTGCATAAATATCGGGATGAGAAGTTTGCAGGTACTCATTTACCTTCACACCACCGGTTTGCCCCAGTTGCAGTCCGCAATTTTTAGCCAGATGGCTGTCGGGACGAACACCAATGGAAAGTATTACCAGGTCACTTTCCAATACACGTCCGCTTTGAAGAGTTACAGCGATCCCTCCATTCTCTCTGCGGAAAGAGGTGACGCCGGCTTTCAGAAAAAATTCAACGTTTTTGGTTTTCAGGTGCTGGTGCACCAGAGAAGCCATACTGTAATCCAGCGGGGTCATCACCTGTTCAGCCATTTCCACAATGGAAACAAAGATACCCAGTTGATTCAGGTTCTCAGCCATTTCCAGCCCTATAAATCCTGCACCCACCACTATAGCTCTTTTGATTTTATGCTCCTCAATATAAGTTTTGATGTGGTCGGTGTCGGCTACGTTGCGAAGTGTAAAAATCCCTTCGGTGTCAATACCCGGCAGATTTGGGCGCACGGGTTCTGCTCCCGGAGAAAGCACCAGTTTGTCATAAGATTCTTCGTATTCCTCTCCGGTGGCCAGCTTTCTTATGCTGACGGTTTTATGCTCCGGGCTGATTGAGACCACCTCCTGAAGAACCCTTACATCGATATTGAAACGCTGTGAAAATGCTTTAGGGGTTTGAACAAAAAGGCTTTCGCGTTCTGCTATTGTACCACCAATGTAGTATGGCAGGCCGCAATTGGCGTAGCTGATGTGCTCTCCCCTTTCCACCATGATGATATTGGCATTTTCATCGTTCCTTCTGAGTCTTGCTGCGGTAGTAGCTCCTCCAGCCACACCGCCTATAATAATTATGTTCATATGACGACAAATAATTGTTAGCTTATTTAGCCTTCGCCAGTTTTTTATATCTGGCGTAAGGGCACTTGGGATGTTGGATATGAATCGGACATCATTTATGAAATCTATATATTTTCATTTGCAAATTTATAGATTCTTGATGACGTCCCCAAAAGATTGTGAATTATTTAACATTAAAACGCCTCTACTCCCCCCTCCTTTCGGTCGGATGAACACGCCGGAATAAAATAGTAGTTGGTCCTCCGGGTACCTCAGTGGGCACTTGTTGTGGATGAGTCTGAGGGAAAACGGGTTGGAGCATTCAAACGGCCTAATGAAAACGTTCAATGGATCGGAGCTTTAAACTCTTTACAGAGACAAACCGAATTGCTGGTACATGCTGGTGGTTTGACATCCTTATCGCTGCAGGGACTATCCCATTATTTCCGAACGGAAAAGGAACCTCTCTACCTGTTCTCACCACAATATGTTAAACTACCAAAGTGGTTTCTAAACCAGGAATGGAGTACCCGGATAATACATGTGAGAACTAAGTTTCTTCCTGCAAACTCTGCTTTATCTGAATATTCCCGGGATGGCATAAAAATTCGAATATCATCGGCTGAGCGTGCAATACTCGAATGTTTGCACCTGACTCCTAATCGATTCGATATGGTTGAATGTTATCAGATAATTGAAGGTCTTGCTAACCTGCGCCCAAAAATACTGCAGGAATTACTTGAAAAATGCAATTCAGTAAAAGTAAAACGCTTGTTTTTATATATGGTATCTAAAGCCAAACATCAGTGGTTGGACTTTGTAGATCAATCTAAAATAGAATTGGGTACCGGTGACAGAGTAATTGTAAAGGGTGGTGTTTATATATCCAAATTCAAGATATCGATACCAAAAGAATTGGATGCGTTATGATCAATCAATCATATATGAATCAGGCTGATTTACTTTTGCAAGTGATTCCGCACATAGCAACAGAAAAAACGCTTGCATTAAAGGGCGGAACAGCTATTAATATCTTCCTGCATAATATGCCCCGGTTATCTGTTGATATAGACCTCACTTATCTGCCTTTTGACAACAGGGAAACTGCA
>CAZFOO010000203.1:0-3994 GCA_964520585.1 uncultured Bacteroidales bacterium
AAACATAATCACCGGCATTCATCCTTCCCAGATCTATCTCCTCGTATGCTTTCCGTGTATCCACAGCTATCACCCTTTTTGCTCTTCCGTCAAAACCATAACTCAGTTGGTTAGTCTCCTCTTTGTAAAAAACAAAGTATTGATTCCCTTCCCTCAGGCAGTATCCGTCTGTTCTTGAGTTGTCAATAACCATATCCCTTTTGAATCTATTATGGTCATTCCAGAAAACAGAAAAACATTTAAGCTCATCCTTGTTTTCATAGGTACCCGGCGAGTCAAGATTTCCCCATATAGCTCCTACTCCTCCGGCCATTGTATGATGCCACAATCCCTTCCTGGTCTCCTCTTCATCATAATCCTTTTCTGGCCAACTGCTTGGGGGATTCCTTCTTATCCTGTACCTGTCGCCCGACAATGATGGCTTTTCAGGCCGTGCACTGATCATTTTTACCAGCTCATCGTACCAGGGTTTGTGATACTCATAGTCGGAAAAATTAAGTCCTTCATAGATCTGATTCAGTTCATTCTTGCTTGCCCGTCCACACAGAAGGTTATTCCAGCCAGGTTTGGACCACATATAATCATGCCATTTTCTCAGATCCTCTTCTCCTGCCCATTCCCACAGGTCAAATCCGTATCCCATGAACCATCCGTTTAGGGGTCCCAGTCTTTCGGCTATCATATCCATCACGGCTTTCTCCTGCCTACCCATTATCGCGTCCTTCGTACTCAGAGGCGTCCATCGCCGGTCATGATCGCCCCATACCCACAGATAGGTTGATCCGCCGGCTTCGTAAACCTTCCGGATGATCATTTCAAGCTTATCGAATGTCCTGGGATCGGGTATTGAATCACTTTCGGTTACCACGTTATCGCCAATATGGAACCACTGTCCGTATACCGGCAAATGAACGCCGTTAAATCCATGCCCGTGCATGAATTCATCAATAAATTTTTCAAGATTCTCCTCTGTGATAAAACGCAGATCCGAATAATTACCCGCTTGAAAACTAAAGCCCATTTCTCCAAACTTTTCAAACTCCTCTGAATTTATATTACGGGTTAGCGCGTCAATCATAATGTAATTGGGCACAAATGCTTCACCTGTCCCTGTCCAGATAAACTTATTCCCATACATCCCCACCTCTCCCCTGTCGGAATCAAGAATATCCTCATCTCCACACCTGCTTGCACTTAAAAATACAAGAAAAATAATTACACTTCCTGAAATTTTCATATTGATAATTATTTAATTTAAAACCCGCATCTTTTAGGTGCGGTCAAGTCCTGGTGGGGGCTATGGCCGAAAGGCATGGGTGATTTTAGAAATTCGTGATGCGTAGCAAAAACCGGCATTACCACTTTAATTTCCGAAACTTATCCAGCACTGACTTATTTCCTGGTAATTACAGCTATGCTGCCGTTTTCATTAACAGCCCTTAACTCTGTAAAAGTACCACCTTCAATCTCATGGCTGTTTCCCCACCGGCCATTTTCAGTATGAATCCATCGGACGATGAATGCATTTGCATGACCTGTCAGATCCAGTTCAACAACTCCATTTTTTGGAAAATATATAACATAATCTTCTCCTTCCCTGGCAGCAAGATAGGCGGCATTTCCTTCCGCGCCCCTGAGCAGGTCCATCCTGGGCTCAATATCCCACATTCTTACCAACTCCTCAATCTCGCGAATAGTTTTCATGCTGTTAATTGTAATCCCGCTTAATCCCAGTCCGTGCGGCGGCCTGTGAAAACGGCTGCTGGCAAAGCCTCCGGTAATATTTCTGAAGAATGTTTGCACAGCATGTTCGGTTGTCATTCCGTGATGCAACCATCCCTCATGGTTATCAGATCCATATATCTTGGTGCTGTTCACGGGACGGGGATTATCACTGATGTATTCAAAAATATACTGCGCCCTGTCCCAGTTCAACCGGCCGGGATTATGACTGTTCTGTGATATGTCTATAAAGCCATACTTTTCGGGGTGATCGAGTGTGCGTCTGTGCACCGGGGAAGTAACATCCCAGTTGTCCCACATTTGAGTTAAATAGATCTCCCTGTCAGCGGAATAGTCTTTTATGAATTCTGCAAAGTATGTTGCCCATTCTTCAACACCACTGGTTTCATTATCAATACAATATAAAACATTCCCGTATTCAAGTGAGACAGACAGCAACTTTTTGACAAATGCTTGCTGGTATTGTAAAACCGTTACATTATTATCGAGTTCGGGGACTGTAAAAAAGAATGGCTGCAGGTTCGCTCCGGGATGTGAAGGGTAAACACTTTCGAGCCCGGTTTCTTCATAGGTGTAATTAATGTTGTTCCCGGGATTATAGGGATCAGTCAGCCAGGGATCTCTTGAGTGGTCAAAGCGATCCCATATTTCGATCTGGACAAAAACATCCCTCTCTCTGGTGAGTTTCAACATGTTCTCAAATCGTTGCCAGTATTCTTCATTCCAATTATTAAGGTCATATTTGCCATCTGTCGTCATTGCAAACGCCCTCAAGTTTCCCTCTAAATAGACTAAACCTCCAAATTACATCCTGGCCCAGGTTACATTATAAACCCCAGATCCATAACGCCGATTGCATGCCTGAAATAGTGGCCATGAAGATCATTGGCATACTTTTCAAGTATTTGCCGCCCCAATCTGTAATGGTCACCACACCTGTACAATGCCCTTGCAAGATGCAGTTCTCTTAATACATTATTCCTTAAAGTTACATCAACATGGCTAGGAACCGTAGCCCTTACAGCATCAGTTTTTGTGATTATATGATGTCCAGCAACACCCTCCATATTCAGCAGATCAAAAAGAACCGGAGCAGCTGCTCTATTGCCAATTTTCTCAAATGCCACCGATACGGCCCTGAAATGAGAAAACTCATGCTCAGGTGTAAGAATTTCTGCCTTTTCGATAATAGCCGGTAATGATTCTTCTCTATTTGAAGTACCCAGGGCAATAATTATAGTATCCAGAAAACTCATCGAAAGGCCAAACTGACCCATGCCGGTAAAATTCCAGCCTTCATCCCAATTTGTATATGCCTTAACCGCTTCTGCGAGAATTTCCCATCCGTCATCAATTCCCAGAACACCCAAAGTAATTGCTAAATTAAGCCTTTCTTTCTGTTCGGAAGAATTTCTCAATGCGTTTTCAATAAGTGGTATTGCTTTTTTCATATCGGAAAACAATACTTCAAGACCCTCAAAACCATTCTTTATTTTATCGACTGATTCCGCAAGCTGTTTATCCGTGAATGGCATATTATCATAGTCTGAGAGAACTCTTTCAGGCAGATTCCCTATTTCAACAAGATGTCTCTGAATACTTTTAATATCTACGTCCCTGACTGAAACATTTTCCTTTACCGCCTTAGCTGCAAGACAGCCAACCGCATAACCCTGATTTTGCAAACAGGGTTGCATACGTATAACAGGCATAGCATCACGGTGAGCACCAGCTCCTAAGCCAGTAACAATGACTCCATCAATCCCCCGGGGCAAAAGACTCCGGAGGGGAAGGTCAACATCATATGTTACATGCCCCCCGATAGGTTGTTTAATAATAAAGTAGGGATGAAGTGTATAACCGTGGGTATCAAAATTGCTCACATGAAAAGAAATGGTATCGGGATAACGTCTGGCATTCAGCATGTCGACCGGAGAAACCATAAACTCAGCCTTGACTCTTCTACGTTCCCTTGTCTGGGGTAGCTTACCAATATCATATGCCGCGGGAAACTTCTGTTTCCCGGAAATGAATACCCTGGTAACATCAAAAACATCTGAATCATCAATAAAAGTCCAGTCCGTGTTATTATAATGATCATCAGGATCAACCTTGGGTAATCCCGAACCCTGAACCGCTACAGTTGACTTTCCGGTATATTCATAATCCGCACCCGCGGCAATAGCAATATCGGCGCTGCCGGTAGAGTCTATTACCTGTTTGGCTAAAATCACCCCGCTACCTTCAGGTG
>CAZFOO010000204.1:0-3938 GCA_964520585.1 uncultured Bacteroidales bacterium
GCTTCTGAAAAGTGGGTAAGATCCTTATATTTTAGAAGATAAGATTACAAAGTTGATGGACGAGGCAGTTAATGAGCTTTTTAAATCGATTAATGTAAGAATTTACGGATTTCTCGAACCTTTAGATAATATATACTTAAATTCAAAAGTAGAAAGGCAACGAGTTAAAGGCGACAAAAAGACCATTTCTGCACTTGTTGCTTCTGCTCTTATTATACTTCTTATCGCCTGCTTTAACTTCATAAACCTCAGCACAGCACAAGCTCTTAGCAGGGTAAGGGAGGTAGGCGTCCGGAAAGTTTTTGGAGCTAACAGAAAACAACTAATTACTCAGCATCTCGGTGAATCATCCCTCCTTGTTGTTTTTGCAATGGTTTTGGCATTAGTATTCGCAGAGGTTTCATCGCCGCTTTTAACCCACTTCTCAGGAAAAACTGTTGATGTTTACTCTCTTAATCTCCGGTTTATAATTGCTGTATTACCAATTATTGTAATAATTGTAGGTGTTGGGGCAGGTTGGTACCCGGCATTATTCCTTTCGAGATTTAATCCTGCTTTGGTTTTCAAGAAGGCGGGTCAGAGTTCTTCAGGGAAAGCGAGTTTTAGAAATCTTCTTTCTTTTGTTCAATTTATTATTCTTCAGCTGCTTACCATATGCACATTGATAGTATTTCTTCAGCTTCAATATATCAAAACAACGGAATTGGGATTTAATCCCGACAACTTGTTAATAACCAGGATAAACACCCCAAATTTGGAAGGTAAACATGAAATTTTAAAGCAGGAGCTTTTAGAGGAATCTTCTATAGAAGATGTTTCTGCCCATTCGTTTATTCTTGGGCATACCATTCTTGCCCGGGATTTTGTACTTGAGGGTACTACTGAAGCTCAAAACATTGCTTATATGACGGTCGATGAAAGTTTTTTCAGTACCTACCAGATTGAACTGGATCAGGGAAGGGTATTTCGGGACCCGATCGAAAATGAAGAAGGATACGTTATTGTTAACGAGGCCTTTGTCGAGAATTACGGATACGATAATCCAATAGGACGAAAAATATTTCTACCCAACGACCCCAAGCACAAAGAGAATACTATAATTGGAGTGGTGAGGAACTTTAATTATAGTTCACTGCATAGAGATATTGGATCCATTGTTTTTCTTACATGGCATGATCCATTAAATCATCTCACAATTAGAATCAGTTCGAATGATACTCCCCGGGCTTTATTTGATATAAGAGATGTCTGGGCAAATGTAGCAGGGGAGGAACCTTTCAACTATCATTTTGTTGAGGACAGATTAAATGAACTTTACATCAGCGATAACAGGTTCGGGAGTATTCTGGGTGTTTTCACCCTTATGGCTATTGTTGTAGCCTGTGCCGGTCTGGTGGGACTTACCCTGTTTATTTCTCAATCGAGGCAGCGCGAAATTGCAATCAGGCGGGTTCTTGGAGCATCCACCTCCATGGTTATTGCAATTTCACTCGGGTTTACTAAATGGATTATGCTGTCATCCCTCATTTCCTGGCCCATATCATGGTATTTGGCAGAAAACTGGTTAAACTCATTTGCCTACCGGATACAAATACCCTTGTGGCCCTTTATTGGTGCAACTATATTTGCAATTTTAATATCGGCTATAATAACACTAGCCAATATTGCAAGGGTGGCAAACCAAAATCCGTCAACGGTACTAAAATACGAATAATATAGACATTACAATACGAATCTTTCCGCATTAAACATATTATCTTTTTAACTGGTATTAGAATAATAATTGATTATGATTATGAAGAATTTTTTTACTGTTTTGATAAATCCTGTGCTTATATCAATCGCCGGGTTATCTGGTAATTCACTATTGGCGACCTCAAAATACGACACACCCAATTTCATTATGATAGTTGCCGATGACCTGGGTTTCGCCGATTTAAGCATGAATGGAAGCAAACAGATACGAACTCCGAATATCGACCAGTTGGCAAATGAAGGAATAAATTTCACCCACGGGTATGTGACATCGCCTGTTTGCAGTCCCTCCCGTGCCGGGTTAATTACGGGTAGAAACCAGGTGCATTTTGGCTATGACAATAACATTAGTGTTAATCAGCCAGGATTTGATCCCAGGTTTATGGGTTTGCCAGTTTCTGAGAAAACAATTGCTGACAGGTTGAAGCCTCTGGGATATATCTCAGGTTTGGTTGGTAAATGGCACCTGGGATATGAAACCCACTTTCATCCAATTAACAGGGGATTTGATGAATTCTGGGGATACCAGGGAGGGGGCCATGATTATTTTACATCTGATCCTGACGGGACAGGATACTTGTCCCCGATCGAATCTAATTATAAAATACCTCAGCCTATCACTTATCTTACCGATGATAAAGGTGATGAGTGTGTTGATTTCATCAAACGTCATAAGGATAATCCATTTTTCCTTTTTGCTTCTTTCAATGCACCTCATGCACCTATGCAGGCAACAGATGCTGACCTGGAATTATATAAACACATTGAAGATGAAAGGCGCCGCACTTATGCAGCCATGGTACATCGGCTGGATGTTAATGTGGGAAAAATTATAAATACCCTGAAAGAGGAAGGAATTGACGGAAAAACTCTGGTAGTCTTTATTAGCGATAACGGAGGGCCAGTTGACCAGAATGCATCAATCAATGCACCGCTCAATGGACAAAAAGGAATTTTGCTTGAAGGAGGAATACGTGTGCCGTTTATAATGAAATGGTCAGGAAAACTTCCTGCCGGGGTAACTTATGAAAACCCGGTTATAACATTGGATTTTGCGCCAACTTTTATTGCTGCAGCAGGAGGGAAAGTTCTGGAAGATGATAATCTGGAAGGTGTTAATTTAATTCCCTGGTTGACTGGCCAGAGGGAAGATAAACCTCATCATTCATTTAACTGGAAATTCACTATCAGCGCTGCTATTCGTGATGGGGACTGGAAACTGGTTCGTTTGCCAGACCGCCTGCCTTTGCTGTATAACCTGATCGATGATATTTCAGAACAGAAAGATTTGGCTTCTAAATATCCTGAACGCACTAAAAGAATGCTCAAGGAACTTGGTGAATGGGATGTAAACCTTCCTCACCCCTTATTTCTTGAAGGAGCAGTCTGGAAAAAGCGCCAACTGGATTTATATGATGATGACTACGAACTTGTGCAGCCTTAATCAGTTCAAGACAAATAATTTTACATCAGGTTTAGATTTTTATCTTGTCTGGGTCTTATTAGGGCAGGTCATTTTTGGTTAAGGTCTTGATCCGGCCTTCATCTTATTAGGTTCGGTTTTGTTTGGTTTTGGTCCAGGTTTTCACCAGGTTTAGATTTAATTGGATTAGGTCGTATTAGGTTTAAGTTCAGGTTTATAGGTTTAGTTTTAGTTGAAGGGTTATAATCAAAAGGAGATTCCCTGTCCGGCGATGGTATAATCGTCCCTTTAGTCTGTCGGGGACTTTGGTTTTTCGGAGAATTAGCTTTATTTTTCAAATTCGAAATGACCCGGGATATATTGCATATCTGACTAAATATTTATATTCATTAAGCGAGGGCATAAAAATGACCCGGGATATATAGTAAAACTGACCGGATGCTGGTCATTTTTGATAAACTTAATTGTTCAAAGGCATGCAAAATTTTTTTCTCTGTATTCTTATTGTTTGTTCAAATATTTTCGGACTTGCCATTGATAATCCCGGTGAGTACAATACTCCCATATTATCTGATCGTGGTTATTATTATGAAGAACCCACCGAAGGGGCAATACGCATACTTACCTATAATATCAGGAACTGCACCGGGATGGACGGCAGGACTGATTTTGACAGGGTGGTTGATGTCATTAAGGCCGTCAATCCACATGTAGTCGCCTTACAGGAAGTTGACAGCGGAACCCGGAGAATGGATAGCGC
>CAZFOO010000205.1:0-3873 GCA_964520585.1 uncultured Bacteroidales bacterium
GCGTAAGTACAGAGGAGAAAAGGCCTTATCAGCCTCAGAGTTTCTGAAAAAAATGAGAGAGAAAAAGGAAATGGTGGAGATAGCCTCTTCCCTTACCAACCGATCTGTTAACGAGGGGTTTTCAGGAGGAGAAAAAAAGAAAAATGAAATTTTCCAGATGGCCATGCTGGAACCCAGACTTGCAATTCTTGACGAAACCGATTCGGGACTTGACATTGACGCTCTAAAAGTTGTGGCCAAAGGGGTAAACAACCTCAAATCGGCTGATAATGCAACTATCATAATAACCCACTACCAGAGACTACTTGATTATATTGTGCCTGACTACGTCCATGTTTTATACAACGGACGTATCGTTAAATCGGGCGGCAAGGAACTGGCTTTACTGCTGGAGGAAAAAGGATATGAATGGATCCAGAGTGAAGATGTAAGTGTGTGATAATTTTCTATAATAATTGACTTATGAGCACAACCGTTAAAAATATTTCTCTTAAAGACCAATTCCTTGATCTTTACAGGGAAAGGGCAGATGAGATATCGGCCAATTCCGCTCCTGCTTTGAATGTTTTCAGAGACCAGGCTGTTTCCCGGTTCGGACAACTGGGTATTCCTTCAAAAAAAGGCGAGGATTACAGGTATGCCGATATAGAATCACTATTCAGTAAAGATTTTGAAAAACGTTTCGGGGAGCATAAGATCACCATTGATGTCAAAGAGATCTTTCATTGTGATGTGCCTAACCTTGATACCAACCTGCTTCTTCTTGTCAATGGCCGATATTATAATAACGGGACGATGCTGAAAGAACTACCCGGTGGAATTATTGCAGGGAGCCTGGCACAGGCTGCAAAGGATCATCCTGAAATTGTTGAACGGCATTACGGACATTATGCTGATATTTCAAAAGACGGCCTTGTTGCCATGAATACTGCTTTTGCCCAGGATGGGATTTTTATCTATGTTCCAAAAGGAGTAAGGATGGAAAAGCCGATTCAGGTAGTGAATATCATGATAGCCGACACCGATCTTATGGCGCAGCACAGGAATCTTATCATAGCTGAACCGGATTCTATGGCCAATATAGTGGTTTGCGACCACAGCCTTTCTGCACACCGATTCCTTACCAATTCGGTGACTGAAATTTATGCAGATAAGCATTCTAAGGTCAATCTGACCAGGATACAAAACGAACACAACGGCTCTTCCCAGATAACCCATACCTATGGTCATCAGGAAGCCGGATCGGGCATTTCGGGCAGCACCATATCTCTTCACGGAGGCTTTATCAGAAATAATGTAATTATGAAGCTTAACGGCGAAAATGCAGAGAATCACAGCATGGGTCTGTATCTGTCAGACAAGGGGCAGTATATAGATAACTATGTATTTATAGATCATGCAAGCCCCAATTGCTTCAGCAACCAGCTTTACAAGGGAGTGCTCGATGATGTTGCTTCAGGAGCATTTAACGGCCGCATCCTTGTGCGCCGTGATGCTCAAAAAACAAATGCATTTCAGTCAAATAACAATATATTGCTGACCGATGATGCAAAGATGTATTCGCGGCCACAACTCGAAATTTATGCAGATGATGTGAAATGCAGCCACGGTTCCACAATGGGACAAATAGATCAGAATGCAATGTTTTACCTGCGTTCACGGGGAATTGACCAGCGGGAAGCCAGGCTTTTACTGATGTTTGCCTTTGCACATGAAGTTGTTAAAAATATCAGCGTCAGGGCCCTTCGCGAGAGGATCGATGAGCTGGTAAACAAACGGTTGCGTGGAGAACTGAGTCGCTGCAATAATTGTGCTATGCAATGCAACTGATATTTTTATTTATTCATAAAAGATAACCATTTTGGATTTTGATGTAAATAAGATAAGGAAAGATTTTCCTATACTGAACCAGCTGGTTTATAAAAAACCATATGTATATTTTGATAATGCAGCCACCACCCAGAAGCCACTCAGGGTGATCGAACGTATGGACAGAATTTACAGGGAGACCAACAGCAATATCCACAGGGGGGTGCATCACCTCAGCGATTTGACAACCAGGCATTTTGAGGAAGCCCGGGAAACCATAGGTAATTTTATCAACGCCGGTCATGATCATGAAATTATCTTTACGCCGGGGACAACAGCCGGGATTAACCTGGTAGCATACAGCTTTGGAGAAAAATATGTCAGAGAAGGAGATGAGATAATTATTTCAGCAATAGAGCATCATGCCAACATAGTGCCCTGGCAGATGCTTTGTGAAAGGAAGGGTGCCAGGTTAAGGATTATCCCAATGAATGACGACGGAGAATTACTTCTCGATGAGTATGAAAATCTCTTTTCGTCCAAAACCCGTATAGTGGCTCTGACTCACGTATCAAACTCCATAGGCACCCGGAATCCTGTAAAGCAGATGATTAAAACAGCTCATTCTCATTCTGTGCCGGTCCTTATTGACGGTGCCCAGGCAGTTCAGCACGGAAGAGTTGATGTACAGGACCTGGATGCTGATTTTTATGTATTCTCAGGGCATAAAATGTACGGCCCCACAGGTATTGGGGTTTTGTATGGTAAGGAGAGCATACTGGAGGAGATACCTCCTTGGCAGACCGGAGGTGAGATGGTGGACCAGGTCTCCTTTGAAAAGACAACATTTAACCGTCTTCCATTTAAATTTGAGGCAGGTACGCCCAATTATATCGGAGGAATAGGCCTGGCAGCATCTGTTCATTACCTCCAGGATACAGGTCTGGAAGAAATAGCTGCCTATGAAAAAGATCTGCTTGATTATGGTAATAAGCGTCTGTCGGAGATTGAAGGCCTGTATCTTTTTGGTCAGGCAGGCAATAAAATAAGCGTGTTGTCTTTTACACTTGATGATATACATCCATTTGATGCCGGCATGATTATTGATAAATACGGTATTGCGGTCCGCACCGGCAATCATTGTGCCCAGCCCGTTATGGACAGGCTGGGGATCAGGGGTACCATAAGGGCTTCCCTGGCATTTTACAATACGCGTGAAGAAATTGACCGGTTGTGCGAGGCAATTGAAAAAGTGAAAGAAATGTTTAAATGATATATTATGAATGATAAAACTCTGACTGAAGTACAGGATGAAATAATTGAAGAGTTTGAAATTTTTGACGACTGGCTTGACAAATATAATTATCTGATAGAACTCAGCAAATCACTTCCCGTAATTGATGAAAAACATAAAACACCGCAGCACCTTATTGAAGGCTGCCAGTCCAAAGTGTGGCTGAAAGCAGATATGGTAGACGGAAAGGTGGTTTTTACGGCCGACAGTGATGCACTCATCACCAAAGGTATTGTAGCTCTCCTTATCCGCGTTATGTCCGGACGGGAACCCGGGGAGATAATACACACCGATCTTTATTTTATTGACCGGATCGGATTAAAGGAGAATCTTTCTCCTACAAGGTCAAACGGGCTGGTTTCAATGATAAAACAGATGAAGTTGTATGCATTGGCATATCAGGCCAAATCCAAACAAAAGCAATAAAATTATGGAAGCTCAAAATAATAATCTTGAACTTGAGGGAAAGATAGGGGAAGTCCTCAAAAATATTTATGATCCGGAGATACCGGTTAATATTTATGATCTTGGACTTATTTATGAAATAATAGTTGAGGAGGGAGGCAAGGTTGAGATCGTAATGACCCTTACCGCACCCAATTGCCCAATGGTAGACGAACTTATGGCAGAGATCAATGATAGGGTGAGAGCTATTGAAGGGGTCAGTGACCTGGTTATAAACCTTACTTTTGATCCACCATGGGATAAAAGCATGATGACCGAGGAGGCCATGTTGGATCTCGGACTTATGTGAGCCTCCCTGTGATGCC
>CAZFOO010000206.1:0-3824 GCA_964520585.1 uncultured Bacteroidales bacterium
TAGTATCATGGGGATTCATTCGTATAAAGTATAGTTAGCAATCTGTTTAACAATGTGTTAATAATGCATGGTTCGGTTATTTTGCTTTTCAATCCATGGATCATCCATATTGTTTATTCATTTCTTTTTGTGTTAAAAATTAACATGAGGCTTTCATCTGTATAAAATAAGTTAACCAAATTAATAATCAGTTAATCATATTATGCAGAAACAATAATAAATAAAATAATTTAAAAACCTGTGTGCACTAATGAAAATTCAGGACTGCCAATAGAAAATATTTTCACAGGCATTAATTTCCATGAAACTTTGAAATTTTCAAAGAACTGCCGGAGTATCAGCCCCGGCAGTCTATATAGCTCTTTCAACAATCTTTTATGTCAAACATTATCTCCGGTTTATCCACTTACTAAATTTGTGGCAGTTTCCATGGTGCCCTGTATTCAGGAACGAGATAATCATTAGCACTGGAATCATTAATAAAATTTTTGGCGTCACCATCCCAATAAAGTCTTCTGCCTGTTTTATATGCAATATTGCCAAGAAGTGCTATCTGAGCAACGTTGGCGCCAATATTTATATCTGCTGCAGGAACCCTGCTTTTATCCTTGATACAAGCAATGAAATCCTTCATATGAAGATCAAGTCCACGGCCTGAGGACGACTGTAATTCAACTCTCTCCATTTCAGGCTGATTGTTCTTGTATTCGGGTATCACTTCCCATCCCCCCCTGTCAACTACCAAAGTCCCCAGATTACCTACAAATCCAACGCCGTGGGTGCGGCCATAATAACCACCGTTTATACCTATGCCATGATCCCAAAGCATTGTATATCCGTCAAACTCATAAATTGCCTGAAGTGTATCAGGAGTTTCACATGCATCATCAGGATAGGCAAATTTACCTCCCATAGCCATAACAGATTTGGGAGACCTTGCCTGCATACCGAACAATGCATAATCAATTATATGCACTCCCCAGTCCGTCATCATCCCTCCTGCATAGTCCCAGAACCATCTGAATGTAAAATGAAACCGGTTGGGATTAAAAGGCCTCTGTGGTGCAGGGCCTAACCAGAAATCATAATCAACTCCAGCGGGAACAGGGCTGTTTGGTTTAACTGGGACTGATGTCATCCAGCCCTGGTAGGACCATGTTCTTACAGTACGAATCTTGCCGAGTTTTCCTGAATGTACAAATTTGACAGCATCCTGCCAATGCGGATCACTGCGCTGCCACTGCCCAATCTGAACTACGGGCCGGTATTTTTCCGTTGCTCGTACCATCAGATTTACCTCCTCTATACTATTTGCAAGAGGTTTCTCACAATAAATATCTTTTCCCTCCTGGGCAGCGTAAACAAAGGGCAGGCAGTGCCAGTGGTCGGGAGTAGCAATGATTATCACGTCAATATCCTTATCCTCGATCATTTTCCTGAAATCATTATAGGCCCTGGGTTTTTTTCCCTGTAGCTTCTCGGTGTCGGCAACCCTTCTGTCCAGTTCATTCTGATCAACATCGCACAAAGCTATACATTCCGTATTTGGCTGCCTCAGGAATGCCTGCAGGTCGGAAAACCCCATGCCTTTAACACCCATCAGTCCACATGTAATCTTCTCATTTGCACCAAGAACCGATGCAGAAAGATTGAATGGCGAAGCCAGTAAACCAATACCAGCAGTAGCAACTCCCGATTTTATTAAAAACCTTCTTCTGTTCATCAGAATATTTTTAAATTTAGATTAAGTTAGATTGAAATGAATTGGACCTATTACAGTTAAATTTTGAAGCATAATGATAAGGAAGAATTAACGGTTTGGACCTATTCACTCTTCATCGAATCATCAAAAGATATGCCCGAAGGTTTGAAGTCAACAGCTTTTACAAATTCACAAGACTCCTCGGCACCATGCTCCCTGTCCATGCCACTGTCTTCCCACTCTACGGAAAGGGGTCCATCATAGCCTATGTCATTCAGTGCACGGATGACACTTTCAAAATCAATCCTTCCTCTTCCTATACTTCTGAAGTTCCAGTTTCTCCTGTGATCCCCAAACTCGGTATGACCGCCAAATACTCCGATATCTGTGGGGACATCACTCCAGTGAACATCTTTCATATGTACATGAAAAATTTTATCAGCAAATTCATATATAAATTTAATATAATCCACTCCCTGGTATCCCAGATGACTCGGATCGTAGTTAAACCCAAATGCAGGATGATTGTCAACCGCCTCCAGGGCTTTCCGGGCGGTTACATTATCAAAAGCAATCTCAGTAGGATGAACTTCAAGACAATATCTTACTCCAAGTTTCTTATATTCATCCAATACTGGCCGCCACCTTTTAGCAAAATCAATATACCCCTCTTCAATCATTTCCTTTGGAACGGCGGGAAAAGAATATAAAAGATGCCATATTGAACTTCCGGTAAAGCCTACCACATTCTTAATACCAAGGCGCTTTGCAGCCTCACCTGTTTTGATCACTTCCAGGGCAGCCCGTTGTCGTATCCCTTCAGGATCGCCATCGCCCCAGATATAAGATGGCAGTACCGCCTTGTGCCGGCGATCAGGATGGTCACATACTGCCTGTCCGACAAGGTGAGTAGATATGGTATACAACTGCAGGTCATATTTTTCCAGCAACTCCCTGCGCTTGTCACAATACGCCTGGTCAGCTTTATCTATTTCCATATGATCGCCCCAGCATCCAAGTTCTATCCCGTCATAACCGAAATCTTTTGTTTTTTGACACATAGTTTCAACAGGCAAATCTGCCCATTGTCCGCTGAATAATGTTACAGGTCTGGCCATAATTATATGTTTTTAATGGTTAGTTTTATGGATGATTTCAAATTTAGTTTTTATTATTTATAAACCATAAACCCTAATACATTTTTTTAAAAAACAATCATCTCAAAGGCAACTTACAATAAAAAAATCATATCAGGAATATTTTCAAATACCAACAGATTTTATGTGGTAAGTTATTAATTTTGGATTTACCTGAAAAACAGGTCCCTCATGCAACATATATATAATATATCAAAGACGGAAAAATCAATTTGCATCGATGCCAATTGGGATAAACCTCAATGGCAAAAAGCTGAAATAATTGAAATTAATAATTACATTGGTGAATTGCCGGTTTTCCGGCCTCTCACAGAGGCCAGACTGTTATATGACGATGATAATATTTATGTAATATTCAAAGTATATGACAAATATGTTCGCTGTATAAATTCACAGGTCAATGACACTGTATGGGAAGACTCATGTGTCGAATTCTTTTTTTCTCCCGATACGGATTTTCCGGAAAGATATTTTAACCTGGAAGTAAATTGCGGAGGCACAGCACTGATGCAATATAATATTGTACCAAGGGATTATTTCATAAAAGTTGATCCTGCTGATATATCCAGAATTGATATAGCCCATTCCCTGCCGGAAATTGTCGACCCCGAGATAACAGATGAAATAACATGGACAATTGAATACAAAATTCCTGTAAACATACTCGGAAAATATTCAGGTATAACCCTTCCGGAAAAAGGAATAACATGGAAGGCAAACTTTTACAAAATAGCAGTAAATTCTACCAATCCGCATTATATTGCATGGTCACCAGTGGCTAACGAAAAGCCGGATTTTCATATGCCGGAATATTTTGGATCCATAAAGTTTATTTAACTTATATGCAAGCCCATAACCATCAGGTGGAGATTTTATAAGCAAAAAAAGGTTTTATCAACCGGTATAAAAACAATTAATCATTTAAATAAGAACTCCAAATGAATAATATATTACCCGGGAATCAG
>CAZFOO010000207.1:0-3796 GCA_964520585.1 uncultured Bacteroidales bacterium
TGACAAACTCATTTTGGTCAGGGAAGAATTTGGATTGGTCTGTGCCGATGTTTTCTAACTCGATCTGGTATACGCCCCGGGGTAGGTTGTCGTATTGTATGATGCCTTCAGAGTCAGTGAGCAACCTTTTGGAAACCATTGAACCTGTGGTTTCATAATCAAGTCCGTATTGACTGTATTTAACAGGGTCAATACCATTGATGTGCACAAGAATATCGTTCACTCCGGGCTCATTAAAATCACGTTGCAAATTACCATTCAGATCTTTGAAAAGGTCAATTTTAAGATCATAATATTTGAGTCTGGGTTGATTCCAGTTGAAAGCTTTGGTGAGCCTTAGTTCAACATAATTGTTGGAATATCTGTAGCTCTCTTCTGTAAGTTGATCGGTTGTAACCTGATAGCTGATGGTGTTTATTGCAGAAAGAGTGATATCGTTTCTGAGGAAAAAATCCAGTTGATTGTTAAAATTGATTCGGCTGGTACGAAAAGAGAAATCATAAAGATAGCTGAGTTTAGAGGAAAGTTTTATCATATCCCTATAAACATACCTTTCATAATAGGGCATTAAACGTACCGAATGCGAGGATATGTTATAATAAAACTGACTGATTTCCTGGCTTACGGAATAAGGGCCGTAAAAATAGTTGAGAAAGCCCCCCCAGTTGGCTTTTCTTACATTTATACTAACCTGACCATTAAGCATGGCTTTGCTTTGGTTGTTAATAATGACAGGAATTAACTCGGGATCAGGAGTTGAGAAACTGGAAATAAAAGTGTATCCTATCGTTGCACTGGGGTTAAAGGAGAGACCTGCTCCATCATTGATGCGTGCTCCGGTGGTTATTTTGGCTGAGTGAGTGATAAAGGGAGCGGCATTGTCGAACAAAAAGAAGGCATTGGACTCTTTTCTTTCATACACAGGGCCGCCAAATAATACAAATCCCTGATTTATGCGGGCTCTGAACAAGGCGTTAACCCTTCTGTTGGCGACTAAAATATCTGATTGAATTCCTTCTGCATTTTCCCTGAGAGGCCTGTATACCTGATCCAGAAAATTAAACTGTAATTGATATTTCTCAGATAATGGATGGAGGATTCGTCCAGTAAAATTATGCCGGCCTGCCTGTTGACCATAATAATAGGGGGAACCATACTGTTCTCTGAACTTGAGTGTTGTCTGTTTTATTTTTCCCGAATAATCAAGGTTGAATCCCAGCCCCAGGTGGTTCTGATTGGTTAAGTCATAGGTTACTTCGCTGGCATTGATATCGGTTCTCAGTTGATGACCCGGAAACAATCTAAGATTGAAACGGGCGCCTGCCCAATGGGTACGATTGTTAAAAACACGATTTTCACTGTACGCGTAACTTCCTCTTAAATCAATCGGGGAATATTTTTCCTGAAGGATTATCCCAATATTGCTGATAGGTCTGAAAGGGTTTTCGCTGCCAATAACTCTGGCAATAAAATCTTCAGTAAAATTATACCTGACTTCAGCCCCTTTACCGGAACCATATTTTAAATGCAAATTGGTCATATCCCCAATGGTTATGCCAAATTTCGGGCTGTTATAGGTAAGATGAGAGCGGCTGTATCTTAACACCTCACTCCAGGGGCCTGATCCATAGCGATAAAAATTATAGCTAAGTTCACGGTTATTTGTGAAAAGAATATTTCCTCTAAACCCGCCTGCCAAAATAACGGATTGATTGCTCAGCAGGTTTTGCAAAGCAATTTCGGCGATCAACATCTTTTCATCCTCGGGAATGGTGAAAGCATAATCGTTTTCCAGCAAGGTAAACCAAAAAGAGGAATTGAAACTGCTTTCTTCTGTATTACCTGATAAGTCTATTCTGTACAAACTTCCGTTACGGATGTTATGATCTTCTATACGGTTTGCTTCCAATGTAATAATGGTATCCGTTCTGGCTCTTACAGTAATGTTTTTTGTTAACAGGTTATCTTTTTCGTTTTCGAGGGCCACGTTACGGGTAGAGCGAAAAGTAAGGGTAACCAATTCGTTTACATTTCCCTGGTTCTCCAGGCGAAAGGATACTTCACTGCGACCGCTTTGCTGATCAAAATAACCCATTCGGGTAATGGGTCTAAACCGGAGGTCTGATTTTTTGGGTATTTTTACAAAACAGTAGGCATTGGTAAAGGTTTCTCCCCCACGGTTATTGATGGAAGCAATCATGGAATAACCGATTTCCCCCTGCACATCACGACTGGGTGCTGCACGTACCGGTAAAAGAAGGGAGTCCCCGGGTTCAAGATAATAGGATTGTGACTCGGCGGCTATTACAGACCACCCCACAGGCACATTTATTTCAATAAATATTTCTTCTCTTCTTTCTCCCTTGTTCTCAACAATCAGAACATTGAAGAACGAAGTTTCAGGTTCGATAATAAGATTTTCGTTGCGAAAATGGGCGGTAATGTGTGGAGCCGACTGGTTAAATCCGTTTGTCCCCTGCGAAAAAGTATCATTCATCAACAGTACAATCGTTAGAAAGCTGAGCAGATATGTGGATATATTTCTCATCTTGGATTGTCTGCCGGATTAATTGCTGGGGGTTAAAATGAATTCAATGTCAACAAAATAGTAATCTGAAGGTTGGCCTAATAATTTGTCTGTTCCTTGTGCCAGTCTGAAGCTGATATAAAGTTTGTTGTCCTGAAAGGTTCCCTGCGGAGCATTCTCAATCAGTGTCTTTTCCATATCATCAAGGGTTTGAGCGGGTAATATAAAACCATTACCACCGTCTCCCAGTAGTGTCTCTCCTCCGCCATCCCGGGCTTCCAGCACCAGGTAATCCAAGGGTAGTTCCTGACCGTAATCCCCGTAAATCATATCGGTATTTGCCTTAAACTGCAGTTTCCATGTAGCTGCCACATCCAGGGTGTCTTCAAAAGCAATGGCCAAACGTGTCCAGTCTTCCAGAGCCATTCCGTCATTGTATTTGTTAAGTGAATTGATGCTGAATCTGACGCTTCCCCCGCTTTCTATCATTATTAATGCGGTAGAAGGTTGTGCCCGTGCTGAAAAAGCACAAATACAAATGAGAGCAAAAACAATCAGATTGCGGTGTCCGGGCATGAATAACGGGTTATGGCAAATCGGTTGTACACAAATACGTATTGTGCAGTTAATCCGATTAACTGCACAATACTTTTATTATTTAAATAATCTTAATTGGGCTGAAGTACCAGGAATACATTGGTTGCATATCGATCCGCTGCTATCCCCTGCTCTAAAATAGTTTGACCATTCATGCTACCCTCAGAAGTTCCACATCTCCAGTGGATGGTGAAGGTGTTCGCATTGATGTCTCCTGCATTGGAGTTGGTCCCATCGTATCCCACCAATAGTGTGGTGGCAACATTTGATAAAGGTAATGTGCTGGCAGCGTCAGGAGCTGGGATGTTAAAATCTGTTGCCCCTTCACTTGTTAGATGGTAGCCAATGTTATCGATATCCATTAAATTGGCAGCACCAATGATGTCTGTGCCTGTTAGAGCGGCATCTTCTGCATACATAAATACATCCCAGTCAACAGATGAAGCCACATTGAACTTGGTTTGGTAGGCAGCACTGGTTGAAATACCAGATTCATAATCATTTAACGTATTAAAATTGAATTCTACATTACCACCAGAGGTCACATTGAGCCGTAGAATAGAATTCAACGTAACAGCCACAGGAATAACCGCCCTGTCGTCAATCTGGGAGTACGTTACATTGGTCATCAGAAAGAGGCCTGCAAAAATAAAAATTAGTTTTTTCATGATA
>CAZFOO010000208.1:0-3782 GCA_964520585.1 uncultured Bacteroidales bacterium
AGCTAAGAGAGCTTAATAATGCATGTGAAATCGACCTTCAGGTCAATAAACATGAAGGTTGCATGGATTGAAAAACAATATTTACGGATAATGATTTGTAAACCTGATGTGTACAGTTTGCATTTTAAAAATAATATAAGTTAAAGCACAGCGGTTCCTCACGTCATAACCATACGCCAATAATCAGGCCATCCTGATCTAAATTTTTGATAAATGGACCTAAATAACAAAATAAAAGAAAAAGCCGGTCTTATTTTTGATGAGACGGTAAAGATAAGAAGACATATACACCAGCATCCCGAATTATCCTTCCATGAATATAAAACTTCTGAATATATTACCAGACTGCTTTCAGAATATGATATAGGATTTAAACATGTGGCGGAAACGGGAATAATTGCAAGAATTACCGGGAAGAAAGGTAAAGAAGGTAAAACTATTGCTTTGAGAGCAGAACTGGATGCTCTTCCGGTCAATGAAGAGACCGGTTTATCCTTCAGCTCAGTTAATCAGGGTGTTATGCATGCCTGCGGACATGATGTCCATGCAGCCTGCCTTTTGGGGAGTGCCAGGATCATCAGGGCAATGGAAAATGATTTTTCGGGTACCGTATATTTTATATTTCAGCCTGGAGAGGAAAGTCTTCCCGGAGGGGCAAAAAAAATGCTTGACGAGGATCTTTTCGACGGGGTAGAGCCTGACCTTATAGTTGCGCAACATGTACTTCCGGAGCTTAAAGCCGGAGAAGCCGGAATAAGGCCAGGTATGTATATGGCATCCGGAGACGAAATCTACATTAATGTCAATGGTAAAGGCGGCCATGGTGCAATGCCTCATACCACAACTGATACCGTGGCGGCCATTTCCCATGTCGTTGTAAGTTTGCAGCAGGTTGTAAGTCGTTTTGCTCCCCCGCATATTCCTACCGTACTTAGTTTCGGCAAGCTTATAGCCAACGGTGCAACCAATGTTATTCCCAAAGAGGCATTTCTAGAAGGGACATTCCGCACCATGGACGAAACATGGAGATCAAAGGCTCACGAGATAATAACCGAAATTGCAACAAAGACTGCAGGCAGTCTGGGAGCGGATTGTAGTGTGGAAATCAGAAAAGGATATCCGGTATTATTTAATGACCAGGCTAAAGCACGTCAGGTAAGAAGTCTGATGGGAGAATTCCTTGGAGGTAAAAATGTAGCAGACTTGCCGGTCCGTATGACAACTGAGGATTTTGCCTGGTTTGCAAGACGTTATCCTGCTGTCTTTTACCGCCTGGGAGCAGGAATGCACGGAAAAATGCTTCACTCTCCTGAGTTCGATGTTGATGAAAGAGCTATTGAAACAGGTACCGGACTAATGGCCTGGATCGCATTGTCTTTTTTAAACTCTGTTTAAAAACCATTTTTAGAGAACCTGACTTAAAGCAGTTTTTATATACAGGTAATTTAAGGATCATTTCTGTAAAACCTGACTTAAAGCAGTTTTTATATACAGGTAAAATATTATTTTTACTGTTAATATCTTTTAAGGGCTATACTATCATCTGTGTTCGGGCATCATTAATTCATAATATTCGCATCATCATGAAATTAGGCCTCTGGTATCTATTTAGTGAAAAAATAATTTACTCCCAGGTTTCTTTAGCTCAGCTACATCACTAAGTTTATGAATTAACCTGGTTAATATCGCGTAATTTAAATTACATTCAAATTGCCCCAATGTGTCATAAATTCTTTTCATGTTATAAATAAGAAAATATATTTGCATTCTAATTCTTTTTTTAAATACTTAATCTTAAATAAACAAAAATATGGCTTACGTAATAACTGATGATTGTACGGCTTGCGGGAGTTGCATAGACGAATGTCCCGTTGAAGCAATATCAGAAGGAGATATCTATGTAATAGACCCTGAAGCTTGCACCGATTGTGGAGCATGTGCAGATGTATGTCCGGTAGAAGCAATACATCCGGAATAACTCTCTGATATTTTATAAAAAAGAGGCCACCTAATAAGGTGGCCTCTTTTTTGCTTTTATCTTTTGGTTAAGATTAAAACAATCCGGAAATATTACCCTCATCATCAATATCGATCTGCTCAGATGCCGGTTTACCAGGTAATCCGGGCATACGCATTATATCTCCCGTTATGGGAATAACAAAACCTGCCCCGGCGGCTATCTCAATTTCCCGCACAGTTACCACAAAATCCTTGGGTCTTCCAAGAAGGTCGGGGTTATCTGAAAGCGATTTCTGGGTTTTGGCAATACATACAGGCAACCCTTCAAGTCCGAGTTGCCTGATTTTTTCCAGGTCCTTAAGTGCTTTCCTGGAAAAATCAACTGCATTTGCACCATACACTTTTCTGGCTATTGTCTCGATCTTTTTTGGTATATCCCAGTTCCAGTCATACATTGGCTTATATCTATTCTTGCAACCGGCGGCAACCCCGCTTACCTTTTCTGCAAGTTCGACGGCTCCTTCCCCGCCTTTTGACCATACATCCGCCACCACAGCAGCTATACCCATTTTTTTGCAGTGTTGCATGACCATGTTAATCTCCTCATCAGTATCAGTGACAAATTTATTTATCGCCACCACGGCACAAATTGCAAATGCCTGAATATTCTCAATATGCTTTGAAAGGTTCTCCAAACCCTTTTCAAGTGCAACTGTATCCGGCTCTTTTAGATTACCCAGACCGGCGCCGCCATGATATTTCAATGCCCTTACAGTTGCGACAAGCACTACTGCCCTGGGAGACAGTCCGGAGTAACCACATTTAATATCAAAAAACTTTTCTGCACCCAGATCAAAACCGAAACCAGCTTCGGTAACAACATAATCGGATAAAGAAAGCCCCATCCTGGTAGCTATAACTGAATTGGTTCCCTGGGCTATATTGGCAAAAGGTCCCCCGTGAATTATGGCGGGTGTATTCTCAATAGTCTGAACCAGATTAGGTTTAATGGCATCTTTAAGTAAGGCTGTCATGGCTCCGTGAGCCTTAAGGTCACGGGCAAATACGGGCTTTTTGTCAAGTGTGAAACCAATGAAGATATTTCCCATACGCTTCTTCAAATCAGCGAGGTTATCGGCCAGGCATAGTGCAGCCATAATTTCAGAGGCTGCGGTAATATTAAATCCTCCCTCGCGGGGCACACCGCTCATACTTCCTCCAAGACCAACAATCACATTCCGCAGGGACCGGTCATTCATATCCATGACCCTTTTCCACAATACAGTGCGAGGATCTATACCTATGCTGCTGGTTTTACTTTGAATATTGTTATCTATTAAAGCAGCCAACAGATTATTGGCTTTCTCAATAGCAGAGAAATCCCCTGTGAAATGCAGGTTTATATCCTCCATCGGCAGAACCTGGGAATAACCACCCCCTGTTGCACCGCCTTTTATTCCAAATACCGGTCCCAGTGATGGCTCTCTCAAAACCACGGTACACTTTTTCCCTATCCGGTTAAGTCCCTGGGCAAGCCCTATCGATATGGTTGTTTTACCTTCGCCTGCAGGAGTAGGGGAAATGGCAGAAACCAGTATCAATGTATTATTTTTTACTTTTTCCTTATCAATATACTTCAACGGTATCTTCGCCTTATACTTTCCATATAATTCAAGATCATCTTCATTTATTCCCAGATCCGAAGCTATTTCGGTTACCGGTTTCATTTTCGCCGCATGAGCTATTTCAATATCTGAATTCATGTGTGCAAATCAGGTTAATCAAGTTAATATTCAATTAGTTATATTTTGCACGGAATTGAA
>CAZFOO010000209.1:0-3775 GCA_964520585.1 uncultured Bacteroidales bacterium
TGCTTTTAAAGGCTCTTTTTGCAATGTGAGTCAGATGTATAATGGACTTGCAGGATGAACCGCTGCCCTTTACACAAATTTATTTCAGCTTAAAATTCACACAGGCAGGTGAAAAAATTGTTTCTTAATTATATCTAAAATAATCTTTTTGCATTAATTATTTGGTTACTTTTATAAGTCCTAAAACCCTATTTACTAATAGTTATTAATCTAACCTTAATAATATGAAAAGATCTTCAATCTCCAGGAGGAAATTTCTGGGGACTGCCGCAACGGCAGCGGCAATTGCAGCCACACCTTTTAGTTTTGCCTATTCTAAAGGAGCCGGTAGCAGAATACCCAACTCAAAAGTAGGCGGTATCCAGCTGGGAGTTACTACCTACAGCTACAGAAGTATGTCGATGAAGCAGGATGATATTATTGAATATCTGCTTCTGGCAGGGATCAATTCAATAGAACTCAGAAGCGTAGCTGAAGAATCTCTGGGGATTCCCCCCAATGCTCCAAGGCCACCACGTGGAGCGGAGCTTTCGGAAAAAGAGAGGGCAGATTATGCCAAAGCAGCCGAGGAGGCGAGAGAGGCTCAGCGCAGATGGCGGCTTTCTCTGCCTATGCAGAAATACAGGGAAATGCGTATGAAATTTAACAGTGCAGGTATTGATGTTCATATAGCAAAGTTTGCTCCCACCAACTGGTCTGATGAAGAGATTGATTATGCATTCAGGGCAGCACACGTGCTGGGATCAAAAGGGATAACAGACGAAATTGGAATTGAAACGGCCCAGCGCCTTGGAAAATTCGCACAGAAACACAGTAGTCTGGCGATAATGCATAACCATGCCCAACCTGCCCAGCCAGGTTTTTCCTTCGATAATTTTCTGGCATACTCCCCGGCCAATATGCTTAATTTTGATGCTGGACATTACTTTGGTGCCACAGGTTTGCATCCCAATGAAATAATAGAAAGGTACCATACCCGGATGACCAGCATACATATTAAGGACAAGACAGGACCAAATACCACTCCGGCTAACACCAACAGACCGTTTGGAGAGGGTGAAACCCCTATTGCCGATATCTTGCTGCTCCTTAAGGAAAAGCAATGGCCCATCCATGTTGATATTGAACTGGAATACCCTGTGCCCGATGGCTCAAACGCTGCAAAAGAAGTTGCCAAAAGCATCGAATATATGAGAAATATACTTGAATAATAGATTTTCAAATTCTTCTGAATATGAAACTCAAAATGGTTCTGATATTTTCGATTATCGCTGGTTCTTCGTTGATATCGAGGGGACAGGAAGTCAATGCTGATATCACTATAACCGGCAAAGTAAGGAATGCCGATAATAACCCTGTAGAAGGAGCTGCTGTATTTATTGACCGGGTAAAAACCGGTTCTGTTACCGACCAAAACGGAAATTATACCGTCAGGGCCGATTCCGGAGCCAAAGTAATCATGGTATTTGATATGACATATGGTGTATCAAGAGAATTTATCAACCGGAGATATTCAGTTGATTTGACGCTGCCCGGGAAGGCTCACAAAAACAATTATGTCAGTATTGGTTACGGTACCACAAAGAGAAAACATGCAACAAATCAGGTCGGACGAATTGATGGTCAAAAACAGGAATTTACAACTTACAACAATATTTTTGATATGATCCGCGGACGGCTCCCGGGAGTTGAAGTCAACGGAAGCAGCATCAAAATATCCGGTTCATCATCACTCAATGTGAGTACCGAACCCCTTTTTGTAGTCAATGGTATTATTGTAAGCAGTATTGACCACATAGCGCCACATGATGTGAAATCGATAGAAGTACTGAAAGGCCCGGCAGCCTCTGTTTATGGAATAAAAGGATCAAACGGGGTAATAATGATCACGCTGATGTCAGGCAGGGATTAGTAATCTGATAAAGATTTTATAAGTCCCCAATTTAATTGCACCATAAGAAAGATTTCATGATTTTGATCTTTCAATATATGGTAAAATCATTTTTAATTGAGTTTTAAATCAAGTGACTTCGGGTTTACTCAATCCAATTTGAATCCTTGCTATTATAATAAAACATAATATATCATATATGCCTATTTATAAGGCATATAAATCACATCAATCAAATTATGGTAAAATTTTCTTAAAAATAATTTTCCTTGCGATTTGGTAAATAGCAAAATAAAATCTTATGTTTACGGCATTAGACAGAGAAAAGAGTGGAAAGCAATTAGTAAAAGAGTGTGGAAAGTAAATAGTAAAATCGAATAAAAAATTACAAAAATGAAAAACCAAATGAATATTGTAAGTGTTATGCTTGTCGTTTTCTTTCTATTTCAAGGTTTTCAATACAATCAATCTCCGAATGAGGAATTGTTATTTGATGGTAAGACTTTGGACGGATGGACTGTACTCAACGGAACAGCTGAATATACAATTGATAATGGCGAGATAGTGGGAACCAGCAAGTCGGGAACGCCCAATACTTTTTTAGTCACCGAAAAGCACTACGGTGATTTTATCCTGGAATACGAGATGAAGATGGATGAAGGGTTGAATTCAGGTGTTCAGATCCGGAGCCACAGCCTGCCTGAATACAGAAACGGTCGTGTGCATGGTTACCAGGTTGAATGTGATGATTCCGATCGTGCCTGGTCGGCTGGGATTTTTGATGAAGCACGGCGTGGATGGCTCTACCCTCTTGAATATAACAGAGCAGCAAAAAGCGCCTACAGAAAAGGCCAGTGGAACACCTACCGGGTAGAAGCAATAGGTAATTCCATCCGCACATGGCTCAATGGAGTTCCGGCCTCCAACCTGGTCGACGATCTTACTGCGGAAGGATTTATCGGATTACAGGTCCATTCGATTGGTAATAGAACAGAACTGGCCGGTAAAGAAATCCGTTGGAGAAACATTCGTATCATAACGGACAATCTCAATGAAAACCGTAAGGAAATGCCGAAAGAAGTGGCCGAGGTAAGTTACCTTAAAAATACACTCACTCAACGTGAACAGGAAGAAGGCTGGGAACTTTTATGGGACGGAAAAACCACCAGGGGCTGGCGCGGGGTAAGGCTGGAAAATTTCCCTGAAAAAGGCTGGCATATCGAAGACGGCACCCTGGTTGTTGAAAACGCCGATGGTGCTGAGTCGGGCAACGGTGGAGATATAGTCACCGTTGATCGCTATAAAAACTTCATTTTTGAAGTAGATTTCAACCTCACAGAAGGTGCCAATAGCGGTGTTAAATATTTTGTGCAAGGAAACATAAACACAGGAGCAGGCTCAGCAATTGGCTGCGAGTTTCAGATTCTGGACGATAATAAACATCCCGATGCAAAATTAGGAGTATTGGGCAACAGAACTCTCGCTTCATTGTATGATCTGATTCCGGCCAATGCCAGCTCTTTCGATCCAAACCTGAGGGCTAAACGGTTTAACGGCATCGATTCGTGGAACAGGGCACGGATTGAAGTACATGGGAACAGGGTGGCCCATTACCTGAACGGGATAAAAGTAGTGGAATACGAGCGTAACACCCAGATGTGGCAGGCACTGGTGAATTACAGCAAATATCAGAAATGGGAAGACTTCGGAAACTTTGAAGACGGACATATCCTTTTACAGGACCATGGTAATGAAGTGCGGTTTCGTAACATTAAAATAAAAGAACTGTAATAGTTCCATCCCGATTTAATTCAATTAAAAGATATCAAAAGCAGAAAACCGGGTAAAAGCCACTACGAAATGTGGCTTTTACCCGGTTTTTTT
>CAZFOO010000210.1:0-3769 GCA_964520585.1 uncultured Bacteroidales bacterium
TACTGCCCGGTATGTAAAAAATACCGGTTCCATATTTGCATTGGTTACTTTTACATGCTTTATCCGGTCAAGCTCTTTCTCTTTCCTTGTCAGTTCATGTTTTTTGATCCGGTCATTCATATAATCTTCTACTCCGGCACATCCAACGAGGCCATACTGCCTGTTACCGTTCATGGTCTGGGCATATATATACAGATACTCTTCATCGTCCTGAACAAGCCAGCCACGAGACTGGAATTCATCGAAATTCTTCCTGGCAGTATCATAAACTACCTGATCATACTCGCTTGTGCCTTCAGGCAGATCAATTTCAGGTTTTGTTATGTGCAGCAAAGAATAGGGATTCCCTTTTGCCTCTTCGCGTGCTTCTTTGGAATTTAAAACATCATAAGGCTTTGCGGCAAGGTCTTTAGCAATACCCGTGGGAGGACGCAAACCTTTAAAGGGTTTTAAAATGGCCATTATCTAAAAATTTATTAGAGTGAGTAAAAATATACAGGATCATAAGTCACCCTGTTGACAATTAGATGAGAATTTAAATGTTTACCTGGAAAGTCCGGTCGTTCTTCTCAAAGAAGTTCACAATCTGGCTGGCAGCAGCAATTCCTGCATTTATGTTAGCTTCAGCAGTCTGCGCTCCCATCTTTTTAGGAGTAAAGAAATATCTCCCCGGATATTTTTCAGCAATTTCCCCGTTGCAGTCAGGAGCAATATCAGATATGTATTTGAAATCCGGCCTTTCGGCGAATATTTTCAAAAGATCATCCTCATGGATTATTTCTTTCCGTGCAGTGTTTACAAGGGTCGCCGGTTTTGGCATTTTCTCCAGCAATCTGTAGTTTATGGACTTTATGGTTTTTTCATTTGCAGGAATATTAAGCGATATGTACTGGCAAACGCTAAACAGTTCTTCTGCAGAGTCAACACACTTCATTCCTGCGTATTCCATGGCACTTCTTTCCACAAAAGGATCAAATCCGAGCACTTCCATTCCAAATCCAAGAGCAATTTTGGCTACACGTTTTCCCACATTACCACAGGCATGAATGCCCATACGTTTTCCATGTAATTCAGATCCCGGGGTTCCGTTAAACTGATTCCTGGCCATATAAACCATCATGCCCATCACAAGTTCTGCTACTGCATTGGAATTCTGTCCGGGCGTGTTCATTACCACCACCCCCTTGTCGCTTGCAGATACAAGGTCTATGTTATCATATCCCGCACCGGCCCTGATCACTATCTGAAGTTTGTCACCGGCATTAATAACTTCTTTTGTTACCAGATCACTTCTGACGATCATTGCATCTGCATCAGCAACAGCATTAATAAGGTCGTCCGATCCTTTATATTTCTCAAGCAGGATCATTTCATATCCTGCATTCTTTAACACCTCCGAAATACCTTCGACTGCTGGTTTGGCAAAAGGTTTCTCTGTGGCTACCAATACTTTTCTCATTTTGAGTAATGTTTTATTATGGTTATCTTCCTTTTGTTTCCTCAAATTCTTTCATGACGTCAACTAATGCCTGAACACTTTCAACAGCCATTGCATTATATATCGAAGCCCTGAAACCACCTACAGAACGGTGTCCCTTTATACCTACCATACCCCTTGACTGGGCAAAAGAGAGAAATTCGGTTTCCATATCCTTATACTCATCTTCCATCACGAAACAAACATTCATGACTGAACGGGAATTTTTCTCAGCTGTACCTTTAAACATCCGGCTGTTATCAATTGCATCATACAATAAGCCGGCTTTTCCGGTATTGATCTTCTGCATTTTATTAACTCCTCCGATTCCCTTAAGCCATTTCAGGGTCTCCCTTACGGTGAATATTGGCAGGCAGGGAGGCGTATTGAACATTGATCCGTTCTCAATATGTACCCTGTAATCGAGCATAGAGGGTATGTTACGGTCAACCTTACCCAGAATATCCTTTCTGACAACTATAAAGGCCACCCCTGCAGGTCCGAGGTTTTTCTGTGCACCTCCATATATAATTCCATATTTAGAAACATCTACAGGACGGCTGAAAATATCTGAAGACATGTCTGCTACCAGGGGTACCGGACTATCAATATCTTGAAGAATCTCGGTTCCGAATATTGTATTGTTGGTTGTTATATGAAAATAATCGGCATCGCCGGGTATTTCGTAGGACTTCGGTATATAACTGAAATTCTTGTCTTTAGATGAGGCGACTATTTCAACCTCACCAAAATATCCGGCTTCTTTTATGGCTTTTTTAGCCCACGTACCGGTTTCCAGATAAGCCGCTTTCTTGCTCAGAAGATTAAACGGTACCATGCAGAATTGCATACTGGCACCCCCTCCCAGGAAAAGTACCTCGTAATCCACTGGAATATCAAGAACCTCTTTGAACAGTGATACAGTTTCATCCATAACGGACTGAAAATCTTTTCCACGGTGCGACACTTCCATAACCGAAAGTCCCGAACCATTAAAGTCAAGTACTGCTTCCGATGTCTTTTCAATAGCTATGCGCGGCAAAATAGAAGGTCCGGCGCTAAAATTATGTTTCTTCATTGACAAGATGTTTAATTTTTAATTAATGTTGGCTAATGGTCTGCAAATTGCAAATAATTTTTCAAAAAAGACCAGTTTTTGCCAATGTTTTAAATTAGTACTAAACGATATCTGTATCGTCAGCAAATAACTCACTATGCTCCACAAGAAGATGACCTTTAAGTAAAGGGACCACCTTTGTAGTATCAGGAGTATTGCAATAATCCATAACATCGTCAAGACCGAGCTTTTTCAAACGGTGACGATGCGCTGCTTTCTCCATATATCCAGGGAGATCATTGCGGGCAAGTTCCCACAGTTCCATGGCTGCTACTGCAGCATCACATTCCGTATAAAATCCTCCCTGCTCTGTCAGGATGCCGGCAAGGGCTCCCGCAAATACAGAATCTTCAAGGTTGTATCTGTTCCTCCAGCCTGCACAAAGAATAAGAACATCAGAATCTTCCGTAGCAATCCATCCGGCAAGTGCCGAAAGATTAATAAATGAGCCAACGGCAACATATTTTGCTTCCGAGGCTATCCTGATGGCCTGGGTACCATTGGTTGTACTGTAAACGATAGTTTTCCCCTTAACCTGCCCGGGATGGAAGTTAAAGGGTGAATTGCCAAAATCGGCAAAATCAAGGACTACTCCATCCCTTTCAGCCGCAACCAGATAGCCCTTCTCTTTCCATTCCCTGGCTTCATCCAGACTGGCAACCGGAATGAGATGCCGGACCCCGTTTTCAAAAGCCGCACAAATAGCCGTGGAAGCTCTCAGGATATCCGTAACCACAACAATTGCATCATCATTCCGGTAATAATCATAAAGAGCTGGAGAGTAGCAAACCTCTATTTTTTTTTTATCATTTTTCATTTTCAGTATAAAGCACAGTTATCAATTTTTAATACAATAGCTACATATTTACAGCACAATAAAAAGATCCCGTCATATGGATTACCCCATTTTGCCGCTGGTGAGGTTAACCGGCATTTAACATGAATTTAAACCGGAAAATCCAGTTGATTTCCAGGACTCTCAGACAATCGCATGATTCGAAACAAATTAACGGTCAGGTTTGTATATGGGGGTCTTTACTACTCTGGCCCTGATATTTTTGTTTCTTACAACAATATTAATTCCAGTACCGCTTTTTGCAAAACCGTTATGTACATATCTCATCCTGATCCACGTTTTCATCATCGGAGACATCGTTCCTGATGCGACCTTACCA
>CAZFOO010000211.1:0-3743 GCA_964520585.1 uncultured Bacteroidales bacterium
TCTTATTATATTCCAGGGTGCTGAACGGAAATTTAATATAACCAAAAGTAGAGAAAAGGGTTTTCAGAAAACCGGATCGGGGTTCAAGCCTGGTAAGATCAAGGTCCAGCGAAAAAAAGTACTGCCGGTATCTTGTAAATTCAGGAACTGGTGAGCCAGCACCATTGAATTCAGGGTTTCTGTGGCCTCCCGTCATTCCACTGGCGCTATATCCAAATGAAAAACATAGCCATTCGGGAAACAAAATGTTTTCTCCGAAAGATCCCGGGCTAAATGACAGCCAGTACGTTTGACCGTTATAATCCTTGAGCCATGTTTCAACCGGGTTTTTGCCCAAAAGCTCAGGCCTGTAACGGGAATACTCAGTGGGGAAATATGAGAATTTCAACCGAAGGCGCTGCTCTCCCCACAGTAATTCCTGCCCTGTGAAAAATGCAGAACCGAACACGTTGGCTGCCTGATCGCCCCAGGAGAAACCATAATCATCAGAAAAACCATCAAAAATTTCGATCCCTGTAAGAAACAACAATCCCGATAAACCTCCCTGCCATATTGCTGCCCTGTCATTAACACCGGCCCACCTGAGCAGGCTGATTCCATAGTTCCCAATTTGATAAGCTGTGTTTGCATGTCCCACCTTATCCATCTGAAGCCAGTGATTGTTATCATTAAGAAAACTGAAATCAGACAGCCCGTTTTTCTTATACCAAATATGATACAAGCCGGTATAACTTGCAGTAACACCAGCGGCATAACCAATGTAAACGGCATTCCTTCTATTTTGAATAAGCGAATCTCCCTGAACAAAAAAACCGGCCTGGGAAAAAGAGACACTTTCAAAAACAATAACAGCCGCAGCCACAAAGAAATATCTCAGAAAACTCATTATAGGTGTAAGATCTTTTTTCGGTTTAAATATAGCACTTAAACGGAAAAGATGTTTACTATCTAAATGACGATCTTATCAGGATACTGTAGGAATAATTACCAGGACTTCCGGTCACTCAAAAAAGATTATTAATAAAAATCATTTAAAGTATTGACATTAAGGCCAATTATTTTGTATATTTATTTGATCTTTATTAATTCCGTAATATAGTAAAGAGTATTCTCTCCCGTCATCAAAACCAATCAAAAATCAACATCATGCATTGCCTTGAGACTGCCTTCACTTCAGGGTTGAGAGCACCCGGCTCTATAATTGTATCCTTAGCTTACATATCCATAATCCTGCTGGCAGGTTGTCAGAAGGAACCGGATTACAGAACTCTGATCAACGAACATGTGGAATCACTGCCCCCTATCTCAGTTGAATTCCCTGCCGAAAAAACTGCAGCAATTGACAGCACCCGTGAAGAAAAAGACACCGAATATGTTTATACAATTGATTACTATTCCGTAGCCGCCGGTTATGATGAACAGATTGTACTAAATCCGCAGACTGATGCTATTTATCCCGGTGCCCTGATCAAGGGGGAGTCAGTTCTCGATGGCTCTTATGTTCTGATTCCTGCAAAGCGAAGACCCATAACCATTTCAACCTCACTAACGGGAAGCGGAGATGTATCAGTCACAGTAGATGACCCCAAGCTTTCAACCATAAGGACAGCAATCAATAACCTGATGAAACAGGAATATCAGGTGCCCCCGGCCAATCTTGGTTTCACCATGGAACAGGCTTATTCAGAACAACAACTCAAGCTTTCTTTACGATCAAGTTATAATTCAGGATTTGTAGATGTTGCGGGAGGTTTTGACTACAGCAATAAAAAAATAAGAACCAGGCTGGTCGCCAAATTTATTCAGAGCTATTACACCCTTGATATGGATATGCCCTCCTCTCCGGCAGATCTTTTTGAAGGAG
This sequence comes from uncultured Bacteroidales bacterium, assembly GCA_964520585.1. GTDB lineage: Bacteria > Bacteroidota > Bacteroidia > Bacteroidales > PUMT01 > PXAP01. The sequence goes on from CAZFOO010000211.1 coordinate 1,865, forward strand.
AAGTAAATACCACACTGTTCGGCACCCATATGCCAATGTATGTCTCCACCGTAACCTATGGCAGGATGGCCCTGTTCACAATTGAGTCAGAACTTGAAGAGACCCAGGTAAAAGCTTTTCTGGAAGGGTCATATGCAAATATTGATGCTTCCGCTTCCTCCGAATTTGAATCATTAATGGCTTCATCCACTATGAAAGTATATATACTTGGCGGATCGGGGGCAGACGCAGTGCAGACTGTCGACGGATTTGAAGCATTTAAGGACTATATCAAGTCTGGAGGAAATTTCTCACAAGAAAATCCCGGGGCACCCATATCCTATAAGCTCCGTTATATCACTGACAACACAATCGGGAAAATTGTTTTCGCAGCAAACTATCCTATCCGGACAGCCATACCAAGAACCGACAACCTGGTATACGATATAAAAGTGAGGCTTTACAGTTTCCAGACCGGTGTTAATGATGCAGGCAACGCATGCGAATTAAGAGGCAAGATTGAATCCTGGCGGGAAAGAGATAAAGCAGCCACCCTGCATAACCATTTTACCGGGATCGATATTGGGCTGAATACAACATACACCTTTCCGGTAAGTATATTGACCCAGCACACACTGAGTGATTGCCTTATTGAGGATAAAATTAAGGTCTGTGCAGATATGTATGAATGGGATACTTCTTCAGGAGATGATCCATTTACAAAGACCACCTTTGAATTTCCGCTTATTGACATTGTATCGGTTTTACCCGGAAATGAATATTACGAAACCGCCGATATGGAGGTCAGAGAAATCGGCGGATCGGACTGGGTAAAGATAAAATTTCGGTTTTATCCTGCCATAAGGCACATTCCCGATTAATCTATGGCATCAAATTATTATAAAGTATGCCTGTGAATTTTCATTTCACTGAATTGCATCACCAGGATAAGTCTGATTAAAAGACCCCTCATCCAATAACAAGCATCATTCACCAACTGTAAATCTACTTTAATGCAATAAAATTGATTTATTTCTAAATTAGGTATAAACTGCTTTGTTACTCTCTAAATATACTGATATCATAACTTTCCTTAATGCATCAAAAATATTATGAAGCAGAAAAGTTTTCATGCATCAGAGCTATGCATTTTATTTATAACTATACAAATATTGAACAGGGTGGGAGTTATAAAATAGTCCACAACATAGAAGTATCTGAAAGTGAAAAAAGGTGGCAGGAGACCGGAATAGAAATTTCTGCAGAAGCACTAATTGCAGGCTCCTTCAACCTCCGTTACATTGGTTTCAACTTCCAGCATTTTATCAACAACTGTTGTTCCCCTCACGGTAAAATCAACATAATCAGGTCCTATATCTGTAACAATCCCTTCAAACTGACTGGTAAACAGCTGAAATTGCAGTTCACTCCCTGCAATTTCGTTCCCGTCGGAATCAACACCTTCCAAACGGAATTCCTTGGTGAACGGGATCCTTACATTGTCAAGCGATTGAACAGCATCATAAACCTCAACAGCGCTATTAGGTACCAATTGCACCGTGCGGGACCTGGAAGTCTCTATCTCTGTTGTTTCGGATTCCTGCCAGTAACTTGTAGTAGTTCTGGTTTCTGAGGTCGTATATTCATAACCTGCCGTTACCTGAAGATTATAGGTAGCTCCCTTGCCGAAAAAAGTTGCATCAACTTCCACTCCGGCACTCACTTCAGCATAAGCTGTATGACTCGAAAAAAGCTGCAAACTCTCTTCAGAACCCGAGGTAAAAGTCTGCGATCTTGTCTCATTTCGCCCAACCGTTTCGGTAAGCGTTGCAGAAGAGCAATTGGAAAGGGTCGCACTATAGGCAAAGTCCAGCCTCGCGGGAGGCAAAACAGGCTGATT
>CAZFOO010000212.1:0-1136 GCA_964520585.1 uncultured Bacteroidales bacterium
CATCTTCATTTTCATCTTCATTTTCATCTTCACCTTCATTTACCTTCACTTTTCAAAGAATCAATTCTACACTTTATGATGCGATAAATCCCGGATTGCTTCACTTCATCCTCGCCAGGTTCAGCTGATGAAAAATAATATGTTATTTTTGAAACGAAAAATTATCCCGGCAGTATAATATAATCTTGTTACAGGTTTGAAATTTTCAACCGGAATTATAATTATAGTTTACCAACAATAACATAAATGAAGTATTTGTTTTTACTTGCAATGCTTGTTACAGTTAATTTAAGCATTTACTCCCAGGGCATCAAGCCCCAGAATGTTTACCGGGTTACCGTTACCAGCCGTTATGTTGTCGAAGACGGGGAGAGGACAAGTACTTTTTATGCAGTAAACCAGGAAATATTTGATTCTCTTGGAAGGAAGCATACAGAGATTGATTATGACTGGGAAACACGCTACCCTGATAATTACCGATGGCATTATTACGACAGTATGGAGCATGTGAGGACCGATTATTTCATCAACGAAGAACTGGATATTCGCAAGGTATTTGAGCGCGACAAAGAGGACAGGATTAGCAAGGAGAAGCATCTCATGGTCCGTGATGAAGATACCGTTATGGTAAAGTCACTTGAATTTTCCTATAACTCCAGTGGTTTACCCAAGCAGATCGAAGCCCTTAACCCCTCCGGACGCCGGTTGTACCGCATCCGCTCAAGGTTTGATGAACAGGGCACGGAGATAAGGAGAAGGGTCCGTGGCCGCAGGGGAGAACCAGATGATGGTATTATCAGGCTCGACCGGGAAGCGGAGTATGACAGCCTTGGATTGCTTGTATCTGAAACTATTCAGTTAAGAATGACCGACCGGAACAGAAAGGAATACACCAGGAAATACAAGTATGATGAGCAACAGAATATAACCGAGAAGCTTGAGCTTGATGATCAGGGAAACCAGGTCAGCAGAACAGAATATGTCTGGCAGTCGAGTCGCAACCGGCTGCAACGTATTATATATTATGACGCCGATGATAACCTTGAAAAGTACCTGGCAAAGCGTTATGAAATATACCACACCAACGACCGCAGGCAAAGGGTTATTGACTATTAGCCCAGTACCATCATTTCGGC
>CAZFOO010000212.1:1236-3606 GCA_964520585.1 uncultured Bacteroidales bacterium
CCAACGACCGCAGGCAAAGGGTTATTGACTATTAGCCCAGTACCATCATTTCGGCACTTATATCTTAAGGCTATTAACTCAGGATCATTACCTCAAAACTATTAATGTTTCCTGGACATCACCTCCTGGACATCACCTCCTGGACATCACCTCCTGGACATCACCTCCTGGACATTACCTTCTGGGCATTACCCATTACCTTCCGCCTATTTTCTCATGGGCATTGCCTCACGGAAATTACCTTTTGCCCATTAACTGCGGCCTATTATCTCAGGCAGGCTTTGATGACAGGTCTACCCGCTCTATCAATATAACACCATCCATTATATTTAGGACATAAACCTTTTTCAGTGCCAAGAGCACGTGGAGTTCACATGGCTTGTTGACCTGCGGTCGATTTTACATGAACTATTTTGTGCTTTTAGCAATATGTTCCTGATGTAAAATTCATGTTGTTTTTGACTTCTGAAAACTGATGAGGGTTTCGTCAGGAAAAAACATCTCTTTGTCAGGGTGTGAATAACTTTCACCTAATTAAAGATTACTACTGTAACCTTTTCAGGTTACCTGCCGTTAAACAAACCATAATTACCAGGCTATATAAAGGATCGCAATTTACGGGACTGAAAAGGACCATTCATTTGAGAAAGTAAACAGATAAAAGTGGCAAAGAATTTACTTAATGAAATAATACACAGATTAATTTGTATTTACCGGTTTATAAATCTTAAAAAAAATTCCAGCAATTTTAATTTACCTCTACACCTCTCAGGAATAAGATCAGATCATAAGTTTTCCATTATACTAATTCCGCTTCAGTCCGGTCCGGTGACCAAGATGCAGCGGTTCACTTCACCCCACCCAATCCCCCACTTATTTTTAAGTTGTATTGTATCGCCATTTAATAACTATCTGGCTAATGCCTGTAATAACGTTGGTCATCAATTAAAATACTTTTGGCAGTTTTTTCAAGGCATTTATGTAATACAATGCATGATTTGCAACCAATATCAAAACCGGCCGTAACAGGGGATGGTACTTTATTCAAATAAAATAATTATGTCAATCCAATTAATGATCGATCGCTGCAGCTATTTGACTGCCCTTATTTTTTTGTGTTTTGCAGATAAATCATATCCGTCTCTTCAAATTATTAAAATATCTCCTGGCATATCCATTCCTTCCGGGAGCCCGGCTTACAAATTTCAACGAACTATAAATTTTCAAATCAGATTATAAACAGACAATTAAATCAAATTAAATTTTTCTTAATCTAAATTTTTTTTAAAAATGAAAACAAATACAAAAAAGAACTTTTTGAAACTGGCCATGACTTTAGTGGCTGCGTTTATTTTTACTGGTGTGATGGGGCAGAATACTGGGGCGACCCAGTGGGAAGATGCTGCTCAAGAAGAGGTGGGAGATTATGTCCGCTCAAACGATACTCCCTTTAACTCACCTGATGCTGTGAATTACACAGATAAGATCACTGTGGGAAAAGCAATGCCTTTCTGGGTATGGCCATCAGCGGTATATAACCCTGACTTTGATTTTAATAATATTACATCCAATGCTACACAAAGGGATATAGAAACCGGTGTAATTTCTGATTTTGCCTGGAAAATGGGTGAATATGATACGGATCTTAGTACAACCGAAAATGCTTTTGATGCTGCTGGAGAAGTAACAGGATTTGCTAAAAACTATGTCGAGATTGAATTTCCTGAAGCAGAAGGAATGGGTCAAAGACTTATCCAGGTTATCGAGTCTCCTGCTGCTGGCCCATGCCCGGCTGATGCTGTATGGCTTGGAGTTACCGTGATTGATCAACCAATGGTAAGATTTGCAAATGCCGGAGCTACTGAGGCTGGAGTTCCCAATACAATAGCTATTGGTTGCGCTGGTTCAGCAGAAGTTGCAGACGCTGCTACTGCAATTAATATTGCTCTTGATAACACTGATGAGGTGGTAATTGGTGCAACGGATGATTCAAGATATCATATTAACCTTAACTATACTGTTTATAATGTTGATATTGATGGTGGTACAGGTGACCTTGAGTGGGCTTCTGCAACATCTGTAGGATCACCCACACTAACTGTTATGGGTGCTGATGGGTCAAGTCCAGTATCTCAAGCCAACCCCATATTAGCTGAGGACAATACTCTCATTGAAGGTGAAACTTATGGATTAGAGGGAGCAAAAGCTACTGTTTATGAGTTTGAACTAGTTGACTGGAATGCCGGTATTTCCCGTAAATCTGATTACATTGCGATTAGAGATGGTGGCACTGCAAATTACGGTGATTTTGATTATTATAACCATAATACTGCAACTGATCCTGTTTTAGTTAATCGTATCGTAGTATTA
>CAZFOO010000213.1:0-3457 GCA_964520585.1 uncultured Bacteroidales bacterium
AACGAAAGAATGTTATAATCCCTGAATTACATTTTAAACCGCCAGCCAAGGGTCAATTTTACAAATGTAGCTTGAGAGGAGCTTTTAAGGTAAAGGAGTTCATTAAGACTTAAAGCAATGTTTAATCCGTTTTTACCCGCATAATTCAGTCCTATGGGTATCTGAAGAAAATCATTACCAAATTCCCTTCCTGCCAGAAGGCCTGTAAACGGAGCCAGTTTTTTTTCAGAATAGGTTGAACTCAAATGAAACTCACTGCCAGCCGAAAAAAAGGCATCGCCTTCCTCCTGGGCTCCCCAATTCAATTGGAGATTTACCTGGGGTAGAATGAAATAATCCAGGGTTCCCATATAATAGCCAGACTCCTCGGTCAGAAACAGAGCCATACCGGCATTAATCGTAAGAGGCCGGTTTTTACGCGGGTTTTGGTTACCCATCGTATCTACGAATCCGTTTTTATAGACGATTTTATCGATCCGGTTTGTTTTCATAGCAATAACTGGTCCCCCGGGGGAATCGGAAAACATAAATCGAGTTAACTGCGGGGTTTGTTCAGTAATATGAACGACTAATTCCTGTTTTTCCTTTGTAACAATTGTGTCTTGTGCCATTAGGTGTTGCATCCCCAGGAGCAAAAAAAGAATAGATAAGAGATTTTTCATAGATGATTAGATTTTAAATAATTTATGCACAATGTTCAGAAGTAATAATGTTTTCATGTTATAAATTTTTATCCAAAATAGTTACAAATTTCCCTCCCCTGAGATCGTCTTCTTTTGCTATTATTTCACCTTCGGGATTAATGAAATACAGCGTCGGGTGATGAAGGATATTATACTTTTTATGTATTTCTTTATGCTGGCCATCTGGTATAACTATCCATTTTATTCCAAATTTATTGATAAAGCTCTCAAGCTGCTGAGCATTGTTATCAGCAACACCAATAATTTCAAACTGGTTACCACCATATTTTTCGTAAATATCAATATAATAATCCCTGATTTCCTGGATACACGGACCACAGCTTAAACTCCAAAAATCCAAAAGAACATATTTTCCTTTAAAATCACCAGGGAAATTTACGGTGTCACCTGTTAGTGACTCAGCGCTAAAAGATAACGGGGGCAAACCAACCTGAGTGCTTCCTTTGCTTAACACCTGTTCATCTTTCGTCAGAAGTATTTTCAGTCCATCACTACTGCACCCTATTTGGTAATAAGCATTGCCTAACTGCATATACTCTCCTTGTGTATATTGGTTGCTCCGTTTATTGAAGCCAAGTGATACAGTAAATTTAGCTCCACCCCTGTAACGCTTAGAGATAGAAGGACGCGCTTCAATCTTACAGTTTAATGAATCAAACTGAAATCTGGCAGTACTCTTTTCACTAAACTGAATCCACATCCTGTCAGTTCTTTCATAAAAGGCGATCCATGTAGAATCTTGCAAAATCTCACCATTTAAATGCTTTTCATAAATGATTTTATGTGGCTGAAATTCTTTGTTATTGTTGCCATAGGAATCCGCAGGAACTACAACCGTTTCAAAAGGAATTTCATCTGCCATATCATAATTGTTATTCGAATCGAAGAAATAATACCGTTGTCCTGAGGTTGAAACTCCGGTAGCGATAACTACAAATGTTTTAACATAATCAGCCGTGCACTCTGTTGTGTCCGCTCCCAATGCTTTATAATAATTTTCAAAGTCTGCTTTTTCAACCTTACCTGCTTTGTATGCCTGATAAAGCGCCTGGATGTTATTTAGCCAGGTATAATGGATAGTGACATCGTTCAGGGAATCTGGCAGGCCATTGACTTCAGGAAATACATTATCCCAAAAGCTACCATTTTTAGTGCTCATTCCCATATAACCAAGATAATCATTCATTAAATCACTTTGCCTGGTTGCATTTAATTCAATTACTGCATCAGATTCAGTAAATATTTTTGATTGTTTTTTACAGCCAATCGTAAAAAAAATCAAAAGACTTATCAGAAGGGTGTTTTTTTTATTCATCATAAATATTTTTAATCGGGTTATAAGCGAATTCTAATCTTTTAACATATAAAAACTTTCCATCATAAGGCACCTTAAATGATTTTATTTTGCAAACACTTTATGCCTTCGATTATATTTTCATCAGCGCTTCCAAATTGGTTATCAGATCCTCACATCTACCGAATCCGAGAAATTTCTTTACAATGATACCATTATCATCAATTAAATATGACGTTGGTATAGCCTGAACCTGATACCTTGTTTTTATGGCTCCTTTATCGCCTTTGTAATCACTAATATTCGTCCATTGGATTCCGTCTTTTTCGGAAGCTATTCTCCAGTTTTTTATATTATTGTCCACTGAAAAGCTCACCAATTCGAGGTTTTCCGGAATTTTGTCAATATTTTGACTGAAATATTTGTTTTCGCTTCTACATGGAGCGCATGTTGAGCTCCAAAAAGTCAGGTAAATATATTTTCCTTTTAATGATGAAAGCGTAAAATCCAAACTATCAATTGTTTTTGCTTGAAAGTCAATCATCGGTTCGCCTTCAACGGCAAGTCTTTCATCCAAAAATACTTTTAACGCCAGTCCATCCCTTGATTCCTTAAATTCTTCCGTTAAATTGGCATAAATTGCAATTAACGAATCTCTATCGATATTAAACCTGTTTCTGTATAATATATCAATACCTAAATAGGTGTTGGGATGGGCTTTTCCAAAATCGATATATACCTTATGAGATTTCGTTGAATATTCTTTGTATTCTTTATAAAACTCTTCACTCTTAGCAGGATCGCTTGAAAAATACTTGTTTATACTATCATCTGCTGCAAGCCAGATTTTATCATACGGATATTGTTGCTTTTTTAGCTCATTTAGTAATGTTTGCTCTTTGCCTCCGTGAATCTCACAGTAGTTTAGTCTACTATCTTCAGGACACTCCAGGATAATCATGGTATTCTCTATCATGATGTTGGCAAAATCATTATCAGTTTGCAGCCAGCACCAGGTTGGTTTATCAACCTTCCCTGTCATTTCAAAATGCCCAGCCATTGCGTATGCTACGTTAATTACTTCTTGTAATTCATGGCTATATAAATTGATTTTTGCGCTGTCAGGCAAATTCTCAATGTAACCGCTCAATACGTATCCTTTATTTTGTTTTTGGCAACTCAGGATTGAAATGGTTATTAGCAATAATGTGATTTTTAATACTATGTGTTTCATCAATACAAAGATTTTTATTAAAAAGAGCCGGTCCAAAAAGTTATTTTTGCCCCCCTGAAGGGCATAGCCGTCAGGCTAATATTTTCTACATTTTATTATCCATACGGGCCTTGTGCCTCCGCTAAAGCTGCGGCGCCACGCGGGCAGCCCTCCCTGTAATATTGTGATTACATTTTCATAGGGCTTAGACAGCTATCGCTGCCACGCCCTATGCTATTACCTGGA
>CAZFOO010000214.1:0-3410 GCA_964520585.1 uncultured Bacteroidales bacterium
ATAAAACCAAACACTCTCGTTCCAGTTACAATGCGGTGATTTGTAATGTCCAGGCAATTGTCTGAAATACCTTCCTTTCCGGTCAGGGATCAGCTCTCCGTTTTCATCCCTCAGGAAATTGTCTTCACGATCTACCTTGAACCTTAGCCTGTTGCCATCAATATCAGTTGCATATTCGCTCTTATAATTAATGATGTTCTCAAACATGGACATGGGAGCGGGATCAAGAGCAGTTTCGGCCCTTCCCGCCTTTCCAACTACCATCTCTACCTCGGGAATGGCTGTTACCAGCATGTCAAGCTGCTGCAATATTTTTTTGTTTTCCTCTATCCCGGAATGAGGCATGGAAGTAGGCATCAACAAGAAGGACCCCTCATCCAGGGAAGGCATAAATTCCTTACCCATTCCCGGAAAAGTATGCACCAGGCTGCTCCAGACAGAGGTAGTACGGATATTCACACCAGCCTTGTCGCCACCACGTGCAACAAATCCGAACAATCCGTCAAAGCCCTGCCACATTGTTAAACCAAGAACCAGAATTAATGCAGGAATAAGAAGGAATTTCCATTTATTCTCCAGACACCATGAAAGAATTGACGAATAATAGTGAATGAAAAGCTGGAAAATTCCCAGTACAGCAAAAATAATGAGGGCAATAAATAAAAAGTTGATAAAAAGGCTGTTATTTACTCCCAGGGGCACCCATTCACCGGCCAGAAGCCATGCAACAGCCACAACAGATATTCCCGCAGTTATGGCTCCCCTGTATTTCTTAAGTCTTCCGTGATAATGATACTGCAGCGAGTTATGTAGCCCGAATGCCAATAATACAATACCTGCCCATGGATACCATATAATTGAAATTAATAATCCGCCAACAACCATCAAATAATTAAAATATCTGCCGATATTACGATTAACCCGCCTTGGAGAAAATAACCAGTGGGCAAATGCAGGCATTATTGCAAGGGTAAAAATGAGCGAAGCAATAAGTGCAAAGGTTTTGGTGAACGCCAGAGGGCCGAAAAGTTTACCCTCGGCCGCCTGAAGCGTAAAAACCGGAAGGAAGCTGATTATGGTGGTACTTACTGCCGTAAGTATGGCAGAACCAACTTCTGTGGTAGCATTATATACAGTTGTCATTACCGGTTCACCGGACCGGGCTTCTTTCATATGCCTGATAATGTTCTCATTCAGAATGATCCCCAGATCCACCATTGTTCCTATCGCGATCGCTATTCCCGACAATGCAACTATGTTGGCATCGACGCCCACATACTTCATAAAAATAAAACTCATTAATACTGCCATAGGCAATAATGCAGAGATCATTAATGAAGCCCTCAGGTTAAAGACCATAACTATTATTACTATGATGGTTATCAGTATCTGGAGACTGATAGCCTCATACAGGGTGCCCAGTGTTTCGTATATCAGTCCGGTGCGGTCATAAAAAGGAACAATGGTTACTTTAGAGACAGTCCCGTCCTCAAGCGTCTTCTCAGGAAGGCCTACAGCAATCTCCTCTATCTTCTGCTTGACATTTTCTATTACCTCCAGGGGATTATCGCCATAGCGGGCAATTACAATTCCTCCCACAGCTTCAGCGCCGGATTTATCCAGTATGCCGCCCATAGTGCGGACACGGGGACCGATGTTTACCTTTGCCACATCCCTGATGCGAACAGGCACATTATCGGTTACAGCTACCACAGCCTCTTCCAGGTCGGTTAAATCCTCCACATAACCCAGTCCCCGCACATAATATTCAACATTATTAACTTCAATAGTATTGGCACTAACATCGATGTTACTTTTTTTTACAGCATCCATGACAGCCATAAGGGATATATCGTGCGCCTTCATTGCTGTAGGATCCAGATCGACCTGATATTCCTTTACATGTCCGCCTACTGAAGCCACCTCAGAAACACCCTTTGCCCCGGTAAGTGCATACCTGATATAATAGTCCTGTATAGTACGCAATTCATGAAGATCCCATCCTCCGGCGGAATTACCTTCCTGGTCTCGCCCTTCCAGGGTATACCAGTATACCTGTCCCAGAGCCGTGGCATCGGGTCCAAGCTGCGGCTGAACTCCCTCGGGCAGAATGCCTGAAGGCAGGGAATTAAGCTTTTCAAGGACCCTTGAGCGACTCCAGTAGAATTCCACATCCTCGTCGAAGATGATGTAAATACTGGAAAATCCGAACATGGAAGTACTCCGTATGCTGTTCACGCCAGGCAATCCAAGCAGCGAGGTTGTAAGAGGATAGGTAATCTGGTCCTCCACATCCTCTGGAGAACGCCCCATCCATTCTGTAAAAACAATTTGCTGGTTTTCCCCTATATCAGGTATGGCATCAACAGGAACAGGGTCCCTTGGAATAAAATCAATATCCCAGTTAAATGGTGCAGTGGAGATACCCCATACAATTATGAGGGCCAAAAGAAGAACTGTTACCAGCTTCTGCTCAAGAAAGAATTTAATTATCTGATTCAGCATTTTTAGATCTTTTTAAAACACACCCGGTTATAATACAGTCGTTTCGTGCAACCATTTTTAAGTTTTAAAATGTTCATTTCCGGAAAAAAGAAGAGCCGTATGGAACAGAATTTTAATAAGTAAAAAGTGAGAGATCGCGGAAGTCCGGAAGGACCAACTGAAGATATTGGTTGTGTAAGATGTACGTTCCTTCAAAGTCCACGACCAGAAGTCAAGGGAGCAGGTTCTGATCTGCATACAACAGGAGCCCTGACTGGTCAAAAAGCATAGTTGCTGTTTCCGGCCTTTAAAAAAAACGACCGGGTATGATAAGGAGCCAAAGGATCCAGTTTCCGTCCATCCGGCACAAACCGGCAGGTAAATTACAAAAGAAATGACTGTACCAGAACAGGAATATCCCGGTCAGTCGTTGGGGGCGAGTAAGATTTAAAAACTGTTATAAGAAGATCTTCTGAATACTGGGAATTATTATGGTTGCAGTTAATCAGCTGCAGGCATGAAATCTGAACAGGATTGCCTTTCTCGCTGTAAGTGGGATATACAACATCAAGTGCCTCTTTCTCCAGTGTGATTTCAGAACAGCAGGAACTATTTCCGGACAAGGTTAAATTACCAGAATGTCCAGAATTATCGTCCTGATCTGATGAACCATCTGTACACCCACAGGATATATCATCTTCATACAGGGAGAATTGATATAATTCTCCCGCACAAATATGTGCGGTGAGCACGATATTGGTGGTAGCAACAAACAATAATGCTGTTGTCAGATAAACTGCTATTTTTTTAATGTATTCCACTAATCGCAAGTATGTTCAAACTTGTTCATCATAATTCAGTGTAATTCAGTATAATTCAGTGTAATTCAGTATAATTCAGTGTAATTCAGTATAATTCAGTGTAAT
>CAZFOO010000215.1:0-3256 GCA_964520585.1 uncultured Bacteroidales bacterium
GTATTAATATTCCGTATCTTAGCAATTCTTAAACTAAAAACTTATTAGCTATGTTTTCAGGAATTGTTGAAGAAGCTGCCCCTGTGGTTTCGCTGGAAAAAGAGAAGGGAAACCTTCATATTACAATGGAATGCTCATTCGTGAAGGAGCTGAAAATTGATCAGAGCATCTCCCATAACGGGGTGTGCCTGACAGTGGTGAAAAAGGATGACAAGACTTATACGGTGACTGCCATAAAGGAAACCCTGGATAAATCGAACCTGGGATTGCTGGAGATCGGCTCTAAGGTAAACCTCGAACGCAGTCTGCGCGCCGACTCGATGGTTGATGGCCACTTCGTGCAGGGTCACGTGGACCAGACCGCTGTATGTACCGAAGTAAGGGAAGCTGATGGTAGCTGGTACTTCCGGTTTGAATATGAGCCAACCGGCGACAATGTGACGGTCGAAAAGGGATCGGTGTCGGTAAACGGTGTAAGCCTTACGGTGGTGAACTCCAGGGAAAAATCCTTCGAGGTGGCCATCATCCCTTTTACATACGATGTTACAAATTTTCACCAGATAAAACCCGGCACGGTGGTTAATCTGGAATATGACATCATAGGCAAATATATCACGAAGATAGTACGCCAGATCATGGCTGAACAAAAATAGTATTTAACGGGGAGTGCCTTCTATTTGTAATCCTATTCTTGAAGTTTTAACCTGAATTTCCTTTTGTGAAATCCTGTGTATTTAACTTACATTTTTAAGTCCTGATTACCTCCCCATTCCTTATTAGCTTTTGGTCCCATTTCCAGATATAGTTCTCCGCCATTCATTATGGTCTCGTGCGAAATCCACGGAGTATCCAGTTTATTGCCGTTCAACGTTGCTGATTGTATGTATTTATTGTCGGCAGAAACATTGTTGGCAACTACATCAAAAGTCTTGCCATTTGCCAGTTTCAGCGTAACATTTTCAAATGCAGGGCTTCCGATGGAATAGCCTGGTAATCCGGGAGTAACCGGGTAAAAGCCCATCTGGCTAAAAACAACAAAGGCCGACATTCCTCCACCGTCTTCATCGCCGGGAACGCCCATCAAGTCGTTACGGAACCATGCCTTCAACAATTTACGTATGTATTTCTGGGTAAGCCAGGGTTTACCGGCATAGTTGTACAGATAGGGAATATGCAACGATGGTTCGTTGGCCATGGAAAACTGGCCCACATTCCCGGTATGGTCGGGCAATTGGGCATAAAAAGCATATTTGCTTCTGCCAAGGGGTTCGGTAAACATGGCCTCCAAGTTATTTACGAAGTTTTCTTTCCCTCCCATAAGTTGGATCAGGTCAGGTATATTATGCGGCACATCCCAGCGGTAGATCCAGGAGTTGTTCTCACTGTAATAGCCCCTTGCTCCCTGTCCGCCTGAAAATTTATAATCGAAAGGCTCAATGAATTTGCCCTTACTGTCTTTCGGATGGAAGAAATGTGTTTCTTCGTTAAACAGATTACGGTAATTCAAGGATGCTTCACCGAAATACTCGGCTTCATCTGTTTTCCCCAACTCTTCTGCCAGTTGCGACAAACACCACTGGTCGTAGGCCGTACCCAGGGTTACTGCCACCGGTTGACGTCGTTCAAAATGATGTACTTCAGGTATTGTTTCTTCTTCTCCCTCATACAGGGCAGGGATATAACCGTGCTCCACATAAAACTGGTCGAGTTCTCCGGCCGGCATGCCCGACCATGGAGCCAGGGTTTTTTCTGTTATTGCATTCTTAGCTGCCAGGTAAGCCTTTTCAAGGTCGAAATTTGCGAGCCCTTTGCGGTGGGCATCAATAAATGAGGCCACAGCGTGATTGGAATTCATTCGCCGGCTGTCACCTGTTACTTCGGGGAATGTAGGCATCCAGAAATTGTCCATTTGTTCCGCCATCAGCAGAAAAGAGTGTAGAATATCTTCTTCCCTTTCAGGATCAACCAGTATTCGTAAAGGGTGCTGCGCCCGGTAGGAGTCCCAGATCCAGTCATCGGTGTAAAACGGGCGGCCCTTGTCTTCATGTATTGCTCCGTCAAATGCACTGAAATATCTGCCATCTTCCGAAATGCAAACCGGCCGCTCAAAGCAACGGTACAAAGAGGTGTAAAAAACGGTTTGTTCTTCATCTGTACCCCCGTCAAGTACAATTTTTCCCAGGGCCGCGTTCCAGATATCACGGCCAGCGGAGTTCAGTTCAGAAATGGTTTTACCGCTCACCTCGCGCTCCATATTCTGACGTGCCTGGTCTGTATCGATAAACGAAATACCGTATTTCACATTCAAAGCCCTGGTGCCCTCTCGGTATTTTAACACAACGCAGGCGTTAATACCTTCAGCACTGTCCCCTTCTTTCAGGCCATCGTAATTCAGTACGGCTACCTCTTCGGGTTTTTTGTCGGGCACCAGGTACAGATACACTCTAGTGTCGTTTTCGATCAGCTGGTAACCGCTGAATGCTGTTCCGTCCCATTCCATCCCTCCTTGTCTCGAATTCAGGATGAGCCATGCAGGGGCATCATTTTCGAAGGTCACATCGTAAACCGCCGACTGGTGCGACAAGCCGTAGTCCACCCGTGTCTCTTGTTCATCCAGATACACGGAATAGGAATAGGGAGTTATTTTTTCCTGGTCGTACGAATAGCTTATTACCGGACGAAGTCCGCTCTCTTCTCCCTGAAAGGGACTAATATTAAAAGCCGAGCTGCCCCGGTGACTGGTAACTATCAACGGAAGCCCGTTCAGCCTTACCCCGGTATAATCCTTGCGTTCGGGATATACACGCAACATGCTGTTGGGCAGGTGAATGGTCGGGAAAGTAGGTACCAGCAGATGGCTGATGTTACCCATATAAGGATTTACGTAATCAACGGGTTGATTCCTATTATCATCACCTTGCTCTGGTAGCGACGAACAAGACGAAAAAACCGCAATAATGATTGCCAACAAACTTTTTGTTTTACTTATTTTCATAATTTTATATCTTTTTATATTTCAATTTTTTACTGCGTTTTTTGATGTTTATCAGTTTGAGAATCTTTCCTGTATGTCGATAAGGTGTTAATTACCCCTGCCCGGATAGTGCCCTCATTTTGTGAATCGATTGAAACCTTTTTCAAGGTTTTTTAGTCCCAATATAACTCCCTTTATTATTCATGTATTTGCCAGAATATTTAAACATGAATCATCCATGCTACTTCGTAACACAAAAATGCATGAATAAACAACATGGGT
>CAZFOO010000216.1:0-3196 GCA_964520585.1 uncultured Bacteroidales bacterium
AGCAGTTTCCTGATATCGTCAGTGAAATAGACCGGATAATGATGGAGGCACATGTACCATCCAAACTATTCCCGCTATTTGAAGAGAACTAACTCCAGCCATGGGGCACAGACTACGAAAAGGGTTTGACTGCTAAGAGCTCATGCCGGCTTTGATCCTGCGGGAATTCCTGTGAATCTTTTCTATGGCGTTGAAGATATCATCCATATCTGACGTTTCACTTAGCAGCATACTCTGTGAGAACCAGACAGCTTCCTCATTGCACAGGCGCTCACTTTCAGGACACCGGTTTTCCGCAACAAATTTCTCAAAATCAAGTTCCCGACTTGAATACATCTTCTGATAGTTTTTCGATTGGAAAGCTTCCTGAAGATATGGCATCTGGTTGAGATTGCCAATAATCAACTTTTCTGCACCAGGCATAGCCCTTGATGCAGCGACCTCATATCCTCCCCCGAGGAATGCCTGATCAGTAACCAGGTATCCGCTTACACCATTACAGTGGGTAATTACATGAGTATGCCTGGCAGGAGAAATTTTATTAATCTCCATCCCTATCTCAGTGAAAAGCTCCCCGGAAATGCCGGCAAAAAGGATATTTCCAACCCTCAGCACAGATAACCGCACCGTGACATCCGGGCCCGGCTCCCACGAATCCCGGGGCAGATGCGAGCCGCCTGACACCTTGCCTGGAAGCATGATTACCCTTTGCGTTGCATCAACTGTGCCTGCTGAATAAGTCCTGATTTCACCGGCCACCCTTACAGCCTCCTTTGCAAGGATCATCCCAATTTCCTCAACCTCATTTGGCCGGAAAGTCGGGCTAATCCGGTATATCGGATCTATATCTCCGGAGGCACCTGCTGTAATAGTTGCAATTACGGGAGAAGTGAATGCCTTTTCAACATGCCTTCGTGCCGCACCAGGCCAGTCGCCCGTAATCATTTCATTCCCCGGTCCCATAACGGTGGCATGGGTTGGCCAGTTTACAAAAATGGTAAAAGGTATTCTGTCGGGTTTATCGATTCTCACAACACCTACCTCCTGATCGCATGGCCCACAAGGGTTCTTTCCCAGCCTTATTCCCCCCTTTGCATTTAGGGCACGGCGGTTCATGCTCATTTTGCATACTCCGCTGCCGGAACCAATGAAGGCCGGTTGGACATTATCTGCCGCTTCCCTGGTTACGGCAACCAACTTGTCTCTTAATTCCCTGTTATAGGTCAACAGGTTTTGATCAACATCACCTCCGTATGCCCCTGTATTCGGTCCTCCATGATTATGGACCGGAGCGATAATAACAAACTTTTGAAGAATCCCCGTCTCCTTTTCTATCCTCTCTGTGAGATCTTTCCATGAATCATGGGAAAACCCAATAACATCAGCAGTAATTATAACTGCCTTATTCACACCATCGTCAAAAACAGTTGCGGCAGCGAATATTTCATCGTTAATGCCTTTGAAAGGCTGGGTCCTTGAAGCATACCCCGACATGGTAACCGGAATGGCAGGGGTAATATTCACCTGCGCCACTCCCACTGAAACAGCATGTTCCCGTAGCTTTTCAGCAGCCGAAGCATTATACGCACCCAAATTAAACAGGATGACTGACAGAAATGCCGTTCTAAATAGCAGGGTTACTTTCTGAAAAAGAGTTTGCGAGGTTGATCCAAAGTCATGCCTGATTATGAATTCTGAAGGTTCTTCATTGCTCATACTGGTGTAGTTAAATGACTGGTAAAATACAACAATCTGATCTGGCAATACAGAAGTGCGAAGTCAATTCATATCCGGCCGGTCATATGGCCGCAAATGTCATATATCCAAATATACTGAATGACTAATTAAAAGCCAAAAAAATCCTTCCATCAATCTGTATCTTAACAATAAAATCTCAGATGGGGTCATTAAACCTATTCACAGAACTTGAATTTAAGTCCATATTTGAAAATTCATCGATTCCAAATTAGTTTCTCTTTGGACGACAACATGTTATTGTGATTTTTATCAAAACCACACATGGCTATTTTACAGGCTATGCCAAAATCCATTATGTGAATTACGTTCCCCGTGCCGGGCCTGGCACCAAGTGATACCAGCCTATTTTGTCTTGTTGCTGGATCGAATTACGTTTCCAGTGCCGGACCTGACACCCTTTTCCTGGTTGCCGCCAAACATCAGGTTTATTGATTTTCACTCCCTCCCTGATATAAAGTGCTCCAATACGTTTTAGTGCATGTAATTTATGATATAAATATAATTCTTTTAATATCATACTCGATAGATTGATTGAATTCAAAAGCTATATTTAACTTTCAGATACACCATGTCATTATCGCTGTATTGACCAAATCGTCCTTTATCGCCAATAAAAATATTGGCACCCCCGAGTACCTCAAATACATCTGCAAAGTCATATGTTATTTTGGGCCGCACCAGTGCATCACCATGGTTAAGTCCTATATATGAGAAAAGCTCCACCCATAGTTTTTCCCTGAAATAGTCCTTTCTTGCCAGGAAGGTCATGGTGCTTTCAAACTCATCGTTGCGTATTTCCCGGTCATAATCCATAATATACTCCTGGATGAACTGTGCGCTCATTGTAATGCCGGCCAGCGTATAATCGACTCCTGCCATATAGTGCAAATTATCTTTGCTTATCACTGCATCCGGCACTCCGGGGTCTGCAGTTTGAAAATACCTTCATGAATAGTATGCTCCCTCACCACGTAACAGAAAGGATCCTGCCTGCCAACATCACCGTAATCCTTTGTATATTGCTGCAGATCACGTACACGTCTCTCTCCCTGCCGGTTTATGAGAGTCATCGTTAGCCTGCCCTCTACATCATCCCCGGAAGGGTTATGGTACACCTTTTCCATAATCTCCTGTCCGCTCATCTGAGCCGAAGCATTCTGTGAGGATAATAATGTCAATGACAGCATTAAAGCCATAAGAAGTGAAGCATTCATCAGGAACACGGAAACTGTCTTTGTATCGACTTTGTTGATCTCCGCATTTTTGTATTTCATAATATTTGCATTTAAATTAGTGGTTTTCATTTCAAATTCCTCCTTAATTTTAATTAACATGTCTTTTACTGTTTTCTGGTAATTGATTAGTATTTAAATAATCTGCTATTAATAGCTTTTCTATCTGAATGCGAAAGCCTGCAGCCCGAATCTCAATACAATCA
>CAZFOO010000217.1:0-3088 GCA_964520585.1 uncultured Bacteroidales bacterium
TCAGTATAATCATGAAAGATCCGGCTAAAATTTTCGGGTTGCTGCTGGAGAAAAGCCTTAATCCTTTCTATCCACTGGTCCATAAGCTGTTTCCGGTGGACTACTATCAGTGCAGGCTGCTGTTTCGAGGCAATGATCTGAATACCAATCACCGTTTTGCCAGAACCGGGTGGGGCGGTAATAACCCCAAAATCCTTACTATCCGCTGCCAGTAAAGCTACTTTCTGATGCTCCCGTATATGAATCGTTGACAGAAAAGGCAAACTGTCATGTATCTTTCTTTGATCCTGGAAATTGAAATTAATGCTTGCCTGTTTGCAATACCTGAGCAGCCGGCCGACAAACCCCCTGGGCAGAATTATTTCATCTTCAGATTCTTCAATATAATTAAAGTAGCGGTTTAATCCCCAGGTACTCTTGCCGGATTTCTTTTTAGCATAATATTCCGAATTGGCGAAATTCAGCTCATCCCTGATAAATTTAACAATATCCGGAGTCATTCCGTTCCGGTTAATATAGATCTTATTGCTTAGTCTTATTCGAAGAGCACCTGCACCCGCAACCTGGACATCAGAACCTTTAACCTTATAATGAATATCTCCCGAATCATTAGAGGTATCTACAGCACCTGGGCTTGTAGTGACAGAAACTTTCCTGACACTGCCAGCTTTCCCGGCAAAAACTTTATTACCAGACACCAAATCAAACAACTTATCCATTTGAGATGCCGAAACCCTCTTAATCGAGGAAAGAAACTTCCACTGGTCTTCCCATGGCTTCAGATTCTCATCAACAAAACAGCTGTTTCCAATATCAAAAGCCGGTCTGTAGAACGGCAAGGCTATAAGGTTACCAAGAAATTTTCCGGAATGCCTGTCCTGGTTCGGGAACAACCTGTCAAAACTGGAGTTTTTATCAAAAGCAGAAACAGCGCCTGACTGCTGAAGAAGGAATGTGAAAACCTTTCTGCTTTTAAACGCAGGATATGGTGCCTCAAAGAAAATCCAGACATGGCCACCATTGCCGGATTTTGATCTTTCAAGGTATGCAGGAATGCCCATATCATTACAAATATTAAGTGCGGATTTGCATTCATCTGCCCAGCTTTCCTTGTCAAAATCGGCCGCTATAAACCAGGAAGAATTATCCGTCAGTAGCGGATATATACCCATCAGTTGTTCCCCATTAAGGTGCTTTAAGAACTGCTTGTCAGTCAGCGGCAGGTAAGTTTTATCCTTATAGTCGATAAATTTTCCACCTTTCATCCGGTGGAGTTTTAACATGTACGGGTCAAACTGATAAGCCGGCATATACCCGCTCCGGTTGCCCTTTTTCCAGAAAACAGCAAATACATCTTCTCGTCCCTTAAAGAGATTCCTTATCAATGCCAGTTCACGATTTCCTGCGGGAATATGGTTCATGATGCTTTCATAAAAAACAACACAAACTTATAGAATTTTATTTAAGGCATTTAAAACGTGAACTTTTAAAGGTAAAGGCTAAATCCGGAAGGTTTATCAACCATGATTTTCAATTTGTATCTGCAATCCTGACTTATAATCACCACAACGAAAAACTTTTTTTAGCGCACATGCCTTTCGGGCAAAGCCGCGCTAAGACATAAGCGCGCCCTAAGGACGTGGGTTTTTAAGATGGACTAAAAAGCCAATATGAAATCTGAAAAAATATATGAAGTCCAAAAAGATAACCGATTAATTATCAAATTGCCCGAAAGATTTAAATCGAAAAAGCGGGTTAAGGTAATTATAGAGGATGTCAATGACTCAAGGAAGGAAAAGATAAAATTACTCAGAAAAGCCACCAAAGATCCATTATTTCTTTCAGATATTTATGAAGTCAATTCTGATTTTGTTGATTCTGATAACTAATTATTATGAAATTCAAAAAGTGGAGCATCTTGAGAGCTCTTCCTGCTCTCCTTCAGCAAGCTTGCTAAAACTGCTCTTCCTCAAAAACAGTAAAATGTAGGTGCCGCGTCCATATTCAAACGATAGTATACCTTGTTCTTTGTAATTACAATGAGCTTAGATCCGGGATAACCAACTTTTTAACGCACCTCTTTGGGTCCGGCCAGCCTGACATAATTAGTAAGTGTAGTATTTATTGGCTCTATTTTTTATCTTTACCATGGAATAGAGGATTTTGCAAAAAATTTGCTTCACGGATTTCCATGTTGAAATACAAAAGAATAATAATCGTTGATTATTATCAGACAACTAAACGATTAATGGATAATTGAGAAAAGTATCAATCTATAATCAATGACTATGTTGACAAAAGATAAATTAAAACAGACAATTGATGCTCTGCCTGATCATTTTACAATTGAAGATGTTATTGAAGAATTAATTGTAATTGATAAAATCGAAAAGGGCATGAAGGACGTTGAGGAAGGAAATGTGTTTACTCATGAGCAAGTTCGGGAAAAGCTCGGCAAATGGCTGAAATAAAGTTTGCAAAACGATCATTAGACGATTTAGAAAGTATCGCCGAATATATTTCCCGGGATTCAGCCAGATATGCTAAAATCACAGTTCAGAAAATTCTTGAGAGAACTAAAATACTGGAAGTTAATCCCCTGATCGGCCGAATTGTTCCGGAAGTTAATAAGAAAGAAATCAGAGAAATAATTTACGGCAATTTCAGAATTATTTACCATCATGATAGGAATATAGTTAATATTCTTTCAATACATCATTCAGCCAGAGATTTGAGCAAGAGAGGAATACTACCAGATAAATAAAAATAATACAGATTTTGGTATAACGTCTTCGACCACCTGGGTCATACTCCCCATTTTTAAAACCACCGGTTAAGTTTGATAATTTGATCCTGCGGGGGTTTTGAAGTCAGAGCCTGAACAGCCTCCGGTCTGCCCTGTATGTAATCGGGTTGATATGGTTATACCGATTGTGTATGGCTTGCCGGGTAAGGAATTTTTTGAGGAATCGGAAAAAGGCATTGCTATGCTGGCCCCTTAAATCATCGGACAAAGATATAGATTAAAATCATGTTGAGATTTACTATACTACATTTGCTAATGGTAGTATTGGCGGGCAGTTTAAAC
>CAZFOO010000218.1:0-2955 GCA_964520585.1 uncultured Bacteroidales bacterium
CCGTCCAGTTTTAAATCCTTATTTTTATGAAAACGGGTAACCGCCTGTGCCAGCAACTGAATAGTATCGCCTTCCTTATTCATTATTTTAATTATCTTCAATAATGTTCCTGTGGAATACTTTTTGGATCTCATGAAATCCTCTTCATTTTTTTCCCTGATAAGGGAAACACCTATAAACTTGTTGTTATGCTCAAGTGAATATTCGATGAGATCTGCCATCTCCCTGTTATTAAAGGCAAGAGGCATTGTGAGACCGGGAAATACGGGCCTGTTTTCAAGTGGTAAAACAATAATGTTATCAGGATAAACATCAGATACAAGTACCAGTCCGCTATTATCAGAATTACTCATAATTTTATATTTTTATATTTAGCGTAACTTTAGCCAAATTTTATACCACTATTGTATAGATATAATTTTTAAAAGATAATATGGCAATTTGGCACCTTAAATTACAAAATACAGAATTTTTGACATGCAAAAAACGGATTAACTATCCATGATTGCGTCAATACCCAAAAAGGAATGTAGCTTCTTTACGCAAAGTGTAATATTTATTTATATGTACTTTAAAAGATCAAATTCCTGCTAAAAAATAATTATGCCCATTTATAATCCTGAAATATTGAAAGCAAAATCATCCGGCAGGAAGAAAGAGTTTAAGGCTATTGCTCAAAAAATAAGGAAACTAAAAGGAAGAGAAGCTGATAAGATTATCCGTCAATACCATAATGATGAATTCACCACAATTAATTGCCTGGAATGTGCCAATTGCTGCAAAACTCTTGGTCCACGCTTAACTCATTCCGATATTGAACGGATGTCCGGATACATTAAGTTGCCAGTAAAGGATTTTTGCGATAATTATATCTCAGTGGATAATGATGGTGATTATATCTTTAACAGCAGTCCATGCCCTTTTTTGCAGTCAGATAATTATTGCAGCATATATGATGCAAGACCCCGTGCATGTCGCACCTACCCGCATACTGACAGAAACAATATCCGGGGGATTATTATGATATGCCTGAAAAACACGGAAACCTGTCCGGTTGTATATAATATTTTTGAGAAACTAGCCAGACACGGATTGAAGTGAAAAATAACCAAAATACGATCTTAGCGGCACTAAAGTCATTCAGGCATGCGCTCAGTGACGAAAAGCAGGATAATAAATCCAGAGGATTGGGAACGGACTTTACAGCATCGGTTCATTAGCCATATAGAATTCCAGCATCCCCCCGGTTTTAATGTCTTCATGTCTGAATCGTGGTTCACTAAGCACCCTGCCGTTTAAAACCATTTTTTCAATATATTTGTTTTCCCTGCTGTTGTTGTGAGTTTTAATAGTAAACCATCCATTGCCTGTTCTGATCCTTGCCCCTTCAACAACAGGACGTCCTGCATCGTAAACCGGATCTCCCGGAGCAACCTGGTAGAATCCAAGTGCTGATAAAATATACCACGCCGACATTTGTCCGCAATCCTCATTACCGATAATACCTTCCGGGGAAGGCAGGTAAAAATTGTACAAAATACTGTCGACAATTTCCCCAGTTCTCCAGGGTCTGTCTGTATAATTGTAGAGATATGCCACATGATGGCTTGGTTCGTTTCCATGAGCATACTGGCCGATAAGGCCGGTAATATCGCCGCTTGCATGTTCTCCTTCAATGATGCTTTCGGTGGTGAATAACGTATCCAGCCATACACCCATTTCCTCCTTGCCACCCATCAGCTCCTGCAATCCCCCGATATCATGTGGGACAAACGGTGTCCATTGCCAGGCATTACCTTCCGTATATTCACTTCTTTCATGACTTGAATAATTGGGATTAAACCCGGAATACCAGTTTCCGTAGCTGTTCCTGGCCCTCATGAATCCTGTAGAGGAGTCATAATAGTTCATATAGTAAAGTCCCTTTCCGTACCACTCTTCTGCAATTCGATTCTCGCCGAGGTGATCAGCTATACGGGCCAGGCACCAGTCATAATAAGCCATCTCGAGTCCCCATGAAACCGATTCACTACATTTGTCCACCGGCACAAAACCTATTGATTCCTTGTACATTATATGTTCGGGCATCACGTTGAGGGCTCGTGTTCCCTTATGCTTTTCATGCCATTCGGGTTGCCAGGAAGCTGAAGTAATGGCCGCCTCAAGAAGTTCCCCGGGAATAGAATCTGCCAGTCCCTTGGTCACGGCATCGGCAAACAGGGATAAGGCGGGGTATCCTACCATAGTACCTGTATAATTACCCGTAAGAGACCATTTGGGCAATAGTCCCCCTTGTTTATAACCCTCATAAAGAGAATATATCCAGTCCCTTGATTTATCAGGGTTAATTATAGTCATAAGCGGATACCATGCCCTGAAGGTGTCCCACAGGGAAAAAACAGTAGATGCCTCGACATTGTCTGTAGTATAAACCTGCCTGTCCATTCCGATATACCTGCCATCTGCATCACTGAATATCATTGGAGCAAGATGAGCGTGATACATAGCAGTATAAAAATTTGTAAGAACTGATTCGTCGTCGGTTTCAATCTCTATAGAAGATAATATAGCGGACCACTCATTCCTGGCATTTTGAACCACCTGATCGAAAGATTCAAGGTCTGATACTTCCTGCATATTTTTCCTGGCGCCCTGTTCATCAACCGCTGAAAGGGATACTTTTATTTCCAGGGGACCGGAATGTTCGCCAAACGAGATCCATGCTTTTATATCCCTACCAGTCGCTGAAAGCGCCCCCGGCCTGATATCCTCATCAACATCCAACCGGACGACTGTAAAAGGCTCTGAAAATTCAGCGTTGAAATATACCGGGTCCTGAGCCGCCCAGCCCGTGGTCAGTCTGTATCCCTGACTTGTTATTTTGTCCATTATATGTATAGCCGATTCAACAAGGCTGTGTCCCCAGGTTGTCTGAAGAACATGACCGAGATCAAC
>CAZFOO010000219.1:0-2849 GCA_964520585.1 uncultured Bacteroidales bacterium
CGGAAAGACAATTCAGATGTCCACCGGCACCATGATCATGAATAGAAACAACCGGATTCTCATCAGATTCCATCATGGCTCTTATAGCGTTGCATACCCTTTTTTGCATTTCAGGATTGGAGCGTTGAACTGCATTAAGTTCGATCATATTTCCATATTCTCCGGTAGCAACGGAAGAAACAGCGCTCCCTCCCATTCCAATCCGGTAATTATCTCCGCCGAGCAATATAATCCGGTCACCTTTACCGGGTTCGTCTTTCATGCTGTCTATTTTCTTGCCATAGCCTATACCTCCTGCCAGCATGATAACCTTATCATAACCGTATGTCTTCCCTTTTTCCCTGTGCTCAAATGTAAGGAGACTACCGCAGACAAGCGGTTGTCCGAATTTATTGCCAAAATCACTGGCCCCGTTGGAAGCTTTTATAAGGATATCCTCAGGCGTCTGGTATAACCATGGTCGCGGCAAAACAGCATTCTCCCACGACCTCCCCGTTTCAGTCCGCGGATAAGCAGTCATATACACCGCAGTACCGGCAAGAGGCACCGAGCCCTTCCCCCCTGCCAGGCGATCGCGTATTTCTCCGCCTGTGCCGGTAGCAGCACCGTTAAAAGGCTCCACCGTAGTGGGAAAGTTGTGAGTTTCCGCTTTAAGCGAAAGCACCGTTTCCACCTCCTTAACCCTGAACCAGTCCGCCCTGTCCTGCCTTGCAGGCGCAAACTGACCGGATACCGGTCCCCGGAGAAACGCACAATTATCCTTGTAAGCCGAAACCACCCTGTTGGGGTTTTCACTGGTAGTCTGCTTGATAAGCTGGAAAAGAGAATATGGCTTTTCTTCTCCATCGATTACGAAAAGTCCGTTGAATATCTTATGCCTGCAATGTTCGGAATTAACCTGTGAGAAGCCAAAAATCTCGCTATCAGTTAATTTTCGTCCGATCCGGTTGCTCACATCTTCCAGGTAGCTGATTTCCTGGGGACTAAGAGCCAGTCCCTCCTGCTTGTTATAAGCCTCTACATCATCAATAAAAACAACAGGGTCGGGTTCTTTATCAATTACAAACAGGTCCTGTCCGAGAGAATAATAAACATTCTGCAGCATAGGGTCATATTCAGGCATGCCGGTGTTGTCAGACCTGAGAAACTCCTCGATCCTTCTAATACCGGATACGCCCATGTTCTGAGTGATCTCGACCGCATTTGTGCTCCATGGCGTAACCATTTCGCGGCGGGGGCCCACAAAAACACCATCCAGCTTACTGGTTTCAAGATAGGCTGCTCCGCCAAAAAGCCATGTAAGCCTGTTTATTTCAAGTCCATGTAACGGAATTTCAGTTTCAACGGCATAAATATTACCCGGCTGGTTTTGAAAAAATATTATCATCATGAAAAATATTTGGGATAGAAAAATTCAAGTATCCTGCGAAATTATAAAAACAAAAGGAGTATTATTCTGTTTTTTTCCAGAATGTATAAACGTTCCGGAAAATGATATTAAATCTTCATTTAGGTCAGGCAGGTAATTACAATTAAACGGGAATAAATAATGGCATTTTGTATTGGATATATGCCGGCAATAATAGGGGAATTATTATGCTGCAACAACAAGATTAATGAAATCAGATTATGAATCCATTTTCTTTTTCACATAAAACCTGGTAATTAACCGCAGAGCCAGATCGAGTTTCTGGTATCCCATCACCGCCTTACTGAAGAACAAGCTGATGAACAGAGGCAGCAAAACCATGGCAAGTATAATTAGTCCGAACATAAAATGGGTTTCTGCATTGAGAAGCATAATTGCCAGGAGCACCATCAAAAAAATGCCATAAGAAATTGCCGAAACAGCCAGGTATTTTTTTCGTCTGAGGTATTTTTCCTGAAGCTTGGCTATCACATGCTCATCTATGCATTCATTCAAAAACTCTTTCTTCTCATTATAACTGAGTTCACCCTGAATCTCCTTATACAATAATTTTCTTAATTCTTTGAAGCGTTCCTTTCCATCCATATTTATAGTTTTAATCCGGATTTGTGATAAATATACAAAAACTTGGTGAAATAATGAACTGCGGCATCAATCAAAATAATGCTTTATCTTTAGCCCCATTAATTCGGAAATAATCTTATAGTTATGAATTTCAGGTATCTGACATTGGTTTATGGACAGACATTTTTAATTCGCAGAAATTCACATCATGATGAAATTTATCAAATAAATGCTCATCTACCGCATGAAACTCCGCTTTTTTCACTTTGCAAGCATTGCATCCGAATAATATGATTCAGACACTGACTTTACAGACGGACTCTAATAAGTCCCTCCAAAAGCGGGGCTTTTCCTTTTAAAAAAATACATTAAGTTTAAGATGCCGCGCAATAATGGCAGTTTTTAACACTTCTCTGAAATGAAGAAGGTTGTTTGAGTTATGTATAATGCAGGCCAAACACCAATTGCCGGAAAATCAACATTTTCCGGCCTGATTGAAACAAGCATAAAAAACGCCCCGGTTTTCAGTACAATTTATTCCTTTTCCTTCTTCATAGAGGAGGTACTGATACCAAAGGGAAGATAAAGAGGACAAAGACCAAACAAGCTGGTAAAGGCTAATACAATTGCAACAACCAGGAGGATAGTCCCCAATGTTCCTGTAGCCGTTCCGGTAAAATAAAGCACGGCCAGTATTACGGCTACTATAGCCCTGATGATCCTGTCGGTGGAACCCATATTTATTTTCATATCAACAAATATACATTAAATTTTTTCTGCGTAAAATTACACACAGACGCATGAAATCCTCATCAACTGAATTTCACTAAACATTAAGTCCAAATCATGAGGATTC
>CAZFOO010000220.1:0-2768 GCA_964520585.1 uncultured Bacteroidales bacterium
GCATTTGTAACACATTGTTAAACAATTTACTAACTATACTTTATACGAATGAAAATTTCTTTATAACCGGACAAAACCCGTTATCCCGGAACCAAAACTTTTAGTCCCCCGCCAACCATTTTAACATGAATTTTCCTGCGGGCTTTTGCCGGCTCACCGTCATAATGAACGGCTCTTGCCTTTTTTTGTACCAGCTCTGCTTCACGGCACTGGATGATCTCCAGCAGATTGCTTTTGTCAAGTTTTTTTCCGAACATTGAATACAGGAGTTCAAAACTTCTAAAAAAATGGAAAGGCCTCATTATACAAACATCCATAAGCCCGTCACAAACATCAGCATTAGGTGCGATATAGGCATTATTTCCATACTGAGAGGCATTTGCAAAGGTAATAAGAAAGGCGCGACGCTTAATCTTTTTTTTACCATCAATTGTCAACTTGTACTTTTTAGGCTTATACTTAAAATATTCAACAATTGCTGCTTTTGCATAGTTGAGAAAGCCCCTGCTCTCAAGATCAGCAAACACATGCCCTATCCGGGCATCAAATCCGGTTCCGCTGACACAAAAGAAAGGCTGCCGGCCCAGCAGACCGTAATCGATCTCCCTGACATTTCCTTCCGATATTATATTAAGTGCATCAGAAACCCTACCCGGAATCTTCAGGTGCCGTGAAAGTCCGTTTCCCGAACCATTGGGGATTATTCCCAGAACTCCATCTGTATGAACAAGAGCAGAGGCAACCTCATTTACAGTGCCGTCTCCCCCAACGGCGACAAACTTACGGAATCCTCCCTTTAAACCATCTTTCACAAAATTCACTGCATCACCCTTTCCACTGGTAAAAAAGGCAACAGGTTCAGCGGATGTCAGGGTATTTTTTGAGATGGACTGCATAAGTCTCCTGCCATTTCCCTTACCTGAAACAGGATTAACTATGAATATAATTTTTTCCACAGGCCGGACTTTGACAGCTCATTTTATGATTTTCGTATTGCACAAGTATTCTTTCTGTTAATCTCATGTATATCAAAGAGCCGGTCCCTTGATGCCTAAGCTGGGGGACCGGCCCTGAAGAACTTAGCGGTATAAAAAATACCGCTATATAAATTTATTCCCTGTAATCGGCTTCAACATAATCCGCTTCCATCAGATACTCCAGGCTTACTCTTACACTTTCCAGCGGCTCATAATTATATTGCTCAACTTCAACAATGTGGTATTCCATGCCTGCCAGGTCGGCATGCTCAAAAGCTGGCCCGAAATCCATATCTCCGCTTGCTCCTAACTCTTCTTCATCCTTGACGTGATACATCAGAAAACGGCCGGGGTATTCACGGAAATAATCAACGGCGTCTTTTCCCCCCTCTTTAATCCAGTAAAGGTCTATCTGGAAGAAAACCAGTTCGGGGTCGGTATTTTCCAGCAAGAAATCATACGCAACCTGGTTTTCAACTAAAGTGAATTCAATAGCATGATTATGAAATCCAAACTTTATGTCCCTGGCCTGGCACATTTCCCCGATGGTATTAAAATAATCAGCCCATTCCTGCAATACATCAAGGCTTTCGAACGCGGACTTGGGCATGAATGGCTGAACCATAAATCCTACACCTGCCCTGGCGTGGGCATCGATGGCAGTTTCCCACCATTCCATTGCCTCATCATAGTCCTCCTCTGAAGGAAGTTCCCGGCCAATATGGGAACTGATAAACTCCATGCCGCTGGCTTCAACAAGAGCGGTAAATGTCTCTGGTTCCATTCCATACAACATGCCATTCTGATAACCTGCAGCCTCAACATAACTGTACCCCATTTCTCCAAGCTCATTCAATGTTCCCTCGGCATCAGCATTCATATCACCGCGCACGGACCATAGCTGTATTCCAATAAATTTTTCATCTTCGGGTGCCTCACATGAAGATATCCCGGCCATCATAAAGACGGACAAAAACAAAAATCCGGTTAGATAAGTAATTCTTTTCATTATTACATAGTTTTAATTAGTGTTATGGTAGAATTTTATTTTTCGCAAATGTAAAAGTATGAAAATTTAAGCTTATATGCGATGGTTGCTGTACATATTTTTATTTTGTGGTAAAGATGGTCGATTTACTATCTTTACAGAAATTTTCAGCCGGTACGTTAAGTTATGAATAGCCTGAAAATGAGAAAACTAATCACATACACGTTGTGCCTGCTCTTATCGGGCCCGGCTTTCTTCCCGTCTGCCGGTGATCAACTTAACGCGCAATCCGGAGGCGACAATACCTGGGAGTTTCTCAACCTCACCAGCTCGGCACGTGTTGCTTCCCTTGGCGGGAAAAACATTACACTCCGTGACGGCGACCTGAACCTGGTGTTCAATAATCCGGCACTGCTTGACAGTACAATGAACAACCAACTGGTGCTTAATTATGTTAATTACTTCACGGATATTAACTATGGTTATGTTTCCTGGGCTGTTCATAACAGCCGGATGGGAAACTTTGCGGCAGGCATTCATTATATCGACTATGGGAAATTTACCGCCGCCAGTCAGAGCGGACTGATAACCGGGGAATTCTCTGCAAGCGAAAATTCGGTTAATCTTTCATGGTCAATGCCGGCAGACAGTCTCATAAGTATTGGAGCCACCCTCAAAGGCATTAACTCCTCATTTGAACAATACAGCTCATTTGGAATCGCCATTGACGCAGGAATAAACTATTATAATCCCGCAAAGTTATTATCGGTATCCCTGGTAATGAAAAATCTCGGCGCACAGCT
>CAZFOO010000221.1:0-2737 GCA_964520585.1 uncultured Bacteroidales bacterium
AACTAATAAAATAAGATTTATCAATTTAAGACTCATCCCGAAAGAATCATATGAATTTTCCGAATCATTAACTCAAGACATTGATATTGATGATACAGAATTCGTTGCATTGACTGAACATATTAAAGGAAAACTATGGAGTGGAGATAAAGAATTGCAACGGGGGTTAAATAAAAAAGGGTGGAACAAATTTATCTCTACAGAAGAACTTTTCGAAAGAATAATTAGACGAACAAGATAAAAACCTGTGCAGATTATTAGGGTTCTGAGTATACTCTGCAAGACCCGGCAAGTAGTCGGTGTTGGTTATAATGTTTTCGCTGTGTTTCGGGGGGCAGTTGCCGGTGGCGTTGACTTTGACCTTCGGTCGAACTCACATGCAATATATTGTTCATTTGGTAATACTTTCCAGATGTGACTTTTCCCGAAAGGGTAATGATTAATTGATGAAATATCTGCTTAAAAGCAGATATGTCGAAGGTTCTTCCCGGTACATTAAATGAGTTAATCAAACAAGTCAATTGCTTTTTCTATAAGGAATTTTTTGATTTCATCATCAGAAACCGGCTTAACAATAAACGTGACCGGTTCGGTATAATCTATATCTTTGTGAAAAGCCAACTGCTCCCGAAATAATTTTTCAGAGAATAACTCTCCGAATATATTATGGGTCTGGTCTGCGATTTCTTTTATAGTATAATAATCGCGGAGAATGAAATACAAGTCAACGTAGTCTTTCCATTTAGCCCTGCGGCCCAGAGCAAAGGCTTTCATTGCTGCAAGTGTAAGTAAAGTTGGCATGGTAATAAATGAGCTGACTTTCACCGGATGTTCAATAGGGTAGGGATAATTTAAAAAAGTAATTTTGACACCGTTAATCAGCAAGTGAAGTTGATCGAAATCTTCGAAAATAGGCTTTTGTTCAAATGGGATCTCTTTAAGTTTAGCTTTTATCCTTAATTTGGCAAGCCTGGAGGGTGTAAACAGATTAAAGTCGATCGATTGTCTGTGACCTATATGCAATGCACTTGCAGTATCTCCGGCGAAATAAAATGTGCGATTAAAATCTTTCAGGTAGGGAATTAAATCGGATTGCTGTGAACTAATTATTTCATTGTGCATATTTTTTAAAAAAAAGGGTAAAATAATTTACCGTAATTTCGTGATAGTTACCCTTTCTCCGGTCACTCAGGTTTATGGATTTGAAAAACAGGTGAGCAACCTTGTTTATTCCCATCAAATTAAATAATTGGATAACTTCATCTTTGCTTCCATAGTTTAAAATAGTTTCTACAAGAAATTCATTACTGATTTCCTCCTTTTTATCCTCGGGCGTGTACCAGAAGAGGTTGCTGTGTTTGCGAATATATTGCTTGATTTCAGGGCTATGCATTGGCCGCTGTTTCAAAGTTAGTATGCTGAATGATTTATCAAATATACAAATATTTCATGTCTTATAATTATACATCCATTCATCATTCAATAAATTCGCTGCCAGGGTGAGCGTTCGCGACAGGGTGGAGCCGGGCGGTGCTTTCGAGGGGCTGAGGTTCAGGCATACTTCTCAGATTATTGATGCTGTGCTTCGGGATAAGTTGCCTTCGAGGGTTATGATCAACGTGCATCCGCAGCGGTGGACCGGCTCTTTTGTACCATGGGTAAGGGAGCTGGTGTGGCATAATTTTAAGAATGTGGTTAAGGGGATGGGGACAATCTATGACAATATACCCAATAATATATCCCCCTAACTAATACAATAAATACGATAAAATACCCCCAAAATATTACATTTATAATCATATTTGCTTATAAAAGTAAACTCATTCCTGTAGAGGTTAAGGCGGGAAGTATTGGCAAGCTTAGGTCTCTTCACCAGTTTATCGAAAATGCACCCCACGCAATTGCCGTGCGTGTATATCAGGGCGAGTATTTGGTGCAAAAAGCCAAAACAATTTCAGGCAAGGAATTTACCCTCCTGAACCTCCCCTTTTATATGGTTCACCGTATCGGGCAGGAATTGGATAGGATATTTTTGTGAGTTGCAGAATAACCAGATATGGTTCCGTTTTGTTGCAGGGCAGTATGCGTTGTCTTCCACGAAAGTGATGGTATTGTTATAAACCTTCATAAAAACAAAACTTCGCAAATGGGACTTTGTTAATATGGGATTTTGTTCATCTGGGATTTACCGGGGATCTTCAGCATTGGTATTATTTAATATCTTTGATCCTGAATATGCTTCAGGCGTGCAATACAATAAAGACTAAAAGGTTTAAGGATCAGGATTTTGAGAATATATATTGATATCGGTCATCCGGCTTATGCTCATGCATTCCGGCATTTTATTGTTGAAATGAAAAGGCGCGGGCATCAGGTTATGGTATCAGCCAGGGATAAGGATATCACTTATTGCCTGCTCCGGGCATGGGATATTGACTTTTTTGGCAGGGGATCCGGGTATCTTCACACTGGCCGGGGTCTTGATCATTCCGGGAAATTGGAGGGAACGGGTCTTTGGTTATGGCTCAGGAATATCGCTGCTCTTTTGGGAAAGGTGATCTGTTTATTCTCTTCTGTCTTTAAGTTGCTTCCGGTGGTAAGAAAATTTGATCCGGGACTGGTTCTTAGCTTTTCTTCGTATCATGCAGCTCTTATCGGTCGGCTGCTGGGTAAACCGGTTTGTACTTTCGAGGATACTGAAGATGTGCCGTTCCTGCATACGGTTAACCGGGCTTTA
>CAZFOO010000222.1:0-2670 GCA_964520585.1 uncultured Bacteroidales bacterium
CACAATCGCTGAGTTGAATATCTGTAATTTTAAATTCTGTACTATCTGGATTGTTAACAGGTTCATGCTCACAGCCGGGAATCAGCCAAAGAACAATTAAAATCAAAATTAAATGTATGTTGTCTTTCATTGAATGATTATTTTTTTCACAAACAGAACATCATTTTCCAGAAGCAACTTTATTACATACATTCCTTTTGGAAGCGTGCCTGCGTATATTGTAATTGGATTGTCTTTAGCTTCTTTTAACAATATCCTCTGCCCGCTTATATTAATTAATTCAAATCGTACAATCCGTTCAAACCCCGAAATATTCAGTCTTTCTTCTACCGGATTGGGATAGATTTTAATGTTTTGTAACAAGATATTGTCAACAACAGCCGTGCCTAAATCAACTATAAACCTAAGGGTATCTTTATCATCAAAAACCTGGCCTGTAGAATGCATGTTAAAATATAGAGTATAATTTCCGGCAGCAAGTTTGCCAATTTCAACTGAATCATAACCTGTGCATGGTGTAATGGTATCACCAAGGGAGTAATAAGCGTCTATCGAAAGAGTGCTGTCATTCATAAAAGTACTTGTTACACTGTCGCGGGCGCATGGGTGGTAGGGGAAACCGTATTGGTAAGCCAGGAAAACAGTTTCAGTGGTGTCATAACTTTCCTTCGCGGTACGCATTTCAAAGATAGACTCCGGGAGATTTGAAACCTGAAATGGAATGGTATCTGAATCCATATACCCGTAATCGTTGCCAACAAGGTTTAAATCAAGGATGTAGTCACCTGGTGCCAGATAGCCAAGGTTTAAAGTGTCATACCCTGCACATGGCATGGTGGCATCTCCTATGCCATAAAATGCATCGACCTGAATACTATTATGGGGTTTCTTAATGTTAAGTCTCATGCTATCCTTTTTGCATGAGGAATTTGGGAAAGCGTATTTGTACCTTAACTTAACCGGTTTATTCCATTCAAATGGCTCATGTAGTGGACTAAATTCATAGATGTGTTGGTAGTCAGGAGCAAGGGACCTCTCTATTTCAATAGTTAACGTGTCCGAAGCTTGACTGTTATGTGGGTTTGCAACATAAGCGTATACTGAGTATAGCAGTTTGTACTCACTTTCAGGTAATTTGCCAATACTAAAAATTCTATCTCCCCCACATGGCTCGAGATAGCCACTAAATTTATGATAAATAGATAGCTGGATAATGGTATCATTCAGAACTTCTGTAGCAATGCTATCGAGGATAGAAGGACAACCATAATACTGAAAAGAATACCGTAGATAGATTTCACTTGCATCATTATATTTTGGTTGAACCGGGCTAAGATTAAAGACTTCGTACTGACCGGTTAACATATGGGGTATAAAAAATAAAAATAAAAGTATTAATCTAATGTTTTTCATTACATAAGGGTTATTGGTTATTTGTTTTAAAATACTGATATTTCTAATTCTGAGTTTGCCTGTACCTCAAAATCAGCATTTATTGAGATAGATTCAGTGGCTTCGATATTTAATTTTGAAGAATTGCTTACTGTAACATTTTGAACGTTGATAATGCAACCTCGTACTGACTTATCTTCAGTTAACGTGTATCCAACATAATCACGAGTAGTGCAGGAAGCCTGTAATGCTTTGAATGCATTAACTCTTCCATAACCAGTATCATCGCATCGGCCATCAACATAACTAAAATAAGGTAATTTATCTGCCGAACTTGTTAAAATATCATATACTTCATATGGATTTAGGGAAGGGTTTTTGGATAATATGAGTGCTGCAGTTCCGGCGACTAAGGGACAGGCTGCAGAGGTGCCACCGAAATATCCTGTATAAGCCAAATGATTTGTACCGGAGTTAGGCTTTCTATCACCAACTGGTGGTGGATTGATGAAGGTGTCTTTCCATGGATTACACCCTGGCTCATCCGGGATATCAATAGTCCATATTTCATAGGTTTCACCATTCAGACTACAGGGAAATAATTCACTACCAGGATAGGACTTATGAGAAGGGGCGACAATGTCAATATGTTGGCTTACAGGACTATAATTTGCTAATGAGTCAAACCTATCAGATGCTCCAACCGTAATTAAACCAGTAATATTAGCATCTGGAGGAAAACCAACCATTCCATTATTATTACATTTATGCCTTGCATTATTGCCTGCTGAAAAGATCACGACAACATTATTATCAATGGCATATTGAATTGCAGCATTAATCACAGGTTGATTTTGATTCGGTGGATAGCCCCAGCTGTTAGATATAACATGAGCACCATTATCAACAGCAAAAACAATTGCCGCGGCATCTGCCTCTGAATTACCCAGGTTCAATCTAATAGGCATTATTTTACATTTAGGTGCAATACCGGTAATTCCTTGAGAATTATTTATAGTTGCAGCAATTACACCTGCACAACTATTCCCATGATTTTCATTATTAGCTGGTGAGGGATCATCTGGATCTTCCCAAGTTTTAAAATTACTACCATTAAGTCTTATTTGCCTCGAGTTTGGTAAATCAGGATGATTTGATGTAACACCCTGATCAAGGACAGCGATAACTATTTTACTGTTTCCCATAGTAATATCCCAGGCTTCAGGTGCATCGATATCAGCATCGTTAGTGCTATAACGTCCATTTGAATAGTAATGA
>CAZFOO010000223.1:0-2667 GCA_964520585.1 uncultured Bacteroidales bacterium
CTTATTTTCTTATTTTCTTATTTTCTTATTTTCTTATTTTCTTATTTTCTTATTTAAAAAAGTTTTTAACCCTGGTTTTAGCCTGTTTAATTCATAAATATCCGCAGCATTATGAAATTAAAGGTGCTGGCATCATACTGCCGTAAATAGTTTTGTTTCCATGATTCAATAAAATAAAAATATTTATAAGTTTATGAATTAATGAGGTTAGATGATGACTTAAATCAAACGGATTAATTTAACCGGTTATTGTAAAGCTTTTTCAGTGAAAAATAAACCATCATTTAAGTCCGTAAATAAACAAAATACTTTATAAATAACAGCATAAATCACAACCATATTTTGCTCAATCATTTGTCATTCTTTAAATACAGGCTTTAGCATGCAAATAAAGCTAACGGTACAGTTCCGTATGCTTTAGCATGACAACAGCAAAACACAAAAAGCCGTATAAGCGGGTAAATTCCTGGTGTTATACTACCACTTTGGTTTCAGCTCAAGATAAGTTGTATCCCCCGAATCAACTTCCAGGCGAATACCATCGATCAGTTGCCAGCCAGTATACTCAAACGTTTCTTCGTTGTTCAGGTTTGTAATGGTATATTTCCTTTCCCTTTCCGCCGTAAACCACTCCGGGAACTGGTTGATACGGGGATAATCCATCGGGAGATTGAAAATATCCATGTGACGTGGATGATCAAAATGCATTTTACCGCTCCAGTTTTCACCTGCATGCATGGCAATCCTGATCACATCCTTATCTCTCTCTGCGCCGTATATCATTGAGTTACCCCAGGGAGAAATGGTTATCCCCTGCGTTTTCCATAAACAGTACATAATTGTTGTCCGCGCAAAATTTCCATCACCGTGCCAGCCCTCAATGACTCCCCGGTCCTGCCATTTTTCCAGACCTTCTCTTTGCGCTGAATCCTGCATCGACCACATTACCTGTATCTCGCTGTCAATCCATCCGGCAACATCAGGAGAAGGTTCCCTGTTGTAAAGATTAAGAGCACTTTCTACCGCATCCGCATATCCATCGGCACTTCCCCTTTCCCAGTCATAGTTGACATAATTGTAAAGATTGGTGAATACCTTAAGGAGTGCATCCCTGTATGGTTCATGGTTATCCAGCATATAAACCGAATAATAGGCGTTGTAGGTATATCCCCAGGTATCAGCAATTCCATCGTCCAGTATTTCACCCGTAAGGGGATTTACCTGGTTATAAAACAAACCGTCTTCATTGGTCCCTACCTCCAGGATCCTGTCAAGCATTTCATAAATATGCTCCTGGTATTCTGCTTTTTTGTCGTGATTAGCAAATGCCACAGTAACATAAATTTCACATAATCCTGAAACTATCTCGCAACCATGGTCACGCAGCCTTATCAAGTCCATATCCCTGGTTGGATGCTGATTGCCGAGCAGATAGTAATCGCCAATGCGCACAGCCTGTTCCAGGTATTTTTCATTACCCGTCATCCAGTAAAGCCGTGACAGGGTCTGCAGAAGTTCACCGTTAACCTCCACATTCAAAGATGGAATCTTGCCGTATGGGGTGTCATATGGAGCATATTCCCATATATCATCAACTATATCAATCATCCTGTCTGACCAGGGTGAATGGCCAAGATATTCTGTCAGAGCCAGCAGGCCGTCTTTAACATATTCCGCAGCACCAAATATTATCCTGTCCGTATCAGGTTCTTCAATGGTAAAATCCCGTTTTGAAAATGAATACCGGTCCGGTAACCGACCAAGCCTGTTTGTGTATTTCTGTTCGGCTACCAGAATGTCATACATAGGCCCTTCAAAAAGTTCATTATTAATTATTGCCGCAGTCAGCACCATAAAAGGATAATTATCGGCAGCAGAATCCTTGGGGTCCCAAACATCTATCGATGAGTCAAGATTCCGGGGGATAAGTCCCGTTTCCGGATCGGCAAACTTCAGCCAGTCTTCCATAAAATCAATACACCTTTGGTAGCCCTCATTAGCCAGGTATCCGTTTTCAAGCGCCTTATTAAACAGAGGATCCTCCGTCCTTTTACTGGATGACCGGCATCCTGACAGAAAGATCAATAAAAAGATGAGCACAGGATAAAAACCTGAAGAACTTAATTTTTGCAGTTTGCACTTCATAACTCTTTTCTTTGTACCGGCTTATGGCTGTACTTAGCCTTTAAACCGAGTAAATAAATGTTGACTGAAGATAATGTTTATTAACTGTTTCTTAATTTGAGATATATTCTTTTCCACCCATTCTTAATAATTCAAAAATAATCAAAAATTGCCTACAATAACCCAAAACAACCTTTTGTTCATTCAACGATTGCAGAAAAGCAAAGTATTAAACAATAAAAACATTCAAGAATCTATAAGATTCCTTGCCCTTGAAACGATAAATAGGGCTGTTTTAAAATTATTCTTTAACTAATATTTTAGTATTATGAAAAAATTAGGTAAATTGTCAATTTCACCTGTGAAGATTATGAAAAATGAAGACCTGATTAATCTGAAGGGAGGGTATGGTTATTGTGGCCATGGTTACGATACATATTATTGCACTTTTAGTGCATGTTCAGGTTGTACTCCTCAAAGTGGTACCGTATGCGTAATAATTTGACCTTTTGTTTGGCATTGTTAGCAATAATAATTCTTTCA
>CAZFOO010000224.1:0-2654 GCA_964520585.1 uncultured Bacteroidales bacterium
GTCTCCACATCCACAAGTTCAGCCAGGGCGCCCAGTGCAAATATATGTCCGATGGCCTCATCACTGCTGGTAGTTGCTTTCCAGTCCCACTCCGGATCTGAGGAATGCTGCCAGCGGACAGGGTCGGCCAGGATCTCTATATATCCGCTCCGTTCAAATGAACGGGAAGGGAATCCATGAATATGATTAATTGTATAAAGCCTTTCCATGGCATCAAGTGATTCGGAAAGGTTATCAAGAGCCTCTTTTTCTCCGGTAACGACATACCTGAAAATCTGACTTCCTAAATACATGCTGGTCCACAAGCCGTCATTATCAGAATCTGCCAGATAGCCGGTTGAGAGATCACCGTTTTCCAGTCCGCTTAATGAAGCATTTAACCCGTTTCTAATGTGACGGCTGCGAACCTGCTTTTCAAAATAAAGGGCCTTGTCCTCCAGTGTCATTTCATCGAAATGGATATGTCCGAGCCCCCCTTCCGTTAAAACAAGGACTGACTTTCCGGGCCCCCCGGCAATATGAATTATTTGGTTGCCTGGCAACCAGCGCTCTCCATAGTAGTAATTGAACTCCCCGTCATCACGTAACATAAAGGCTCCAAGTGGTGAACCGAACCATACGTTGCCATGAACTTCCTTTATGGCTGTTATCTCAGTAACTGGTAATTTCTTTCGAATATCTCCTGATTGCCTGCCTGTCATATTATTGATCTCAATATATCCGTCTCCTGTACCAATAATGGTTTTTGAGCCAAAAGAAACTACATCAAATGCTGTGAATCCAGTACCCTCGAATACGGTTTTTTCCTCGTTATTTTCAGGTGAAAATGTGCTTAGCGATTTATCGGTAAGTATCCAGAATTTTTCTGTTGCCGGTACAAACCTGATATCAATTAACCTGTCGGGAACCTTTCCTTTCCACAGCACTTTTGAATCGTGGATATACCGCAGGTTCCTTCCGTCCGAAACCATAAAACTAAAATCCTCTCCACCGGCAAACCAGCTTGCATTTTTCATTTCATGCCTGGAAAACAATTTTCCTGCCCAGGCATTACTGAGCACAGCAACATCATCGAGATATACCAGCTGCCTGTCGTAGGAAAGGAGTCCAGTAATATTTTTATCGGCCATAGGCCTGTAAGTGCGGTCGGACTGTAATGTTCCGGGATAAAGGAAATCACCTGCATGCGTATGAAGCAGGCCGGCAGTTGATAATACCTGTATTTTCCCGTTACGGTCAGATGCAACTTTCTGCAACCTTACTCCGGGCTGGTTAAAATAATACTTTACACTGTAATCCTGCAGGAAAGGGTCGTCCCGGTGTAATTGAGCCGGTTCAGCTGGTCCATAATTGGAACTACCCGGAAAAACTGAACCAAAAAAAAACAGGGGAGCAATAAAAATCAAATAATTTAATTTCTTCATGAGTCTGTTATAAAAAATTAAAAGGGAGACCAGCAATATCCCTAACCGGCCCCCCTAAAGATATAAATGTTTTTTTGAAATAGATCAGATTAATTATTGAATCAACTTTACGATTGACTGAGAGTTGTCGTCCTCATCCTGCAAAAAACAAAACCTTGCAATAAATTTTTATAGAGTGGATTTGCATTATAAAATAAAATTCTATTTTTGGAAGTGTTAAAAAATATGATTGTGACTTGATGAAAAATACAAATAATCCTGCAAGTTCCTGATTACAGACTGATGAAAAATACAAATAATCCTGCTCGCCCTGTTTATAACAAAACCACAATATCATTAACACTGCCCAGTAATAAAATCTGTTACCAATATAGGACTATTCCTAGGCAACAAGACCCGTCACCACAACAGGACTTATCACAGGTAACACAACCTGTCGCAAAAACAAGACCTGTTACCGGCAACAAGCTTTATCAAATATGTCATAAACAAATCTAATAACTACAAGGCTTATCAAATACTGCATAAACAAATCACAACAAATAGTTTAACCAACAAATTTCAATCACATTATGGAAAATAACGGCAGCAATATGATCAAATTCGGCAATGGTGAGCAGGTACCGGTCGAACTCCACAAGGTAAGAATCGTTCAAAAACTTAATCTTAAACCTATCGAAGAAAGGCTTGAGGCGATTGATAAGGGCGGGTACAATACATTTTTGCTCGACACCAAAGATATTTTCCTTGACATGCTGACCGATTCAGGAACCAATGCCATGAGCGACAACCAGGTTTCTTCAATGTTGCAAGCCGATGATGCATATTCAGGATCACAGAGTTATTACCGCATGGAATCGGCATTGCGGGATGTTTTTGGCAAACATTACATTCTTCCCGCTCATCAGGGCAGGGCTGCAGAGAATATTATATCCAAGGTTTTTATAAAGGAAGGTGATGTAATTCCCACAAATTACCATTTCACAACCACCATGGCCCATATTGAGATTAACGGCGGCAAGGTGCTGGAGATATATACCGATGAGGCAGTCAAAATAAAAAGCAGCCACCCCTTCAAGGGAAATATGGATATTGACAAGCTCAACAAGGTTATTAGCGATTACGGCGCTGACAAGGTTGGCTTTATAAGGCTTGAGGCATCTACCAATCTGATCGGCGGACAGCCCTTCTCTATGGCAAACATGCGGGAGGTCAGGTCAATTGCCAAAA
>CAZFOO010000225.1:0-2619 GCA_964520585.1 uncultured Bacteroidales bacterium
CCCAGGGGAGCAGCAATACCAACACCACCGCCCACGGAAGTAAGGCTTGCCGTATATTCCTGATCTTCAAAAAAGGTGTTATCACTAAAATCATATTTATCTTTAAGAGTTCCGAATTGAGAACTTACCTCTAAAAATGGTAACACCGTTGCAGAAGAAATGTAGTACCTTATGAAAGGCCCGACAGCCACCATTGACTGGCTATATTTATCACCAGCGTCATCACCAGCCTTCTGCGTACCGATTACTGTATTTAAATCCAGACCTATCACAAAATTATCTGCTACGACATACCCCAGCCTTGGCGAAAAATTAATCCGTGTCATTTTTGATGGATCTTCCTCCTCAAATCCTTCGGCATCGCTTTTTTCTTTTACTGTTGAAAACCCAATATTCATAAAATCGGTGCTGGTGTTTATAACACCAAAAGATGAGGAAAGACCCAGGGTGATTTTGCCCTGGTTAACCTGTGCTTTTAAACCTGTCAAGCCCATTATAAGGGCACCTAAAAGTAGTAAAGATAATTTTTTCATTTTTTAATCGGTTTTTGTTTATTGATTTAGTTACTAATAAATTAAACATAAATTGATGCCTGTAAATCACCCGTAATGGTATATAGAATTTTATAACCTTCCATGTTCAGAATATCTGGAAGGTTTTATTTTTAACGGATGGCTTCGTAGCAGATGGCACTGTAAAAAGTTGAAACAATCACCCTCCCTTTTTCATCGTTCTCACCTGGCGCTACCACACATTCAGTTTTAAAATGACCTCCCGGATATTTATCTTTATCTGGTGAAATAAGCCTCCAGAGATACTCGCCAGTGTTAGCATCCAATGCGTGTAGTCTACCATCACCGATACTGGAAAAATAGACAACATTATTTAACTCGTTCATAACTGAAATTGAACCATGCGAGGCCGTACTCCAAATTTCGAGTCCATCTGATTTAGAGTAAGCAGTAACCTTCTTGTTGAATCCTTCTTCAAAAACGATAATGTTATCTTCACTTATACAAAACCCGTTGGGGTTATGGCTAACGGAATCCGTTGCCCTCCAAATAATATCTCCTGTAAAAACATTCCTGCATTCAACATGGCTGTAGAGTGTATGGTACACCCTGCCATCTTCAAGAATTGGCTTGCCATCTATCCAGCTAACCCTCCCTAAAGGATTTCTTTCATAAACCCAACTCTTTTTAGTAAAGTTATACAACCCCAAGAAGCTTTGACTGACTTTACCATTGACAGATTCATATTGCTTACCATAATATACTAAGAGGTAAAGTTCATTATCTGAATAAAAAGGTTCAATCCAATCAACTCCAACGATCAGATCTGCAATCTCATTTGGATCTGGTTCCGGAAGATCTCCGAGATCAGGCACTAAAAATAATTCAAGCTCACCTGTATTAACATCACCAACATAACCGCACCGATAAGGGAGAATGGTATCTGACATTCCCCTGGGTATACCGCAAATAAAAAAATAATCACTTATACCACTTGTCAACGAAAGAGGGTAAGTCATGAGTTTCTCAATATCGAATTTCCAGAGATAATCCAATTCGTATAAATCGATACAATAATTCTCCCATTCATCAATTATAACTAACTTATTATCATTTGAAAAATAGCTTTTATGTATCAGGAAATCTTTATCACCAAAATATTTTAATTTTTCTATTTCTTCTCCTGTTTCAATATTAAGTTTAGCGAAATAACCCTCATTACTCTCTCCTTCAAATGGTAACAAGATTTCTCCATCAAAAACTTCAGTATTATCAAACCAAGAACTAATACGATCACCTTCACTTAATGGAGTTTTCCAAATATGAGGTAATCGAATGATTATCCCATATTCATCCTTATCTAATATTTCTGTTTTCTTACATTCTGACATAAGCAAAACAGATAATATAAATGCGAAATATAAATACTTC
This sequence comes from uncultured Bacteroidales bacterium, assembly GCA_964520585.1. GTDB lineage: Bacteria > Bacteroidota > Bacteroidia > Bacteroidales > PUMT01 > PXAP01. The sequence goes on from CAZFOO010000225.1 coordinate 1,944, forward strand.
ATTTTCTATTTACCTGCGAGTACAAAGAAATTTCGATTCTCCGGAGCTCTTATTGTACCATTAAATATTTCATTAAGTTTTCTCTTTACCTCATCATTATACTTCATCTGTTCATGTTACATTCTTTTGCTTCCAGGAAAACATCGCAACCAGGCATGGCCTGTTGGGTTGGTTTTGGCAATAGGCCATCGTTTTCATAAGTCACATTATAAGCCACCCTTCTTGATTTGGTCACGGGTCGGCATTCAGGAAGCATCTGAGGCTCAGTGTAAGGATCCAAGTTGGGCTTTACACGAAAATCATCCCTGGTTGGTACCGGGCATTCATGACCAGAATGGTAAATATTATGTGGACTAAAACGCATTTCTTTTATCAGATAATTACTTCCCCGGGTAATCTGAAAAATTTTCTCAGAAAAATTGCTGCCTGGAAATGGTTTTAACTTCATCGTTCGGCTATCTTTATGCATTGGTTTCTATTACATTTATATACCAAATATATAAAAATTTAGTTCAAATAATTAATGCCTCAGCATATCACAACTTTATATCTTACTTTTGCATCCTACAAACAGAAGAAACTATGAAAAAATACCCCAATTTTGAGACAAATGCCATCAGAGCAAGCCTGAAAAAAACAGGGAATAAAGAACATACGACGCCTATTTATGCCACTT
>CAZFOO010000226.1:0-2571 GCA_964520585.1 uncultured Bacteroidales bacterium
CACGCCATAATTCGGCTCCGTCTGAGGTACGCCACATGATGACCGAGTTGTCATACTTGGTTCCACTAACGATGTATTTCCCGTCAGGTGAAAATTCGGCACTCTCTACCGAACCCGGTTCACCCAGGGCATCGGCCACACGGGCCCATACGGGTTCCAGGCGAAGCTGGTAATTTAGAGGCAGATGGGTTTGAGCCTGTGCAAAAAGGCATATCATACTTAGGCTGAATAATAAACATTTTTTTTTCATGTTACTGTATTTATAATGTTATTAATTTATGTTTCATAATAAAATCCGGATCAATTTCCACTCCACTTCCAACACCTTTTGGCAAATGGAGAATGCCATTCTCCGGAATCAAACTTGATGTTTTACATTCAAAAGGAATATCGCGGCTGACGCCCTTAAATTCATGGTAAGGACCAGCATTGGGGATGGCAGATACAAACTGCATCATATAAATATACCCCAGTCCGGTACCTGAAATATGTGGTGTACACGGATATCCAACAGCTTCAGCCATCCGCGCAACCTTCATACAACGAACCATGCCACCAAAATAAAAGAGATCCTGTTGCACCATTTGTATTGCCTCGTTCCCAATCAGCCACCTGAAATTCCGGATGCTAACCTCGCCACCACCAGAACCAATGGGAATAGCCAGTGCATCAGCAGTAGCTTTCCAGGTATCATAATAATCCGTCGGGCAGGGTTGCTCATACATGTCAATGTTGTTCTTTTCAAGTATCCTGCCAATGCGGATGGCCTCATCCGTGTTATCGTAGCTGCCATTGCAGTCGGCATACAAGGTTATATTGCTTTCAAATGCCTTACGTACCATGGGTACCAGACGTTCTGTTCTTCCCTGGGGTACCTCTGGATTGCTGCGTCTCCCGCCAATTTTAAATTTCACGGCTTTAGCACCTGTTTCAGACTGCAAGGTTTTAATGTTTTCCAGGCTTTCTTCGGCTGACTTTCCTCTGTTGTTGTTGGCCCTGTAAATGGCAATTTCCGTATTATGGATATCGCCTATTAATTCACCCATGCTTTTACCGGCTATGCGGCCCAACATGTCGAGGATGGCCATCTCTGCGGTTGCAACCGGAATCCATAAGGCGTAGCCCTGGTATTTATAATTATTCTGATACATCATAATGCCTTCCTCGATCAGACTGTCGAGGTATCGGGCATCTTTACCCACAAAGAAGGGGTTAACCCGCTGAACCTGCATGGGGAATAAATGTGGCATTCTGTGATTGTGACTTACACAGTAACCCTCGGCACCATTTGTGGAGCGGACCTGGCAAATATAATTTTCCTGATACTCCAATAAGTCGCAAGATTCTATGATGACCGGTTCCGGGAAGTATTCTGTTTTTAGTACAGGCTTTTCAAGCGCTTCATCAAGTGATTTGTGTCTGTTTTGCAAAGGATTAGTGAAACTGCCCTTTTTCTCAGGACTTGACCAGGAGATAAACGATGAGCCAGCACCTGCCAGAATACCAGATTTCAAAAAACTTCGACGTGAATTATTCATAAATTTAATTTATGATTTTCATTAGTAGCAACAGGTCAAATATACTGAAAACCCATTGGAACTCCTGATATCCGTAGGTTTTAAGTGCTTCCATAAGAATATATAAATCAATATTTTAGCTCTTTGTCTTGATTTTGGCATTTGTTTGTCCCGGGGATGGCATGTTTATCCTGTCAATGAATAATTTACATAAGGGATTCTTTGAGCCATTTTTATGGTATGAGGCAGGTATTTTTAATAGAAATTGTCTTTTAAAAGCTTATTTGTCCAATAAAATTGCTTCCTGAAAAAGTTATTCGTTTTGGTATTCAAGAGGTGTTTAGCTAAATAACGAAGTAAGATAATCTGTTATGCTATCAGAAAATTGACAGTCCGGTAATTGCCAAATATTTAAATGTATTTATTTAAAAATTATTGAAGCGGTTTGGATAATGAATTGTTTTACCAATCAATTGGTTGAAACTATTTTTAATTTTATATGGGTATGACAAATTATGATCCATGAAAAATTGGGTAATACGCTGATATTAATGATCTTTATTGCTTTCCCCTGCTGTATTTATTAAGTTTGTCACACGTCTGACAATCTCTTGTCTTACTTTGTCCTTAACCCTGGAAATTTTTAAAAAACAATTTTATTATACTTGTTATTTTAGACAAGAAATGTCAACCTTAACATTACTTCTTGCTAAATAATGATTAGATATTCAGAAATTTAATTGAAACGATAAATTGAAAAAATTGATGCTGTTATTTTTCACTCTGGTACTTGGCATTATGAATGCACAGGGTATTGATACAAAAAAAGTGGAATCAGATCCTGATTATACTAACCTTAAACCTCATCCGAGGTTGATTCTTACAATGGAAAGGGTAGAAGAACTAAAACGCTACCAGGAAACGGATACCTTGTTTCAGGATTTAATGGAAATAATCAGGTTTTATGCCGACAGTGCCCTGAATGATCCATTAATTGCGTACGAGTTTGACGGACCCAATAATCCCAGACTGAAATACCAGCGCAGGCATGCCA
>CAZFOO010000227.1:0-2563 GCA_964520585.1 uncultured Bacteroidales bacterium
TATTAATATGAATTAAATTGTAGAAAATCGATTTTTTTTTAGTGAGCCAGAACTCAGCGTTTGATAGCGCCCATCATCTAATGGTTGCCCTGATTTTTATGTCAACCCCGGGACAAACAAATGTCAAAATCAAGACAAAGAGTTAACATACTGATTTATTGCCCCTTTCAGCAACCCTAAAACCCTACGGCTATCAGTTGTTCCAAACGGTTTTCAGTATATTTGGCATAATACTACTAACCAGAATTTATTAATGAATGTATGAAGAACTCCCGTAGATATTTTTTAAAATCCGGTATGTTGGCAGGTGTGGGCTCATCGTTCATCTCCTGGTCAAATTCCGGTGAAAATAGCAGTTTCGCTAATCCTCTGCAAAACAGATACAAATCACTTGATGCAGCGCTTGAGAAGCCTGTATTAAAAAAAGAATACTTCCCGGAACCAGTCATCATTAAGTCATGCGACTTGCTGGAATACAAAGGCAATTACATGATTCGAGTGCGATCAACAGATGGTGCTGAAGGTTTTTGTGTCGGGCATAATATTCGGATGCCCCACCTCTATCCCATCCAATTAATGCTGGTTAACCCCTTTTTTATTGGTAAAGATGCCCGCGACCTGGATCAATTGGTATATGATGTAACCATGTTCAAAAACAACTACAAATACCAGGGGTACACGTTATGGATTCCGATTGCTACAGTGGAGATGGCCATCCTGGATATGTTGGGCCGGATAGCAAAAAAAAGCATGGGCGAACTAATTGGCGACATTCATAATACAGAGATCGCCATTTATCACGCCAATAACAACAGAGGAAAATCCGCAGAGGAAAGCCTCGCCCGGATTAAACAGCTACAGGCAGAAACCGGGGCAAAAGCTGTAAAATTTAAGATTGGCGGACGACGCAGTATTCCCGAAGATCCTCCAGGAAGGACAGAAAGGCTCATCCCCATGGTTCGGGAGGCATTCGACAATAGCATAACTATATATGCCGATTGCAACGGGAGTTATTACACTTCCGAAGAAGCCATTCGTGTTGGTAAAATATTGGAGGTCAACAAAATAGACATGTGCGAGCAACCCTGCCCTACGGATTATTACGAAACCTGGAAAGAAACAGCGCAGGCATTGACAATCCCTATTGGTTCGGGAGGCGGCGAAGTGAGCATCCGTAACTTTCGTTGGCTCATAGGAAATGAAGCCGTGCAGATGGTACAGCAGGATTTGTTTTATTTCGGAGGAATGATCCGATGCATGAAGGTTGCCCGAATGGCCCAGGCAAAAGTCTATTTATGCACGCCTCACATTTCCGGTACCGGTCTGGGATATATCTATATGATGCAGGTTGTATCGGCCGTTCCAAATGCCGGGCCTTACCATGAGTTTAAAGGCGTCAATCGCGACATTCCATTTGAATGCAAAACCTCCAGTTTAATTCCGGAAGATGGCATCTTGCATTTACCCAAAGGCATTGGCAGCGGGGTGGAAATTGATCCGGAGTTTATTGCAAAACACAGAATATTGTCTGCCTGAACCATTACTCATATAACGGAATATGATTCATAATATCAAAGCTGTATGATTAACCTGATGAAAAATACGATATTCGTTGTCTCCCTACTGATAATCGTGCCGCTGGTTTCGTGCAATCGTTCACAAAATCTGCTCATACATAAAGATTTTCAGGTAGAATTCAGGTATCAGGCATCACATGAAACTTCACTTGATCTTCAAAATTCCACCAAAATAAATCTAATGGAGAAGGCATCCGTTATTTCCGGTAATGGAACTCCATCAGACCCTTTCAGGTGTGAACTTGAACTGAAAAACACTTCCGATCAAATCTGGTCAGGCACTGTTTTAATCGAATTGGTGGGAAATTACGATGATGCGCGTTTTTTTCTGCCTGGTTTTCTCTATGGCAAAAATCAGGGAAGAACCGGTTACAACCCGAACCTGATAAAGCAATTCCCCCGGTTAAGAAAAGGTAAGGTCCGTTTTCCTTATTCTCCGTATTGGTTCGTGAGAAGCGATCAGTTGACCCACCCCGTGGCAATGATGTTCACCAATGGAATGGTTGCCGGAATTTCAGGCAGCCCTTATGCAATAAATGATAATCCTGTTACTTTTTGGTCTCCTTCCGTTGAAAATTCACCTTTCCATGAATACAATGGTTTTATGGCATCAATGGAAAAAGGAGTTTCTGTTGGCTATACTGCAGGGTATGTTGATGCACCCGGCATCTATACGAGACCGCAGGAAGTCCATGAATTTGACGGATCAGGGAAAGGAATTATTCAGATCAAACCAGGGGAAACGATAACAATACCTTTTTCAATCTATCTTTTTGATGCCGATCACGAATCGTCTATTTCGAAAGTCATTTGCAATGTATACCATGAATTTCATGAGGTTCCATCTGATTTGGCATCTGCTGAAGCAACAATTTCAAAAATTTCAAAAGCCATTAGCGAAGACGCCTTCAGCGCGGAACATAAGACGTACGGTTTAATCAGTAAACCACCGGCCGCAGGTAATATTGACCTTATTGATGGTGGTC
>CAZFOO010000228.1:0-1411 GCA_964520585.1 uncultured Bacteroidales bacterium
ACACAAAAATCAGTGAGATAATTATATTCTCCGGGACCCCGTCCCCGTCTTCCAACCTGGGTATCAAAACTGCCATCAAACTGGAATTTATATAATTCCCTTAAAGTTTTTACATATACATAGTTGTTAGAAAAACCAGTTTTCCAGATTCTATTAATTAGATTATCATTAGTAGTTTCCAAAGGAATATATGTAATATCATCAATAAAGGTTGATAGTTCTATTTCACTTAATATTCTGGTCTCAGTAAGGTCAATTGTCATCCTATCTTCAGGCGAATTATTGCAAGAAGTAAAAAAGAGCAAGACAGGAAAAAATATATTCAGAAATTTATAATTAATTTTCATTAGGGTTCATTGTTAATGGTTTTTATATGCGTTAATAAATTCATCTTTAAATTTAGAATATTTGAAAGGCTGATTTAGAGTAATGTTAGGAGCAAATCTCTGCTCCTATTTTTTTTTTGAAAGGGAGCCTGAAGAGAAAGCTACGGCGCGGTCAAGCTTTTGTGGCTTTCGGAGACTGACATGACAGAATGATATAATAATCTAAACCCAATTATTATTCTTTTAATTTAACAAGCATCAGCACCGGATTATCATTCTCATCAAGGCTGGCTGCCAGCTCCTCAATTTCTTTTTTCTTTTCAGGATATTTTGGGTTGGAATTCTTGAATTCTTCAGTCTCTACGAGCGCTTTTAATTCAAAGGCATTCATTTTTTGGAGGAATAGGTTATTATCGTTGTGCTCCGGCATGAAATCAGGACCCCCATCCATGTCATTTTTAATACCTCCGGTCCTTTCACTTTCGGGGAAGTTGTCAATTTTCCCGCTTTTCTTGTTATATACCATTAAATTATTTCTCTTATTTGCATGGTTATATTTTAAAATGAGATAAATATCAGTTTCAAACAATCCATTAACAAGAAAGAAATCCTTTCCAATAGAATTACGGAATTTTTCAAACTCCCAATTTCTAATATCTTGGGGTATACTTAGAATTCCGAGCTCAAGAATAAATTTAGGTATGTGTGTGCCCTTGTCATTGAAAAAATAAATTGTATCACTATAAATCTCTTTAATGTGAAGGGTGCCATTGAAATCGTACATAACAACTTCATGATTTAAAAACATATTGCTATTACCTTCAAAATAATAATTATTGGGAATATAGGAAACCGAATCACCCTTACAATTGACAATTAAAGTGTTCCAATCTGAATTTCCCTGAATGAATGCTCTATATCCTGCAAATAAGCCATTGCTAATACTTCTAATCACGAAAAAATTTCGATTAAAAATGCAATTTGTAATAAAGTCTCCGTTAATCGAATATGAAATCAAACCTCGTTTGGAAGAATTCTTAAAAAATAAAAGTGTATCACCCGGGAAATAATAACCTGTTCTTGCT
>CAZFOO010000228.1:1421-2517 GCA_964520585.1 uncultured Bacteroidales bacterium
GATGAGTACTCTCTTGGTCCTCTCCCCGCCCTACCAACCTTTCTCAAGAAATCTCCCTTGCGGTTGAATACATAACATTCTTGACCAAAAACTATAAAATGATCAGCAGCAGACTCGATTCTTTCATCTCCAGTTAACAGAGCTATATCTGCAGTTTCAATAGGTATATATTCAATACTTTCGGCATAGTCGGAAAGTTTTAAAAGTGATGATTTGTTTATGTTGTCAATTACCGAAATATTTCTTTCTTCGATTTGATTGTTATTACAGGAATAAATAATTATTAATATAGCTGATAATTGTAATAAAAATAGTATGGATCTTTTCATTATGAGTTAGTTTTCATCTTTCGGTTGTAGTTTTATCAATTCTTTTGTTTATACATTAAGTTAAATTTCTGCCATATTCAGCTAACTGACGCAATAAGAAGTGAAAATCAAATCCAAACGGTATCATAGGCTTTTCTGTTCAACTGGCTTGAAAGTTTGCATGACGCTATTGAAAATAATAACAATTTTTTTAAGAAGTAAATTAAATCTAACCCCATGAGATAATTACAGAATATCATGAGGTTAGATAAATTAATTACATACAATTATAACCGTCCCAACCATCTCCACAAACATCTTCTATTGGATCATTGCAGGTACAACTTTCAGTTTTTCTTTCATCTGAATTATATTTATAGCAGCTGCAGCTATCATTATCACCAACATACCCCCCCTGCAGATTAATCAGGTCTTCATTTTTCATAATCTTCTCGGGTGAGATTGACAATTTACCTAATTTTTTCATAATACTAAAGTTTTAGTTAAAAATAATTTTAAGGTGCCTTATTTATCATTTCAAAGGCGAGGAATATTTATTCCTCATTATTATCTTTAACCCATGTTCCACCTCCTTTCTTTTTAAGGAAAGGGCCGGGCGGGAAGCTATTCGCTACAGTGAGAACAGGCTTCCTGCCCTTTACTTTCCATGGTTAGACTTGTGATTACATCTGTGAAATATTCTATATCATTTACCTTGTATTGTCTCGGGAACCTGTAACCATTTACATAAATTGTTGGAGTTTCCGGTATTTTTAATTTCTCAAATG
>CAZFOO010000229.1:0-2466 GCA_964520585.1 uncultured Bacteroidales bacterium
CAAGAAAAGAGTATAAATCAAGAAAAGAGTATAAATCAAGAAAAGAGTATAAATCGAGAAAAATGAATAATTATGAAAAGACTGGAAAATAAAACCGCTGTAATAACCGGTGGCGCCGGAGGTATTGGAAAGGCTACTGCAGAAATATTCCTTAATGAAGGAGCAAGTGTGATGCTGGTAGACCTGAAGGAGGAAGATTTGAAATCGGCAGTGAATGACCTTGTTGGCAAGAATGTATATTATACAGTTGCCGATGTAAGTAAAGAAGAAGAGGTAAAGAATTATGCAGAAAATACCAGAAAACAGTTTAATAAGGTAGATATATTTTTAAATAATGCAGGCATCGAAGGTGTTGTTAAGCCGGTTACTGATTACCCGGTTGAGGATTATGATAAACTTATGGCCGTAAATGTAAGAGGAGCCTGGCTCGGAATGAAATACATAATCCCTCTTATGGAACAGGGAGGAAGTATTATTATTACATCATCTGTCGCCGGAATGAGGGGTACTGCAAATGTTAGTCCCTATGTTGCCAGCAAGCATGCCCTGGTGGGAATGGCAAAATCTTTGGCACTCGAACTAGCCGGCAAGAATATCAGGGTTAATTCTGTAAACCCCTCTCCCGTTGATAACCGCATGATGCGTTCTCTGGAAGAAGGTTTCAGTCCGGGATCAGCAAAAGAAGCAAAAACGCAGTTTGAACAAATGATACCACTGGGAAGATATGCGGATAATAATGACATTGCCAATCTGGTAACCTTTCTGGCGAGCGATGAAAGCGGCTTCATTACCGGCGCGGCATTTCCGGTAGACGGGGGCATGACGGCAAAATAGTCAATAAAGGACTGGAAAAATCAAAAACCTTTACTTCAACATTACTGTTACAATTTGCTTTAATGGCATTTGCCAATTTAAAAACATCAGAATAAGGCACCCTTCTATCTGTTTTACCAATGATAACTATTACAGGTACTTGAATTAAACCTGCTGTTATTAACGGTTCATATTCGTAAATGAATTCAAGGTTTTTGTTTTATTTAATAATTTCGGTAAATCATTTCTGTCAAGCAGTCCATTTTTTATTTGGTATTTTATAATTTCATTTCCCGTTGACCCTATGCCAAATAAAAGATCCGGGATTAAAAATCATATCCTAATGTTTTTACCAGATTATAAATACCGTCATTTCATTGGATTAACAAATTCAAGATACAGACAATTTATCTCCTTGTCATTTAAAGCCCTGTTAAAAACAGCCAGACCTCCAATTTGTCCAACAAAAAAGTTTCCCATTCCCCTGCTCAGCAAAACAGATCCGACAGTAAAATCTGAGCCATTATTACCCATTCCATCTGGGAAAAAATAAGGATTCTTTGACTGGACTAACCCATCCGGATACCCTTCAAAACCTTGTGTATTCTTGATTAGTTCAGGTTCACGGGGTTCAAAAATTCCATTAAGATAGGATTTAATATACATACCATCGTAAGTAAAGGCTATAAATTGCCATTTGTTTTTTTGTACAGTCTGCTTGCTGGCTGAGTAATCTATTGAATATGGAAAGGGTGGAGTTGGTTTACCAGAATAAGAAATATGACCGCAGACCTGATCTTCACCATTATAATGAGGTAAAGACACAAACAATCCGTATTGACGTTTTCCGCCATCCTGGTATTCATTCCACATACCACCAACGAAACCAGTTTTTTCTTCCCATTTGACCCAAGCCATTACAGTGACCCCCTGATTCTTACCATAAATATTAAGCTCCCCAGTTTTTTCATTTGAGAGGCTAAGAAATGCCTCATTGCCAAATTTGGCTGAATAACCGGACAATGGACCATCAGAAATTCGCGGTATGGTTCCATTAACTTCTGATAACGGAAATTTACCCATACCATAAGCTAATCTGCTGCCTCCTTCTTCTTCTTTAAAATCCCATAAAGCTATGAGCCCTTTAGTGTTTAAAATTTTATCGATTGATCTTAATCCGGATTGGGCCTTAATATCAGTAATTAGTCCAACAATTAAAGCTATAATCAAAAAGACTAAACTTTGATATTCTTTCTTATTCATTATTATGTTGTTTCTTAAATATCCAAAAATACATGATTTTTTATATCTGAATAAAATTGCACAATGCACTGACAATAGCATGCAAAATCCACCAAAGGTTAAAATTTTGCATTACCTGATGAAACCTGCATCAGCCTTCGGCAGACAAAATAACACGAATAAACCATGCAGGTTCCATGAGAGTGAAATACTGAATACGAAAACATTGCTATTGTAAATTAAAGATAATAAGTCTGATAACCATAATTTATTCGAATGAATCATCCATGCTACTTCGTAACACAAAAATGCATGAATAAACAACATGGGTGATCCATGGATTGAAAAGCAAAATAACCGGACCATGCATTATTAACACATTGTTAAACAGATTGCTAACTATACTTTATA
>CAZFOO010000230.1:0-2413 GCA_964520585.1 uncultured Bacteroidales bacterium
TAGATAAAAATGTTTACAGGAAGATAATTGACATAAATATTTATTGGTCTTATGCTGACGAAGACCTGGAAAAAGGTGGATCATAAATTTTTATTCAGGCAGAGCTATGACTTGGTTATATCTAATTTATAATTTACAAATCAAAAGACTCTATACTTTCAAATTCTGCCTCCACTTCCGGTCGCACTGGCCGACCCCACAGGCTGATAGAAACAATGCAAATGACAGAAACCATGAACCCGGGCACAATTTCATACAATTCGAAAATACCACCTTCCATTTGTTTCCACACCAGTACGGTAATGCCTCCGCCGATAATACCGGCAATAGCCGCAGGATAAGTCATCTTTTTCCAGTACAGGGATAGCAACACCAAAGGCCCAAAAGTAGCGCCAAATCCTGCCCAGGCATAAGCCACCAGTTCCAGAACACTGGCTTCAGGATTGAATGCGATGAAGAATGCAATGATGGATATCAGTATCACCGACAGGCGACCCACCCATACCAGTTGCTTCTGTGAGGCATCCGGCACGAACAGGCGATAAATATCTTCGGTCAAAGCGGAAGAAGCCACCAGCAATTGAGAGTCGGCGGTACTCATGATGGCGGCCAGAATGGCCGAAAGCAACAAACCGGTGAATAGCGGGTTGCTCAACTGATCCACCAGGTACATGAAAACGGTTTCAGAATCTGTTCCCGCCAACCGGTTTTCTAAAAGCACATTTCCTAGCAGGCCTACTAATATAGCACAGCTTAAACTGATAAGCACCCATACCATGGCTATTCTCCGCGATTTTTTTATCATACGGCTATGCCTGATGGCCATGAACCTGGCCAGGATGTGCGGCTGGCCCCAGTATCCCAGTCCCCAGGCCATGAGCGAAATAATGGTAATGGCAGATATTGTTTTTCCTTCTTCTGTAATGGTCAGGCTGAGCAATTGCGGATCTACTGCTTTGATGGATTGGAGAGATGCATCGATACCACCGATCTCCATAATGCCTAAAACCGGAATGGCCACGATAGCAAAAAACATGATGATACCCTGGATTAAATCAGTCCAGCTTACCGCCATGAATCCCCCCAGAAATGTGTAGATAATGATCACCGCTACCCCGGTAGATAGTGCGGACAAATACGACATACCAAAGACCGTATTGAACAATTTGGCCCCGGCCACAAACCCTGAGGCGGTGTAAATCAGGAAAAAGATAATGATAAAAATAGCAGCTATGATGCGCAAACTATGGTTTCTGGCCTGGAAACGGTGCTCGAAATAATCGGGCAGGGTAATGGAATTGCCGGCTACTTCCGTATATTTTCTCAGGCGGCGGGCTATAAATTTCCAGTTGAGGTAAGTACCAATGGCCAGACCGGAAGCCAGCCACAGAGCATTGAGCCCTGAGAGATAAGCGTACCCTGGCAGGCCAAGCAACAGCCAGCCACTCATGTCGGATGCTTGCGCACTCAATGAAGTCACCCAACTGTTGAGGCCGCGCCCTCCCAAAATGTAATCGGACAAATCGCTGGTCTTGCGAAAAAAGTACCAGCCGATCATGAGCATGACCAGAATGTAGCAAACAAAAGAAATGATTATTCCCAGGCTGTCGGCAATCATAGGTAACAGGAATTTGGCAAAGCTTCAAATATAAGCATAAAGGAGGAGGTGGAGAAAATTGGGGAATTTAATATCTTTAGCAATGATAATTTTTTCTGTTTTTATTTTTATATTGGGGAATGCTCGAAAGAAAAGAAAAATATATTAACCCCTTCACGGATTATGGATTTAAAAGATTATTTGGTGAAGAACCAAGTAAAGATTTACCTTTAGATTTTTTGAATGAACTATTGGGTGACAAAGAAGGAAAGATTAAAGAATTATCATATCTACCCAATGATAGCTTACCCGCAACTGTCGGAAACAGGAAAGCTATTTTTGATATTTACTGTACAAATGAAAATGGCGAGCACTTTATCGTTGAGATGCAAAAAGTTGAACAGCAATATTTTGAAGACAGGATGTTGTTTTATTCAACTTTTCCTATTCAAAATCAAGCCAAAGACAAAGGCAAAGATTGGAATTTTTTTTTGAAACATGTTTATGCCATAGGGATACTTGATTTTACATTTCAGGAAGATAAAAACGATCCTGACAAGTATAGGTATGATGCAAAAATAACTGATATTGAGACTGGAGAAATTTTCTATGATAAATTGACTTTTACATATTTGTCGATGGAGAAATTTAATAAAAACCTGGATGAGTTAGAGACCAAATTCGACAAATGGCTTTTTGTTATAAAAAATTTACCGAAATTGGATAGGATTCCTGACAAATTGAAAGAAGATATATTTATCAAGTTTTTTCGAATAGCAGAAGTGGCGAAATTGGAAGAGTCTGAATATCGGGAAT
>CAZFOO010000231.1:0-2371 GCA_964520585.1 uncultured Bacteroidales bacterium
ATTTCAAATGCATTATTAAGCTCTCTTAGCTGTATTTATCAAATGTGAAATTCATATTTTTTTGTGTTAAAAATTAACATGAGGGTTTCACTTATTTAAATCTTATGATTATACTCATATTTTGCAAATTGAATCTTAAGTAAAAATAGGATAAAATCAATAATTTTTGAATATCCAAATCAACCGGTTTAGATTGGTGTAGTGTATCACTACTCAGCAAAGTAAACAATCGATTTATCAAAAAAGGCTTTAAAGTCATTCTTCAGAAAAAATGGGTGTAATTCCTTTCCAGATATCAATACTTTCTATATCGTTTTTCAATTTTCTTCCCGGCGTACTCCTTCCGTTAGTGACTATTTCTTTAAGCATTCCTACCATTTTTCCAACCATATCAGGGTTTTTAGCCTGCAGGTTGTAATTCTCCCTGATATCGGCATCCATATCATAAAGCTGTATATCAGGAAGACCCTTTTCTTTTGCATTCTCATCTCTGGGAACCGACCAGCCCCCGGAACCGGGGCAAAGTACCAGCTTCCATTTGCCGTTCCGAATCGCAAATTTTCCGCTTATTGAGTGATGCACAACAGCCGGACGTGTTTTCTCCAGCTTCCCCCCAAATAGGATGTCTTTAAAGCTGAACCCATCAACAGCGGCATCATCAGGCAGGCTAAATCCGATAATATCAGCAACCGTCGGCATGAAATCGGTAAGACAGAGTAATGCTGAGCTTTGGCTGCCAGCCTCGGTTATTTCGGGCCAGCGGGCAATAAAAGGCACACGGTGTCCACCGTCCCAGATATCGGCCTTTGACCCTCGCAAAATCCAGGAGGGATTATGTCCCATTTTCTTCAACTCTTCAATATTGGAAGTCGGCCCGGAAGTCCCGTTATCACTGGTCAAAACAACCAGCGTATTTTCACGAAGCCCGGCAGCATCAATGGCCTCTACTATTTGTCCAACAGTATGATCGGTTTGCATCACAAAGTCAGCGTGCTCGTTCAATCCACTCTTCCCCTGCCACTCTTCAGTAGGTACAACCGGTGAGTGAGGAGAAGACAAAGCCACATAAAGAAAAAAGGGCCTTCCAGAAGCAGCAGCATCTGCATGACGCCTAATAAAAGCCACAGATTTCGCTTCAATGCCCGGCAGCATCGTTACAGGAGGCTTATAGGCGATCACCCGGTCATTTTCACAAACTGTCTGCATATCCCGCGAATGATGGAAACCATAAAAGTAATCGAATCCATGATCCAGCGGACCATCTTTGATAAGGCTGTTAACAGGAGGAGCAAATTTATGGTCTTCTCCAAGCTTTATCCCGGAGGAAGGATCTGTATAGATGTAATTCAGGTGCCATTTCCCAACAATTCCTGTGCTGTAACCTTCATCCCTCAGCATTTCGGCAATAGTGAGGGTCTGTTCACTAATCAAACACGGAGCATGCCCCGTTACAACCCCATTTTGAAGCTTCGTCCGCCAGGCATAGCGCCCTGTCAGCAGCCCATACCTCGTAGGTGTACAAACAGCTGATCCCGAATGTACATCGGTAAAAGTCCTGCCTTCAGAAATCAGCCGGTCAACATGTGGAGTTGCAATTTTGCCTTTATCGGGATTCACATTGAGTGCTGATATCTCGCCATAGCCAAGGTCATCGCACATAATGAATACAATATTGGGTTTTTGAAAATTATTATTTGCCGCATCATTGCCAATTGCCGTTAGTGTAGAAAAACAGGCAGCTCCCAAAATAGCTGTGTGCATTATATTCTTTGCCATTATATTATTTACTTTTAATTAAAATATATATTATTCGCTCACTTAACCACTTTAGAAGTTCAAAACCTAACCAATGATATTGGGAGGAGAACCGAATCAGGACATTCGCTTATCAAGTATTGTCCATCCGGAAAAAGTATAAAGTCGACAATCAAATATTAAGCTTTATTGAATTCGGATTAGATATGTTAACCTCCCTCCTTTTTTGTCCAATTCGGCTTTATCAAAGCAAAAACCTTTGCTGAGTAGTAAAACATCATGTTTCACCAACTGATTGAAGGTATAAATTTAAACAATATTACAAATAAAATATCGAACCTGATCTATTCGTTTCTCATGCCTCTGCTGTTGTTAATAATTGTACCGGAACCAACTCTTCTTGATTTGAAGGAAAACTTATAATGAGCCTTTGGTACACCGGATTGGTATCTACGATGTTCGTCCAGTTTAAAACCGATGAAATAGGAAGAATCCACAACTTTTTTCAGAATGCGCTCCAGCTCTTTTCATTCAGTTTTACTAATGATGTCAATATCAATTGAGAATCTATTTCCTTTTTCCAACAACAGCACCAAACTGGTACCACCCTTCAAAA
>CAZFOO010000232.1:0-2348 GCA_964520585.1 uncultured Bacteroidales bacterium
AAGATACAAATTAATCAGCAGGAGATAATAATAACACTTACTATCAACACAAATCTCCGGACAAATACAATTTTTGATTCTTCACCCGTTCCGACTGGCAAAGGGAGAGTACTTTCTGTTTTTGTATCCGTGCCATGATACAACAATAAATAGTATTCCCGCGCCAATAATTGCAGCAATGGCTATACCGGAATATTCGTTCCAGTGACGCACCGAAATTGCTACAAGAGCCCAGGCACCCACCAGGGCAGCTTCCCTCATGTTTCGTGAAAAAACAAGCCACAGGTAAATAACAGAAGCTATACCAATCATAATTATGGTCCACATATTTTCACTTAAAAAACCACCCTGCCAGCCTAAGCTTACCAGGTAAGCGGCAACATTCGAAACAGAAGCCACAATTATCCAGCCCAAATAGATCACCACGGGCCACCAGACGAAGATTATTGTTTGTTTTGGGGCGTCCCATATTTCAAGGCGGAGCCGTACCGTTAAAACAATTAATGAAAATAACAAAAGGAACAATATGAGAACAGACATTCCCAATGCTTCATTTAACCAGGCTATTATCCATAAGCCATTGGCGATATTTGCAAGGGCAAGCCAAATACCGGTTTGTTTAATTTCGGCATCCTGTTTTAGTTTGTAAAAACTATACCACTGATAGCCGACAAACATTATGAGTAACAGATAAATCAGTCCCCAGATAGAAAAAGCATAACCGGCAGGTGCAATAAGCGTGTTATATTTTTCACTTACAGTCCCTACGGTTTGACCATCAAAAACAGCACTTCCTGACAAGCCATTCATGATTAAAGCAAAAAACAGAGTCAGGGTATTTAAAATAATTAAGGAAATGGATTTTTTCATAATAGGATTATTAGTTAACAACATATCGCGTGGACCTGATTCGCTGGATGTGAGAAAAAAGATTTATAAAGTTAAGCATAAAATATAAAAACAATTGAGGAGCACTTAACGAGGTTACCAACCCGAAAGACCAAACCATTTTTTATAATCCCTTCTGGGAAAAGGACGGTGGCAGATTACCAGACCTATTGATGCTTTTTTTCTAACCCGAAGATAGAATCATACCTGATGATGCATTAATTCAGGCAATCAGGCCTTTTTATCTTTTTCAATATTCTTTGATTCCAACTCATATATCTTTAGCTCATAGTCACGAATTTTTTTGGTAAGGAATTGAATCATTGAATCTCTTTTATCGCATTCATTCGTAAGTGCTTTAAATTGGGATTGGGTTGATCTCAGTTCTTTTTTTAATTTGGATTTTGAATCCACCAGTGATTTAAACCCTTTGTCTGATGCTTTAAACCAATAAATTGACTGTTCCAACGATTTAATCCTTTTGTCCTTTTCTGTAATTATGTTTTGAGATTTAATAGTCTGTGCATTCAATATATTTATTTTTTCCTTAAGCTTGCTGTGCTCATCCAGCAAGTCTGCAACCTTCTTACCCCTTTCTTTGTTTTCAGCAGCCAGGGTTGAAATTCTTTCATTCAACCTTGATGGTTGTGTCCTGTTGTCATGAAGGAGATTAGCATTTAAGGTTTGTAAATCATTTATCAACTTTTCATTATCTTTCAGTAATGAAGCTAGTCTTACGATCTCTAATTTCTGAGATTCTATTTCAGTCTCTAATCTATTAACGAATTGGGTCATATTAAAGTCAAGCGTATCAACAAAGCGGAGCTGAACTTTGACAAAAGACTTACCATCGACGACTATCTTTTCTCCGGAGATAATCCGTTTTAAGTGGCGGGATTCACTGTCATTTAAATCTTTCCTGGATTTAAATATATTTCTAAAAAGATTGGGCCATCTAATCTGATACATGCAAGTATTATTGAATAGTCTAATTCATCAATAATCCATGTCTTGATGAAGATCTTGTGGTAATCGGTTAATATGTCCGCTAAAGAAAAAACGTTTTATTCAACGTTCCTATACAAATATATCAAAAATCACAAAACATCATCACTTTGCTGAATAGTATTTAAATCTTTTAGTACACGCCCGAGGATAAAAAGGAGGAAATCAGTAATGAATTTCTTGTAGAAACTATTTTAAACTATGGAAGCAAAGATGAAGTTATCTCTCCACAATCTTATCCAATTCCCGCTCAATACGGTGAATTAGATAATTGCACCAAATACTCGCCCTGATATACACGCACGGCAATTGCGTGGGGTGCACAGCTATTCCCCAGCCATCTCAATCATCCACGAAGTAAGATCGATCTTGCCAGCTAGCATCATATCCCGTTTAATCTGCCACTCCTTATGAAGATCATCCCTGCCCAGCAACCAGGCAGCCTTGTCAAGCGC
>CAZFOO010000233.1:0-2317 GCA_964520585.1 uncultured Bacteroidales bacterium
TTCGTGTAACTTGATAAGGAATCGCCCGCAATCCCTTACTGGCCATACCGCGGGGCCGTTGGCGTTCATTGTATGAGGCCATAGCACAATTGGCACATTTGCAGGTCGCACTGCCTGATACAAAACCAAAACCTGCAAAAGAGCCGAATTTTGCCAACACAAGTAAAAATGTATATTTGATAATAAAGAAATGATTGATATAATCCATGGACCAACTGAAACTCCGGTCACTACTGACTAAATATCTAATTCGAAAATAATGATATCAGTGTTTTCATCTATGGGAATCCGTTTATTGGGGGTTTGGAGGGTATGAATCTATTGATGGGTTGCTTATTTTAAAACTATGGAATTTAATATTTAACTGCTTGACAGGTACTTTCTTTATCAATAAGAATTATATAATACCGTTAGTATGTTACAATTAAAATTAATCATCAGGAATATATTCAGGAACAGGGCCACAACCTTGTTAAATATTGTAGGTCTGACCGTGGCCTTCAGCCTGTTTCTAATAATATCACTTTGGGCCAAGCATGCTCTCAGCTTCGATAGGACAACTGTACGTGAATATCCAGTTTACCGGATAACCTGCGAAAAGGTAACAGGCAGTGGTTCTGCGCACTCGGCTTTCACTGCACATGGGATGGCTCCGCTTATCAGGAATAAATTTCCGGAAGCCCACCTCATTGGAAGATTGCAAATAGAAGCTGCAGATCCGGTGCGGGTGGGAGACTTAGATATTGAAGCACAGCAATATGCCTATGCAGATAATGAATTTCTAAAACTTTTCGGAATTGAATTAATCCTGGGCGATTCTGATGCTGGCATACTTGATGATCCCTCTGCCATAATTATAAGCGAATCTCTTGCAAATAAATTCTTTGCGGGGAAAGAAGTTATCGGCAGCAGGATTATAAACAGTAAATGGAATACAGAAAGAGGTATTATCACAGGTGTTTTTAAAGATTTACCTCAAAACTCCCATCTTAACCTGGAAATTATCCAGTCTTTTAACAGGATGAAAATATTCAATCCCCAAGGATACGATAATATCCTTGCGCATTGGCAAGGCTATACTTATGTTTCCCTTTACTCGCACGACATGAAACAGGTGTTCGAAGATAAATTAAACTATTTTTTCGATAATCTTGGTGTCGATTTCGGCTTCAAACCTGTCTTCACCCTTCAGCCGGTAGAGGACATCTACCTTAGTTCTGACCTTCAGGACGATAATGTAATTCAGGGAAATAAGAAACAGCTCATTATTCTGTCGGCTATAGCCATATTCATCCTTGTAATCTCAGCAATCAATTATATAATTATTGCCACTGCAATGGGGCAGACACGTACTCAGCAAACTGGTATTCAGAAAATATTGGGAGCCACAAAAGGGAAACTGGTTATGCAATATCTTGGTGAATCGCTGGCGGTGTCATTTATTTCGGTAGTCCTAGCCGTTATAATTACGGTACTGGTTCTCCCTGTGGTGGAGAAAGCTTTTGGTGAGCCAATAGCCATGGGCAGCTATATGAATAACGTTTATATTGCCGGCGTGATAGCAATAATGCTGCTGGTGGGTATCCTGTCCGGGCTCTATCCCGCCTTGAAGACTGCCGGTCACCAGGCCGTATCCGTGTGCGGAGGAATAAGGGAAAATCCCCGGGGCTCCGACCTTTTTCGCAAGATACTAGTTGTATTTCAGTTCGTCATCACTATTATTTTGCTCACCAGTACGATAATAGTTTTTTTCCAGCTCAGCCATATCCGGAACCTTGATATGGGCATTGCCCGCTCAGGGATTATAACAATTCCTGTAGGCTCGCCCTACCATTTTGAAGTTGCCAGGGAGAGGATCCTGGATGTTCCGGGGGTAGGTATGGTTTCCTCAAGTGGTTATAAGCCCGCAAGCATAGAAGGCCATGAATACGGTTTCCACTGGGAGGGAAAGGAAGATGACCGTAGTATTCCCTTCTATTACAATCCGGTTTCTTATGATTTTACCGAGACCTATGGCCTAAGGATTATTGAGGGACGAAGCTTTAGTAGGGAATATCCTTCAGATGTCGGCAAAGCATTTATTATTAACCGGGAATGTGCCCGGCAGATGGGATTTGAGAATGCTATTGGGCGAAGAATGACATTCAGGCAAACGGAAGGGCCTATAATTGGTGTGATTGACAATTACAATTTCCAGTCATTCAAGGAAAGTGTAAATCCGCTGGTTCTTTTCATTGATCCAGAGCACCTTGCCTGGATACATATAAAGGTCAACCCCGGGGCAAACACCGGTGAACTGGTACAGGAGGTTAAAAGT
>CAZFOO010000234.1:0-2281 GCA_964520585.1 uncultured Bacteroidales bacterium
CAAAGAAATAAAACTGTTTGCCCCTACCCTGTTGCGAACCCTTGCGGGGACAGGATGCCAATCCTTATTTTTTCTGTAAAAAGCACTCCATTCACGAGGTAACCTGCAATCTTCATCCTGAGCCCAATAAACCTGCAGACTGGTAATTTCAACAGGCTTCTTAAAATCATAGTGCACCCATTCAACCCTCTCCTTTCGTGGAACCAGTGTCATCCTGGATAATGAAGTATCACCGGATGACCGTGGCGTTTGAGTATTTTTTAATGCATTGAGAGTTTCTTCATCTGCAGGTTGCGAAGCCGAGGGAATAGCTTTTTGTATAATCTCTTTATCATTATTGACTTTCCATGATAAGATCCCTGCAGGCATTAGTTCCCGCTCTGATGTCCGTATCCCAACCTTATAGAATTTCGCATTATCATCCCACAAATATTTATTTAAAAGATGAAGTATACCGGAAGCTTTCTGGCGAAACCTGCCCGCCAGACCGGAAAGTCCTGACATTTCTGCAATTTTTGCCATTGCAACGGCATCACCATACTGATAACTGTTAATGGTTGCCCGGTAACCGCTCCCGCTTATGCTCACCTCCATACCATCCCTGACATCAATCTGCCAGTACAACCCGTTGGGATCAAGCCTGGATTTTTCCCATTCTGTGTAGTTATCCACCATATCCGGAAGCAATTCTTTGGCAAGTGAAAAATCTCCGGTAACCTTCGAATATTCCAGAACCGAATCTGCTACCCAGAAACTATAGCTACGAATATTACCCCCCCTCCGGAACCAGAATATGGCATAGTCATCAAGAAATTTTCTTGAATGAAGCCATCTTCCTTCCCTGAACTGATGACCTGCCGGACAGGAGATTGTGTTATGCTTTCCTGCATGCCCCATCTCAGGCAAAAACTCAGTAATAACCCAACCGTCTTCTGTTTGCCGGAGGTGCTTTCTGAAAGCCCACCAACGGAAATAATATGTCCTTTCTAATTCCTTATCAGGACATTCGAACAATGGTATATTTTCTTGCAGGAAATCCAATGCCATAGAATTAGGAAAAGATTGCTTGTAGATCTCATTATCCGACCGGTTAAAATCATCGACATAACCGGATAATAATCCGGAATCAATAAACTGATTAGGATTTCTTATTTTAAATTCAGTCAGGTTTGTGTTATATTTTAAATTGGAATATATAACCGGGGCAAAGAATGTTCCCGGAATAAGTAGCGAGATCCTTTTTAAAAAACTTCTTCTGTTATCCATGTGTTGAATATTATTTACATCAATCTCAAATAATCCAACTCCTCAAGTAAATTCTTAACTCTTTGTCTTTCCGGTTCCCTGAACTTGTGAAAAGGCTCGGCCATAAAATCGCTGCAGATACCCATTAATGATAAAGCACACTTGAGGCCCTTAAGGTAACTGGATCCGTAATGGCCGACATTGTATATTGAAGTGCTGATTTTCATTATTGTATCCTGAAGAATAGCTATCTTTTCGAAATCACGCTTCACCGAAGCCTGGTAAAGATCCAGATAAAGTTTGGGAAACATATTGGCTCCGCCGTTTACACCTCCGTGGCCACCCATCAGGACAAACTCGGCGGTTAGCTCCTCCGGACCAACCATAAAGGTGAAATCATTCCGGTCCCTGAGAAGATAACGAACCTGGTTATAGTATGAAAGGTTGGCAGAACTATCCTTCATACCAAAGATTCCGGGAATTTCAGAAGCCCTCTTTACTGTCTCCGGCTCAAAAATAACTTTGGTATGAACCGGCATGTTGTAAATAAAAAGAGGCAATGGCATCCGGACCATTATCCTTTTAAGATATTCCAGGAGTTCAGGCTGCCCGGATGAATAATAATAGGGTGGTGCAAGAACTACTGCATCTGCACCGCTTTCAGCTGCTACCCTGGCCAGATTCAGGCTTTCAGAAAAAGCAGAATCGGTAATTCCGGCCAAAACCGGTACCCGACCCTTAACAAAATAACATGTACGTTCAATCAACTCTATTCGAAGACTGTAACTCAAGCTGGCAAATTCACCGGTTGTGCCCAGAATAAAAACTCCATTTACCCCTCCGGTGATAGTGTGTTCTATCAACCGTTCCAGTCCATCGATATCAAGGGTGTCATTATCAAGCAGAGGAGTTACCAAAGGAGGTATTATTCCCCTCAATGGGGATTTGAATGAGGTTTTCATAAGTATTTTTTTTCATTTAATTAAATTCCCGTTTTGCAATATTTCTCATTCTTCTATCCAGGCAAGATTAAATC
>CAZFOO010000235.1:0-2279 GCA_964520585.1 uncultured Bacteroidales bacterium
AAGACTCTGAAAGATTACCTTGAAAGCCGGGGAGTACAGGTGCAGTTCCCGCGGGATATTATCAAGGAAGCATTTTCTGCCGGCATCATTCATGACGGGGAAGTCTGGATGAGTATGCTTGATAACAGAAATCTGATGTCTCATACCTATCATGAAGAAATATTCAAGGATGTGGTAAATAATATTCATTCGGAATATTTCCCTGCTATTACCCGGTTAACTGAATATCTGGAGACGGAACTATGATAAATGGCCTCACAAAAGAGCAGAACACGGCAATTTTAAATGAAGTCCGCCGGTTTCAAAAAGCGACAAAACTTGTTGTATTCGGGTCCAGGGCAATGGGAAACCATAAGCATGGCTCCGATATCGATCTGGCTGTCTGGGGCCTTGAGCCCGGTGAAGTTCGGAAATTGAATATCCGCCTGAATGAATACCTGAGCCTTCCCCATAAATTTGATGTAGTAGGCTTCGAATCGGTAAATGACCCGGAGCTAAAGCAGCATATTCTTGAATCGGGGAAAACAATTTATCCCTGACTCATTGCAATCACCCATCTGTACCTTGCAGGACAGGTTATAAGCTGTCTGCCAGGGAAGCCCACATTTCAACCAGCGCAGCCTGATCGAGCAGCCACTTGAACTGATCATCCACCTCACCTGAGAAGTCACTGCTGAACAAGCCATTCTCATCTCTCACCTTTTCCCAGACATGGTCCAGGTTCTCCTTGAAGATCAGCAGAAATTCAGGATTCTCGTCTATATTGTACATCTCGGTATAGCCACGCATCAATACGGCAATAAACCAGTTATCAGTCTTTTTGAACAACCGGATACTCTTCCCGTCATCAGTCTGAAATTCTTCGGTGAAATAAAAAATAGCCGACACCCCAATTTTTTCAGCTTCCTCCAGAAAAGACTTCTCCCCCGTTATATTATGGATCATGGCCGCTGCCTGCATCATCTGTCCCGAATTATAGGCATACTTCCTCCTGTCAATATTTCCCTCAAGGTCGGTATTATCAAAATAGAGATGATCGGAATGATCCTGCAAAGTATTCTTTGTCCATTCGTAAATTTTCATGCCCCATTCAAAGAACTCATGTTCGTTCGTTGTCTCGTAAAGCTTAAAGGCCAACACCGCGGCGGGTGCATTCGAACAGGTGTTTTTGGAAAGTTTCCGCTGCTCATTCCAATAGATCCCGCCCCCGGCCTTATCATCCCAACCACTGATAATAAATTCCCACAGGACCTTTGCCCGTCCCAGGTATTCACCTCTTCCGGTCAGCTTATAGGCCTCCAGGAAATCAAGGGCAATCCAGATGTTGTCATCATAAAACCTGTCGCTCCTGCCTGCCTGAACAATATACGACTGATAGCACTCCGGCTCCCTGGAAGTGTCGTAATAATTTTCGAGTCCGGGAAGTATCAGGGTATCCAGCAAAGCTTCATATTTCTCATTCCCTGAACTCTGCAGCAGCATATTCACAGCACTAAACAACCCGGATGCCGGCCAAAGATAAGCCACCCTTCTTCCCTGCAGGGTATCGGCGCCGGCGAGGTAGGTCACCCTGCCATCCTCCCTGTAAGGATAGGTTTCATTAAAAAGTGAAGCATGGCCGGCATCATAGTGAGTAATGATTTGCTGCAGAGTAGCATCGGCGCGGTCAAGATCTTCCGAATTCCCACAACCGGCCAAGAGCAGCAAAGCCACAACCACAAATGGGATAAACACCTCTTTCATAATTATTTAGGCTGATTAGTTCACAAACTCATAAATACACCTTAGACATTGAATCTTGTTAATAAAAATATATTCGCCACTTAGATACCAGGAAGCGCAGTTTTATAATGAGGAGAATATTTACAGATTAATGAAGTTAGAAATTTAACTGCAAATTTAACCCTTTTATTATGTTTCTGAACCCACGTTTAATTGCAGAACTCCGATCATAGAACTACTGATGGATTTTGTGCTTTTTTTGTGGAAATCTCTACATATTTAGCACATAATAGTGTATCTGCCTTTTTTAATTATCCGGATCACCATCATCGAAAAAATCAGGGCTCAACCGTAGCAGTCCGCTATAAACCCTACCCGGAAACCCGATCTGGTTCTCCTGGCAAAAAGCAGAAGACAGAGGCAGGTGCTCAGAAGAGGTCAGGCCTCGCCAGAACATTCCCGCGACGAGAGGACGCGGGTTTCAAATATTAACAAAAAAAGCACTAATTGCAGGCTCCTTCAATCTCCGTTACATTGGTTTCAACTTCCAGCATTTT
>CAZFOO010000236.1:0-2216 GCA_964520585.1 uncultured Bacteroidales bacterium
GGCTATGTAGTAATTGCCAGTGCCCAAAGCGGGGCAGCTGCAGATACTCTTGCGGAAGGGGGTCTTGCCCGGCGGGCAGGAGCCCTTGTGCTTGGAATATGGAATGTTACCGGTTCCAGTATTTCCCGTGAAACAGATGCGGGCGTTTATACACAGGCCGGTCCGGAAATTGGCGTTGCCTCAACCAAGGCTTTTACCGCTCAGGTTACTGTCCTGACCATGATCGCCCTGATGCTGGGTTATAAAAGGAAGATCATTTCCGATGAAAAATACCACACCTTGCTGGGCGAGTTACAAGCCGTCCCGGAGAAGATAGATGCTGTTTTAAAACAGGATGACCTTTACCGTTCAATAGCTTCCCGGTTAAAGGATTATCCCAGTTTTATATATCTTGGAAGGGGGCATTGCTTCCCGGTCGCCCTGGAAGGTGCTCTAAAATTAAAGGAGATATCCTATATCCATGCAGAAGGGTATCCTGCTGCAGAGATGAAGCATGGTCCGATCGCTCTCATGGACGAAAATATGCCGGTTGTTGTTGTAGCGATAAGAGACAAATATTATGATAAGGTAGCCGGCAATGTGCAGGAGATAAAAGCAAGAAAAGGCATTATTATAGCTGTGGTATCTGAAGGAGATGAGCAGATCGCCGGCATGGCAGACCATGTCATGGAAGTACCCTCTTCCGACATTATGTTTTCCGGATTACTAGCTATTATACCGTTACAATTATTGTCTTACCATATTGCAGTTTTACGAGGCTGTGATGTTGACCAGCCGCGTAATCTTGCCAAATCGGTTACCGTGGAATAGTGTGGAGGCTGGTTATCCGGCGCAGGCAGCTATTTAAAATGAATGGTTTATGCCGGTCCCTGAGTCACAGATGACGCGGGTAATGATCAACGGTCATCGGTCATCGTATTGCCCCAGGTAATACTTCTTATAGTCCCCGCTCAATACCCCGGAAAGCCACTTTTCATTTTCAATGTACCAGTCCACCGTCCTCTCCAGGCCCTCCTCAAAAGATACCGAAGGTTTCCAGCCGAGTTCGCGATAGATCTTTGAATTGTCGATTGCATACCGCAGATCATGCCCGGCACGGTCTTTTACAAAGCTGATAAGCTTTTCCGAGGTGCCTTCTTCACGGTTCAGTTTTTTGTCAAGTATTCTGCACAGCTGTTTTATCAGATCAATATTGCGAAGTTCATTATTCCCACCCACATTGTATGTCTCACCTGTGTTGCCCCTGTGGAAGACCAGGTCAATGGCATCTGCATGATCTTCAACGTACAGCCAGTCCCTTATATTCTCTCCTTTGCCATATACGGGAACCGGGCGGCCGGTCCTGATGTTATTAATGGCTAACGGTATCAGTTTTTCCGGGAACTGGTTAGGTCCGTAGTTATTTGAACAATTGGAAATAACTGCCGGAATTTTATAGGTGTGGAACCATGCCCTGACCATGTGGTCGGAACTGGCTTTTGAAGCTGAATAGGGACTTCTGGGGTCATAAGCCGTTTCTTCGGTGAAGAGTCCTTCTTCTCCCAGTGAGCCGTAAACCTCATCAGTGGAAATATGGTAAAAAAGCTTTCCATCCAATTTGCCGGTCCAGCTTTTTTTTGCCGAATCAAGAAGATTGGCCGTGCCGAGAATATTTGTCCTTATAAATTCCATTGGTCCGGAAATGGATCTGTCCACATGCGATTCAGCCGCAAGATGTATTACCGCATCAATTGAGAACCGCCGGAAGATATGCTCAATAAAAGCTGGATCGTTTATATCTCCTTTAACAAATAAGTAGTTGGAGAGGCTTTCTATGTCCGACAGATTCTCAAGATTGCCGGCATAGGTAAGTTTATCCAGATTTACAATCAGGTAGTCAGGATATTTCTTCACGAACCGTCTCACCACGTGAGATCCTATAAAACCTGCTCCTCCGGTCACAAGTATAGTTTTTTCCATCATTTCTTTTTATTCCGGTAATTTTGCTCCCATCTCCATGCTGAGTCAAGTGTCTCTTCCAGTGTACTTAAGGCTTTCCATCCGAGTTCGCTGTTTGCAAGTGTAGTATCTGCCCATACCTGCTCAGTATCACCGGGCCTTCTACCTGTGATCCTGTAGTTGATTTTAACTGAGGTAACCTTCTCAAATGTTTTTATCATCTCCAGAACAGACACCCCTTTGCCGGTGCCCAGGTTGAAAACTTCAAAAGGTTCTTT
>CAZFOO010000237.1:0-2210 GCA_964520585.1 uncultured Bacteroidales bacterium
TGGCTATTTAATTTAAAAAATCGTTTTTGGCTTAAATTATTAAAGCCTAAATGCTGATAATCAATTAAATAATTATTTGGAATTTGGATTTTTTTATCGGATGTTTATGAGGTGTTTTTTTTATTTATACGATAATAGAATTAATAATGTTACAGACAGTAACATCATTGTTGTTTGAATAATCATATGGATAAATCATTTGGTATAATCCCTGTCAAATAGTCAAACGGATCCCGAAAGGCTGGATTCCTTTCGCAGTGCCTCCCTGGCCGTGAAGTTTAGCCCTCACATAAGAATAACTTTTATCAATTTCATTTAGATTAATATTGGTCCCTCCATGAATATTTGTACCTCCGGAGATCCAGGTGACCGAATTGTATCCTGTTGCCGATATTTCAATGGTCCCTCTTCTTTCATCTACCAGTATTGCCTCAAATACCGGAGGCTGGGGGTCTTCATTACCCTGTGGAACGTAAATAAAGAAGTTCAATCCATTCTCCATTCCCTGGCGGACCTGGTCTTGATTCAACTCCGGTTTTATCAATGGGTTCAGGTTAAGGCAAATAAGGGGTTCTGTATGCATATTGTCTTTTGAATATCACCAGACAGGCCGGTTGGGCATCATAAACCGTAAGAGTGAATCCCACTTGTACTTGTCGTTTGGATACCGCTCGACCTGATTGTAAACCTCCAGACCGAAAAGATGGTAGTAATTCCCATAAGCATCAACGTACTATTTCAGGTTGTAAGTTTCGGGATTTTTTGGTTGGTAACGCCCCGGGTGGTAAAGCACGATAAATCCATTATTTATTGCTGTCGCTGCAAGTGATTACTCCTCAGTTTCATTACCATTGTGGTCGTTTTAAAAACTATCAATGTGTTGGTGCCTGTACAACTCGTTGGCCTGGATATCGACCAGCTGTATAGAAACCGGATCTGGCTCATGAATTCTGACTTCTGAATGGCTTTATGAACTGTGCAATGCCTGGACCGTTGAATCACCCGGTCTGTTTAAGTATTAATTTAATCCGGCTCATCAACTGTTTTTCCCAGTTCATCATTTTAATATTGATGCCTTACCTGATTAAGCGTTATTTTTGATCGCGGATTAAAAAAGTGTCATCAATTATCTATGACTATATTTTTATTATCCTCACAAAATACAATGAAAATATTGTGATGGTAAGATCCATCAAACCAATTAATTGAACTAAATATTCACATGAATTATCCATGTGCCAAGTCACACAAAAAGGTATGTATAAAGCATGGATGATCCATGGATTGAAAAGCAAAATAACCGAACTATGCATTATTAACATATTGTTAAACAGATTGCTAACTATACTTTATACGAATGAAAAGATTATTTCTTTTTCTGATTCTTACGGTAATGACATACTCAGTTTTTGCTGAAGAGGTAACTCAAACCGTAAGAGGAGTTGTAATGGACAAGCAAACCAGGATGACCCTGCCGGGAGCTGCTGTATATATACTTGACAGCAATCCTGTAAGAGGGACCTCAACCGGTCACGACGGAACCTTTAGATTGGAGAATGTTGAGATCGGGCGGGTAAGTCTGGGTGTATCATTTATTGGCTACCATGATATTGTTCTCAGTAATCTTAACCTTCAGTCGGGCAAGGAACTTGTTATAAATATCTATTTGGATGAAATGGTTATGAGCGTTGATGAAGTGGTTATTACACACAGAGCAGACAAGGCAGAAGCGCTCAACAGGATGACATCAGTAAGTGCACGGGGTTTTACGGTTGAAGAGACGGAAAGATATGCCGGCAGCCGGAATGATCCGGCCAGGATGGCAGCAAACTTCGCAGGTGTGGTAGGATCGGATGATTCAAGAAATGATATGATAATCAGGGGGAACTCTCCAATGGGACTGCTTTGGCGCCTTGACTGGGTTGAAATACCTAACCCCGATCACTGGGGCATGGCAGGTACTACCGGGGGACCGGTAAGCATGCTTAATAATACACTTCTTGAGAATTCCGATTTCATGACAGGTGCATTCCCCGCCGAATATGGCAACGCTTTATCCGGGGTTTTTGACCTGCGTATGCGTGCTAGCAATAATGAGCAATACGAGTTTCTCGG
The DNA here is from genome assembly GCA_964520585.1 of uncultured Bacteroidales bacterium. Classification (GTDB taxonomy): domain Bacteria; phylum Bacteroidota; class Bacteroidia; order Bacteroidales; family PUMT01; genus PXAP01. The sequence continues at coordinate 2,116 of CAZFOO010000237.1, forward strand.
ACAGGTAGGATGTAACGGTTTTGAGCTTGGTGCAGAGGGGCCTGTTTTACCAGAATACTATGATCGATAACCGTCTGACCGCTACAGTGGTTCTT
>CAZFOO010000238.1:0-2176 GCA_964520585.1 uncultured Bacteroidales bacterium
CTTTTCAATCCATGGAACCCTCATGTTTATACATCTTATTTTGTGTTACGAAGTACTATGAGGATTTCATAAGCACATTTTCATATTAAATCATGCTATTATTGATATTCCCTTGCTAATCCATTGAGCAGAATCATCATTTCAGCTTAAATTTAAACCTCGTCAGGCAGTGAATATTTCTTGCGACGTGGTCTGTCCAGGTAAAAATTACCCCAATCATTATTGGTGAAACGTTCCTGTTCGGGATCCCACAGAAGGCGGGCGCCTGTTTGCTGTGTCCGCTCACTGATCCAGCGGGCTATATTACCCAGATGACAGGCAGTGGCTGAACGATGTCCAATCTCGACATCGGCAACCGGCCGGCTTCTGTCCCTCATACAATCAATCCAGTTCCTTTGATGATTGGCACTGGTATAAAGCTGAGTTTTCATGTTATCAAGAGGCATATCATACCATTCTTCCTCAGGCAGCTCGAGTGTTCCCCGGTCAACACGGATTTCTCCTTTTTCCCCAATGAATAGGGCTCCTCCATTGGGATTCTTCATTTCAGAAAACTCCACATGGATATCGCCAGGATACATCATATGAATAACCGGATCCTGGGCACCATAAAAACGGCCTGTCCTGTCAGGTCTTTGGGCAATCCATGGTTCGTAAGGGTTCCCAACAGTCCATATTTCAGCAGGACCAGCTTCATCCATGCCTAATGCCCACTGGATCTGGTCAATACCATGTGTACCCCAGCCATTAATCTCGCCACCGCAAAAATCACGGATCGACAGCCACCCGGGATTACCACGATTGTTCTTTACTTCAGGGTGATAAGGATGCAGGGGAGCCGGTCCGCACCACATATCCCAGTCCAGTCCATCGGGAACTGGTCCTCCGGGAAGAGCATTTTCCCATGGTCCCGGATAATTAACCCCCACTATCTTTTTTACCTTGCCTATGTAGCCGTTCCGTATAAGCATACAGGCACGATGAAAATCAGAGGAGGAACGTTGCTGGCTTCCCGTCTGGAACACCCGGTTATATTTACGCGCAGCTTTTACCATTTGCCGGCCTTCGTGTATTGTTAATGTAAGGGATTTTTCACAATATATATCTTTACCTGTCTGGGCAGCATGTATTGAATGCAGGGCATGCCAATGATCAGGTGAAGCAATAACCACTCCATCTATGTCATTACGGTCCAATAAGTCCCTGTAATCCTGGTAAGTGTCTGCCCCATAGATATTACCTATCTCCTTACACCGGTTCATGTCCACATCGGCAACAGCCGCAATGGTAACATCCTCAAATCTGTCAAAGGCGCTCAGTAAAGAGCCCCCCCGGCTTCCAACGCCAATACCTCCAAGGACAATTTTGTCATTAGCACCGGTCCTTCCCGGAGCCCCCATCACTTTTGAGGGGATAATGTAAGGTGCCACTATACTTGCCATACCAAAGGCAGCACTGGTTTTCATGAAGTCACGTCTGGTTGTTCTTTTTTCTGACATAATTTCCAATAGTTTTAAGTTTTCCGACATCTTTGATACTTCCGGATCTTATCTCCCTGTTGCACATATGTCAATATAATAACCTGGTTATGAGTTAAAAATCAACAGAAAGATAACTTATACTTTTTGCATTTTTTGATATTAATTCTTTACTCTTAATAGCTTTTCCCATGATCCGGAAGATTTGAAGAATAAATATAACAAGATTTCATTTAATGACAATTAGCAAATACCAATTAATGGATATTTTGTTGATCTCTGGAAATGTTATCATCGAAAGCCTCATGCGACTTTTCACTAGAATCAGGGTGAACTTTACATCTGATAAATTTTGCAAAAATAATTGTTAATTGCATGTGAGATCGATTAATAGTCTCTAAGCCTGAGGCTCCACGGATTTGAGACACATAATTTTTATTGGCTGCGTGATGAAACAAGTTGATTATTAACTTTATGAATCTAATTTATTCGAATTAAGTTATTTAAAAGGGGAATTGAAAAATATAAATAAAGTAAAGAAAGTTTTAAAAACTGACCACAAAAGTAGAAAGAATAAGCACCAAAATTCCGATCATAAGAAACACCAATGTTTTTTTGCCAACACCTTTCCATTCATTGAGCAAAATGCCCCAAATATTGCTAAAACTGATATTTAATGCCATCAGGATACTCCAACC
>CAZFOO010000239.1:0-2142 GCA_964520585.1 uncultured Bacteroidales bacterium
CGGTTTGCAATTATTTGTCTTGGTACACAGCGGAATGGCTTATAATGCCGTGTTATGCGCTGGCAGTTATTGGTATCCATAGGTTAAAAACATAAATATCCGAAATGGTTTCCATTTTTTTAAATATCGATCAACGAAATCTTTCTCTCTCTCTAAATCAGAAATTAAGTCAGGCATTCTATTACGTGCATCTGTAATCAAATTGTTTAACTCATTATCTGAAGAAAACAATCCATAAAACATTTCATTGGCTGCATAAACTGCTTTGTCTGCATTATCAATCAGCTCTTTTACACGGGAATCATCCAGTTTTGGATTTCTAAATTGGCGGTTTTTATGACTGACATATAAATTATAATAATCAATCCCGAAATTCAATGTATCTATCGCTAAGTTGTATTTCCTGTTTGTTATTTGAAGAATATTTTCATCAACCTGTTTTTGTATCAGACTATTTTTAAGTCCACTTGCAATAATTCGTCTATTTGAATTTTCCAGTTGTTCCAATTCATTTTGTTTTTCGTATTGCTTAATTGAATCTTTGTAAGCAAAAGTTCCTTTTGTATCAAGTTTCGAAAAATCCTTTGAAATAAAATCATTGTTATTAATCGGATTATCTATAAACTGCCAAATTGGGTCAAACGGCATATGGTCTTTAATAAAATCATTCGGTAATTTTAAAAAGTATTTGTCTCTGAATTTATGGACATATTTTCCATTTAACTCATAACCCGCTGCCCAAGTTACATCAATCAGGTAGTAATTTGAATCAATTTTTATCCCGTTCCATGCGTGACTTAAATCTGCAATTTCACCAAAGACATCTCGTGTATATCCACTTATCAAGTAGCTTTTTAACCCAATGGATTTGCTCATTGCAAGAAAAAGTTCTGAGTAATGCTGACATACTCCTTTTCTATCATTAAGTACCTCGGCAATTATTTCTTGGTGTGAATCATAAAGTTTTACAGAGTTTATTTGGGTCAAGTCGTATTTGATATTATGAGCTATCCAAATGTATATCGCCCGTGTTTTCTCTGTATCTGTTTTTAAATCATTAGTCAGATAATCCGCAATTGCTTTGTAATCTATCAAAGAATCGGGAACCGTTATGGATTTTTTATCAATCTCTGAGAAATCTGTTTGACCAAATCCAAATGTTGAAATTATTAAAAATCCTGAAAATAATATCTTTCTTATCATTTGTAATTTAATGTTTTGTAGCCGTTTTCCCTGCTTGCGCATAACGGTGGCGGTATGAAACGTGCCGGATTGCGGGGATGCGTCACTATCCTCCGTAGGAAACGCTTGAGGCGGGACGAAACGCTCGAAAACCCACTGAAACCGGCATGTTTTATGACCGCGTGTTATGCGCTGGCAGTTTTTAAATTTTATCTTTTTTGTTTTAATTCTGTATAATAATATATCAGTCCGACTATCCATGAAAAACAAACAAATCCAATTAACCACAACAATTTTTCAATCATAGTTTTATTCTTAGTCTGATAAATTGTAAATAATGCAATTAAAATATAAATCAAACTTGTTAATAATCCAATTGTCAATAAGACACTTGCTCCAGGCCAATGCATTATTTTAAACATTGCTCCAATTATCGTAATTATTAAACTAATAATCAAACTCAGTTTATAAATTTTAATCATATATCTCGTCGTAAAAATCAATTAATTCTTTATTTCTAGTCCTCGGTTTTCCAATATATTTACTCATTTCAGGTCTAATCGTATCTATCTCTATAATTATCTTTGAATTTTCACGCATTATCCCTTTTATTTTACCTGCTTTAAAACTTGATTCGTAATCTTGTCCTTTGTAATCGTATCGGTAATAAACTCTTTGTTTATAATATCCTTTACCAATATGAAACCATTCAATTTTTTCTATAGTAGCAAGTATCCGTGTTTTGTGTCGGTATAACCTGTCATAAGTCCATGATATAAAAATCAGTAAGATTAAAGAAGTTATTAATATTTTAGTTTTTTTAGTCATTAGTCAATCATTGTGTAGGACTTTCTCCTGCTTGCGCATAACGTTTGGGCATATGAGCCGTTCCGCTTTTTCACTGTATACACTGCTATGTCTAGAAATTTCATAAGTTTCGGTTTGCAATTATCTGTCTTG
>CAZFOO010000240.1:0-2138 GCA_964520585.1 uncultured Bacteroidales bacterium
TTACCATCCAAATGGTACCGTGACAAGCGCTGGAATAGATTATAGGTATATGACAAAGCCCGTCCCATTCTTCCCTTTGGCAGAACCTTGGGATAGTAATTAACGATCCATTTTTCAAAGGCGCACATGATTGGATATGCCAGACGTGAACGCAGCTCAGCCCTTTGCTCATGATCCAGGTTTTGATCTGTAGCCATATCCTCCACCTGGTAGAGTAACTTTATTTGCCCCATGGCATATTCAGCCCCGGCCTTATCTTCTTTCAGGGCTTCAAAAAATTTCCTTCGGCTATGTGCCCAGCAACCAAGCAATAAAACATTCTTTTTACTCTCATATATCGAGTATGCCTGGTACCCATCTGTCTGGATAGCACCCTGGTAATTTTTTAGTAGTTCAACAACAACTTTTTGTGCTCGCGACCCCTTATCGTAATGGAAAAACACAAGGTTCTTCTCCACTGAGCGAACCATCCATAAATAGGCTTTTACCGCTTTCTGCTTTTCATTATCTATTACCGGAACCGTGCTTTCATCCACCTGGATATAGTCTGTTTTAAGCACTATTTCCAGCAACCGGTGATATAAGGCCCGAAGCATATCGCAACTAGAATGGGTCCATCCGTTTATAGTAGATGCCGGCAAGGATACCCCGGAGAGCTTAAAAATGGCTATCTGGCGGTGAAAGGGAAGGTGTTGCAGATATTTTCCCATTAATAGTTCGGCCAGCATCGAAGCACCTGCATTACCCCGGGGAATAGGTAAAAGAGGGAGTGGTGCAATAAGAACGTTCTTTTGTGTTTCCTCATGATTATCCTGCTGCATTTTCGAGCTCAGAGCATACTTGGGTCTTATAATGCGTCTGACCCATAATTCTCCCGGCTTATGTTCAAGTACTTCGGTTATCTCCTGGCCAATCCTTACCCAGTTGTGATCAATGCCTTCTGGTTCTATTATCTCTTCTTCCCGGCGAAGATCATCGGGCAAGGCAACCCGTACCGGCCTTTTCTTTATTTTCTCTGGTTTCTTGCGCTCATAAGCGATAAGCTCTTTCTCGGCTTCTTTTGCATGCTCTTGTTCCTCTGGAAGCATGTCAAGGCCATCAAAATCAATTCTTCTCTGGTTAGGATCCTGTGGGATAAACCGCTCACTGCCGGGTTTCCAGAACTTACGGCGAAGCCAGGCTAACTGGTCAATAAGCTTATTTATCTTCTCATCCTTCTCCTTTATGATTATCTCATATTTTTCGTTCTTTTTCTCAGCTTTAGCAAGGGCTCCATTATCTGCTTTTCGCAAACGTGATAATTCCTGATAGAGGCTGTCACGCTCCCTGAGAAGTTCATTAACTAACATATTATTGTCGGGGGAAATACTCACTAACAGGTGGTGTTTGTTTATGAGTATAAAGATACTAAAAGGAGTGAAAATACCAAGGAAAAACAGAGATAAATATCAGCTAAAATGCATATTATATGAGCGTTTACGGAGTTTTTGTGTTTTGGTTTTTACTCCCTGAACAATCATCATCAGATCCTGCCATTTCATGCTCAGTGAAGTTGTATTTTCATCAAATAAGGGCAGCTTGAAGGTGCCTCCAGTTTCAAGCTTCTTGTGATAAATAACCAGCCCGCCATATTCCATATGCAGTATTTTCATGATAGTCCGGTTACGGTTCACAAAAATGAAAACTTCACCATTCTGAACATTTCGGTTCATAACTGAGGTGACAATGCCACTTAATGTATAAAAACTCTTGCGCATATCCACCGGTGCGGGATACAGGTAATACTGAAGACTATTATCAAGACTAAACATAGGCCAATTAATCGCAAAGATGTATGAGTTCCTGTAATAACCGGATGTCAATATCTTTTCTCAGGCGGAGTAAAGTCCCGTTGGGGTATAATAGTTCAAGAAAAACATCATCCTGCTTACTTTTTGCCGTGGCATTTATCCGATCCGCAGTAATCTCTTTCGGCCGGGCTGGAATTTGTTTCCGCTCCCCTACAACTAGTGGGATGAAAGTCCTGGATTTTTCCTTCTTGCTCTTGTGTTTTTTTAGCCAATAGTAAAAGGTCGATTTATGGATTCCTTCGTTGGAACAAAAATCGACTACGCTTAATCCGGATTCCTTATAGCGGC
>CAZFOO010000241.1:0-2118 GCA_964520585.1 uncultured Bacteroidales bacterium
TGTATGCGATAATAATATTGAGGTTGAATTATTGGCTGCAGAGCAGCGAGTAAAGGGAAAAGAAACTATTACTTATTACAACAATAGCCCTGATACACTGGGGCGCATTGTAATGCGATTGTATCAGAATATTTACCAAAAAGCTGCTATGAGAAATCGGACGCTGGCAGAGGAGGATATTCATGAAGGCATGCAACTTTCCAATCTTACCATTGATGGGAAAAAACGTGATATAACTTCCCGGTCAATTGCTATCAACGGCACGGTAATGACAATACCCCTATTTACATATATATATCCCGGGGAATCCATACAGATTGGCATTGAGTGGGAATATCCTCTGCCGGAGCAGGGATTACGTCAAGGAGTAAAGGGAGATTCTACTTTTTTCATAGGTTATTGGTATCCGCAAATATCAGTTTATGATGACCTTTTTGGCTGGGATACTCAGCAATATGTGGCAGTACCTGAATTTTATAATGACTTTAATGATTTTAATGTAACTATAAAGGTACCGGAAGGATATTATGTGTGGGCCACCGGAGATTTGCAGAACCCTGAAGAGGTTTACAGAAAAAAAATGTTGGATAGGTTAAATAAAATAAATGCTGATTCTGCAATAATTTTGATTGATGAGCAAGATTTACGGAAAGGAAATTTATTACGCAATAAAACCTGGAAGTATACTGCGAAAAATGTTTGCGATTTCGCCTGGAGCGCTAGCATAAATGCTATCTGGAAAGCTACGATGGCCAAAGTAGATGAAGCCGGGAATATGATAGTAGTCAATAGTGTATATCCTCGTAACAAGCAGCGGCAGAATGAAAATATAATTGATTTTGCCAAAGCCTCAGTAGAATTCTTCAGCTTAAGCAATCCTGCTATTCCTTATCCTTATCCTCACCATACCACGGTAAATGCATGGAATTCTATTGCTTTTCCTGGCGGAATGGAATATCCCATGATGGCCAACAACTTTGAATTTAATGCACCTTTTAATATCATTGTTACGGCTCATGAAATTTTTCATAGTTACTTTCCATTTTATCTGGGGATGAATGAACGAAAGTTTACCTGGATGGATGAAGGATGGGCTGATTTTTATGACGGCAAATTTATGGGTAAGATAAGTGAAGAAGGCAGCCGGCAATACAAAGCCATGACTGCCCAAATGTGGGCTGATAATGAATCAGGTTCGATGAGTGATTTTCCAATCATGACAACTTCAGAGGCGCTAACCATGGATTTGTATGAAAATCACAGCACCAAACCTGCGGTGGCTTTTCGCGTACTGGAAAATATTTTAGGAGAAGAAATGCTGAAAAAGGCTTTGCAGGAATTCACCAGGCGCTGGCAGGGTAAACACCCATCTTCACACGACTTTTTCTATCCCATCAATGATGTGGCCAGGCAGGATCTTACCTGGTTCTGGCAGTCATGGTTTTATGAATTTGGCTATCCGGATCTGGCATTGGCAAAAGATGAACGCGGACTGACAGTGAAAAAAGTTGGCAATTTACCGATCCCGGTTTTTTTGGAGATAACAAAAAAAAATGGTGAAAAAGAAGTTTTTCAGGAAACTGCAGCTATTTGGGCAGATGGTAAGCAAGAATACCTGGTAGAGGTAAACTTGAAAGATATTACTGAAGCTCGTTTGGTACCAGGTTTATTTCCTGATAAATACAGCAATAATGACTGGTTAAAATTAAACCCATGAAAAAATTTTTCATATTTGCGCTTGTAAAAATTTTAACTTAAATTGAGTTGTATTCTCCAGCTTCATTATTCTAACATAGAATGACCGGAAAATTAATAATTGTCCCATATAATTTAATCTGTCATTTTGAATAGAAAAAGAAACTTCAAAAACTTAATTGCCCGGGCAAAAATCCAAACCAGGAGGAGCTCATTATTTAGCCATCCTGAAAAGGATATTCCTGCGGGCATAGTGGTTTTTTTGGTAGCACTTCCATTATGTCTTGGGATTGCACTAGCCAGTGGAGCACCTTTAATTGCCGGACTTATATCGGGAATTATAGGTGGGCTAGTAATTGGGGCCATAAGTCAATCGGATGTACGTGAGAGCGGACCTGCTGCCAGTTTAACGGCAGTGGTGTT
>CAZFOO010000242.1:0-2067 GCA_964520585.1 uncultured Bacteroidales bacterium
CGATATGCCGGACAGATGATCCTGGACTGGACAGATGCGCTGGTACGTGAGGAGAATGCGCACAGGGAGCGAAGGGATGAATTACTCGATGCTATTTCCACTATAGTAGGCCGGATGGAAGATAATATGGATATCTCCGAGTCTGGCTATCTGATAGCAGGACGCGCGGAAAGGGGAGACCATATTAGTGTGGTATGGATGGGCAGCAATCTGGAGTTAGCCAGGTGCCTTTTTAAGGCAGCACCGCTTATCTCGGGTATTGATGAGCATCTTGCAACCCGTATGATAAATCTTGCATTGGAACAGGATATGGGTTTTCACAAAGCTCCGCATCAGATCACTGAAGGAGGAGGCTTTGCTGCAACTCTTCATTCAAGGACCGGCGAACCACGATTCCGCGACATGAACAATCCCTATACTGCAGTCTGGGCTACAGCCTACGGCCAAAGCACTCATGCTAACATGGCCAACTCCTGTTATTCCCGGTATGAACAACTTATAGATTTTGATCCGGAACTTGCAGGAAAGTACAGAAAACTAATTCTGGCTGCGGCAGATCAGTATCTGACTGCTACTCCCGATACAAAGGAACTTCAAAAGCCTGATGCATTTGCATTTGTTATAGAACTTATGATCAATGCCTATAATATTACCGAAGAAGAAAAATTCCTGGACCGCGCAGGTTATTTCGGCAAGATTGGGGTGGATTTGTTTCTTGACCATGGTCTTCCTCTTCCCAGGGCAACCAGTGAGCATTCACATTATGAGGCGATAACCGGGGGTCCTGGTTTTATGCATGCATTATTGCAGTTGTACCGGCAATATTAATAATCTGATGGATATTCCAATATTGCCCCGTACCGGTGCGGAATTCTGGATGCTGGCATTAACCAGGGAATACGAGATTAATCCGGATGTATTGCTTAAGCTGAATGAATTGGCCGGTCAGGGAGCTGTAATCATAGGGGATAAGCCATCAAGGGTCAGAACACGAAGGATTCAGTCAGACATGACTGATTTGGAGAGAATGATAATGAGTCAGTGACTGTTAACAACCACCTTGATATGACGACAATAGAAGGTCCGTGGGAGGTGTTATTTCCTGAAGGCTGGGGAGCACCTGAGAGCGCATTTTTCCCACAGCTTAAGTCATGGACCGAATCGGATAATGAAGGTATAAAGTATTTTTCAGGCATTGCTCGTCATGAAAAAAGTTTTGTACATGAGATCAATTCCAATTCGTTGGAAAACCCTAAAGTATTTCTTGATTTGGGCGATTTATCGCATGTTGGTGAAGTTTGGCTAAATGATCAGCCATTGGGCATCACCTGGGCTAAACCATACCGGTTTGATATAACAGGGGTGCTTAAGCCGGGTGAAAATATTTTGATTATTGAGATTGCCAATACCTGGTCCAACCGCATAACCGGAGATGCCCTGACCGGAGAAAAATATACCAGCTCGCATCATACCGGTACTATTGTACCTGACACCTATGGCATCAGGCTCCCCTGGGCAGAAGTTCCTTTGATTGAATCGGGGTTGTTCGGTCCGGTAACAATCACTACCATTAATCCTGTGAATTAAAATATATTCTGTGAAAAATGATATAAGAAAGAAATTTATAACATACGTACACTAATGTTGCGTTGTTTTTTGACAGATATAATTAATGTCACATAATCAGCTGATTAAAATTTAAATTAATCACAGTAATTTTGAAAGCAAAAAACCATATGAATTTTCAAAAGCATTAATTTTATTGACTTAAATAGTGTTCTCAATTTTAATAACGCAATAATATGTAGTCATATCGTGCAGACTGTATTACGGATGGAGAAATATTTATTTTAAATCACTGGCCGGTTGCAATAATAACTTTTAATAAATTATTGCTTCCTTTTCCTTAGATTTACTTCATAAAGATAGAAGAAGAAGCTTCAACAAACTTGTGAAATTTTTAATTATGAAACCCTCATGGTACTTCGTAACACAAAATAACAATCATAAACATGAGGGTTCCATGGATTGAAAAATAAAATATCCTAACCATGAACTTGTAACACA
>CAZFOO010000243.1:0-2038 GCA_964520585.1 uncultured Bacteroidales bacterium
TTCAGATATTTTATTTCATTAACTGCGAGTTTACCTGAAACTTTAACAACCCGCTGCTTATCAATAGTCCGGATCTGGTCGATCACAACCCAGCCATCTTTATTACCTGTTCTGACTTTTAGCCGTGTGGGATAATTATTTGACCGACTGGTAACCGGAGCAATAATTACTGTTCTCAAATGCCTGTTCATCTCATCAGGAGAGATGATAACACATAGCCGTATTTTCCTGATCTCAATTCCTATTGCAGGATCGAGATTAACTAAAATAATCTGATATTGACTCAGATCCATTCATCAATGTTTTCGTCCCGGAACAGGTCAGGCATGAGAAGATAAACCGGTTCAGGATTTATGCCCCATCAAAAAATAATTGAAAAGAATTATGCGTTTTTTTGGGACTTTTCAGATGTTCTCCGGAAGGCTGGAGGCGGTCCACGATATGGTTTCTTTTATGGGAATAAATTCATGGCCGGTGGCTTCCTTTATTTTCTGATTGCTGAACAGGCTGATGCTTCTTCCGCTGCGTGCGGTTTCTTTGGTTAAATTAGGCTTGCTGAAGGTGAGCCTGCTGCGCAGCCATTCCAGCCGCCAGCCAATTTCCACCAGCCTTTTCGATGCATAGGTAGCGGGCCGCGGTTTGCCAAGGGCATCGGCTATCATATTGAACAGATCACGATAGTAAATATTCTCTCCATTCAGGATAAACCGCTCTGCGTTGATATCCGATTCCATAAGCTCAATCATGCATTGGCAAACATCCCTGACATCAACGAAGCCGGTCATTCCCTCAGTATAATATTTCATGCCTCTAATGACTGCTGCAAAAAACCGGCCGCTTCCCCGGTGCCAGTTACCGGGACCAAGGATCACCGAGGGGTTGACGATTACCGCATCGAGTCCCTCGTTAATCCCTCTCCAAACCTCCATCTCCGAATAGAACTTGCTGATGGAATAGCCGGTCCGCCGTTTAGAGTGCCGCCATAGGTCTTCTTCGGTCACCAGCTGACCATCATAACGGCTGCCAATAGCTGATACCGAGCTTACATGGCAAAGCTTCTCCACCCCAAACTCCAGGCAAAGGTCCACTATAGAAGCCGTGGTATCAACATTGCTTTTTATGGTTTGCTTTCTTTCCGACGGATCGAAGGATATTATAGCTGCGCAGTGATACACTTTACTTACTCCTTCCATGGCTTCGGCGAGTGAAACAGGGTCAAGCATATCAGCAGGAAACCACTCAATGCGACTGAACAGTTCATTGGGAGAGGCCGGGGAGTTTGTTCTTTCTTTTCCGGTACCGGCGGGTTTTCCGTTGTTTTCCCCGAAAGGGAGATCTTCATCTAAAGGACCAGGATTAGTGGATGATCGTTTCTGTTGATTTTCACCGAAAGAACCGGCATTAATGGATGACTGCTGTTGCTTCTGTTGATTTTCACTGAAAGAACCGGCGTTATGGTATGACAGGTGATGGTAATCTTTACCTGCAGAACCAGCATTATTGGATGACTGTTGCTGGTGGTCTTGCAGCTGGTAGCAGTCAAATACTTTTCGGACCTGCTGTAAATCGGAGCCGGGACGGTGAATTGCCCTCACCGTCTCTCCTTTCTGAAGCAGATGCAATAACAAATGTGATCCTACCAGTCCTGTTCCTCCGGTTACAAGTATCATATATGATGTAAATATAAAGCAATTTTTCATCTAAATAATAATACTACATGGTACTTATCTTATCATGAAAACCTGACCAAAGAAAAACTGACCAAAATAATTTTTTCATCTGATCAATATTGCAACAATCTACCAGAAACACCTCTGACATAAAAGTTCGATAACCATAAAAATCTTTCCACATGGAAGCACAAAAATATCAAGCAAATAAAATCACAATTCTGCGATATAGATATATAAATTTATTTTTTTAATCCTTGAAATCATATTTTTATTTGTCCTGAAACCGATTTATTAAAGCACTAAAAGGTGTACATAATGTTCCATTTTGGATGATTATATTTGCCATAATAGATAATATAAACGAG
>CAZFOO010000244.1:0-2007 GCA_964520585.1 uncultured Bacteroidales bacterium
AGTTTCAGGTAAACTCGCAGTTAATGAAATAAAATATCTGAAAGATATAATAAAAGAAACATTCGTGGATTATTAATGCTTCAGCTCCAGCCGCCTGGGAGAAAGATTATTTTAAATCAGCATTACCCGTTTCTCTTTATTAATGCTTCAGCTCCAGCCTGTTCAGATCATCCTGCACATCTTTTTCAAGTTCCCTTATAGCGGTGTACTCATTTTTTAATGACCCGACTGTGCCGGTGTCAGGCTGTTGACCGGTGGCAAGCAATTTGTCAATATCAGAGGCATATCTTGAGATCATACCCTGTAATCTTATAACGTTGTCAACAAGGTTATCACGGATGGTTTCTTTTACAGCATTATCAGCATAGAAAGTCCGCGCTTTTTCCAAAAGCAGGGTAAGCTGCGAAGCTTTTTCATTAGTGTGCTCAAGTTTATCGTTTCCCTCACCCTGTATCTGTTCCAGTATTGAATTCATGTATTTATAATTTTAATCATGGACAAATAGAACACCCATATTCATAATTATGCTGGTGTGCTTATCATGGTTTGTTTGTGCTTTACCGTAAAGTTAACAAAAATATTTTTTACCTCCTGAAATAAATACAGTTCAGAGAGCCCAATCAATTCGAGCAATATTCCCGAGAGAAAAGTTAATCCGATTCTCGATAAAGTAAATCCCATTATAGATACGATGACATCCAAACCAATCAATTCCAGCAATATTCCTTGAATAACAAGTTATATTTCTTTTCAATACGATTATACGCAACCCGGAGTATCTTGTCAATTTACCCGGCAAACAGGCTAAAAACCTTGCGAGTGTCTGAAACCTGAAGCTTTCGCGGATATGGAGTAACCGGAAAATTAATTTGCTGCAAAAACGGAAAGCATCGTATGCACAATTTCTGGAGATATAACCCTTAATTCTACCACCATCATAATTTCTAAATATTTTAAGAAAAGACAATTAGTGGTCCTACAAATGGGGAGTATTTTATGTAAATGGGGGTACTATCTACATAACTAAAGATAATTTATAATTTTAAAATCATATTGTAATTTATTTATTTCAACAAAATTGTAGATAGAACCGGAAGATGATCAGAATGTGGTGCAGTGAGAACTTTCTTTTTAATAATCTTAATCTCCTGAAATTTATCAACAAAAACATAATCAATTTTCTTTGTTGGTTTTACAGCCGGGAAAGTATAAAAACCATCAGGTTGTGTGTCTGTAAAATAATTTAGCAATACCGACATTTCTCTACTACCAGGTTCAGCATTCATATCCCCTATAAGTATTCCCGGGGAAGTATTATTATTGTAATAATCTATAATAATATTTGCTTGCCTGAAACGGGAATTAGCATCCCGGTAATCAAGATGTGCCACGCCAATCAGGTAAGTTTGTGTGGATGAAACTGCAACATTGGCCGTTAAAAAAGCCACTGTTTTTTCCTGATCATCGGAAGTAACAGGCAGACGGTGATTCCGGACATCCGATATAGGGTGTTTTGAGAGTAAAGCCAATCCATAAGCTCCTCCATCAAAAGCAAAATGTCGGACAAATGCAAATTGCATTCCGGTAAGTTCTGCCAGCTTTTTTGCCTGATCAATTTGTCCTGAACGAAAACAAACACTGTCCACCTCCTGCAAACCAACGATATCTGCGTCTGATTTTTTTATCAGTTTAGCCATTGCCTCCAGCTTGTCATTATTATCAGCATCCTGCCCACGATGAATGTTATATGACATGATACTCAGTTTTTGCTGTGGTTTGGCTACAATTGGTACCATAAGAAGTGTCAAGAGGAGAATTTTACATAAAAGTTGGTTTCTTTTTTCCATATCGATGAATCTGTTTATATTATTTTCGATACTACTTATAAAAATAATTCTGAGTTTTTAATATGTTAAAATCCACAATGAAGTGGATTTTAACATATTAGTCTTTATGTTCAAAATTTTATCCTCATAGTTCCAGGACTCAAGAATATTTCAAAATTTT
>CAZFOO010000245.1:0-1916 GCA_964520585.1 uncultured Bacteroidales bacterium
ATCATAAGATTCGTAAATATACAGGAATCGTACGTTATGTATGGCATAAGAATTTGGAAAGTGACTGGCGAGAGAGTAAAAACTACTGGGGAGGCGAATTACAAAAAGAAACAGATAAATTAATTGGGGCCATTGCTACAGAATACCGCACGGTGTATTATACCGATTATGAATGCCCGGTACCAACCAGAGATGATTTTCGTGTAAAACCCCACTTGGATCCTTACACTGAGCCTCAGATGCTTCCTGAATGCCGACCCGTGACCAAATCAAGAAGGGTGGCTTATAATGTGACTTATGAAAACGATGGCCTACTGCCAAAACCAACACAACAGGCCATGCCTGGCTGCGACGTCTTCCTGGAAGCAAAAAAATGTAACCATGATGAGATGAAGTATCATCAGAATGTTAGAGATATTATGCACCAAATATTTAAAGGCCAGGAAACAGCACCTGAAAACAGAAGTTTTTTTGTCTTGGATGAAAAATAAGGAAAAATGAAGATAGTTTTATTAGTAGCATTTTTAACCGGAATTTTTGCTTCATGCGAAAGATCAGAGTTGCCTCAAGAGGAAGATGGGGTTATTATCAGGGAATCACATATATGGAAAACACATCTAACGCAGGGAAATTATCTGGGCTCCAATATTGAATCACCGGTTATTTATAAAGATAAGCTGCTTGTACCAGGAATAAATAACGAAAAAAACTTTTTTTATCAGGTGGATATTGGAAGTGGTGAAATCCTTGATAAAATGGAATATTTTGAGGAAAATAGTTTTCTAATATTTGATGTCTTCCAGAATAAAAATAAACTTGTCATTGTTGATGGCTATGATAATTATTGCTTGGATTTAGATGAGTTGGATTATCGCTGGAGATTCGATATCAGAGAACTCATGTCTTATCCTTTTTCATGGACAAGCGGGATTAATGATTTGTTTTTCATTTTCGGCATACCTAGGAAAATGTCAGATACATCTCTCCCTTATCGTTGTGGTTATATTGGAAATGTTAATACAGGTGAACTGGAATTATTCTTAGTCCCTGACCTCGGAGATCTTCCTGAACCAGATCCAAATGAGATTCCGGATGTGATTGTAGGTGTTGATTGGATTGAACCTTTTTATGCAGACAAACAACTTTATTTATTAGTATACTATGGTAAGCAATATGTATCTGTCAATGGAAAAATAAGTCAAAGTTATATGGGGTTATATGATTACGCTGCAAAACAATGGATTTATGAAAAAGAGCCTTTAGGTAGAGTTAGCTGGGTAGAAGGAAAGCCAATTATTGAAGAGAGCAGGGTCTATCATACACTATATAGCCATGTTGAATGCAGGAATGTTTTTACAGGAGATATTATTTGGAGTGTAACAGATTCCATTAGTCATAACCCTAGCGGGTTTTGCATGAGTGAAAACAATATTATCGTTTTTGAAGAAGACTTTAATAAGAAGGTAACGGCTTATTCAAAGACTAATGGCAGCCCACAATGGAGTACACCTTCACACGGTTCTATTTCGATTATGAACGAGTTGAATGGTGTTGTGTATTTTACCAGCATTGGTGATGGCAGACTACACGCGATTGATGCGAATACTGGCGAATATCTATGGCGATTAATTGCTCCGGATGAAGACAAAGCTCCAGGGGCTTTTTTCAAAACCATGTGCTATGCTATACCAGGTAAAAAGGGAGAAAAGGGTAAGATCATAGCAGCAAGTTATTTGAGTGCTATTTGCTACGAAGCCATCCGTTAATTGTAAAATTCTAAATGCCTTGACAAGAGATTTACAGGCATCAATTCATGTTTAATTTAGTAGTAACTAAATCAATAAACAAAAACCGATTAAATAATGAAAAAATTATCTTTACTACTTTTAGGTGCCCTTATAATGGGCTTGACAGGT
>CAZFOO010000246.1:0-1808 GCA_964520585.1 uncultured Bacteroidales bacterium
CCTTTCTGGCCTTTGGATACCCACTATGGCAATCTGAAATTTTATAAAGCATATGATATTCCGGAAAAGGATACCATAGCATTGGGTGTGACATCAGAGGAATATTCTTTATTGATCGATAATATCTGGCAGTATGATTTTGATCCTAATGCTGTACCCATACCGGCAGGTAAACATACCTTGGCAGTTATTGCAGTAGATTACCAGCAACTACCTTCTATATTTGTGCGGGGAAATTATGTGGTAACTGATACCAGTTGGAAAGTAAGCCGTTATGACAATAATGACCAAAAAGCGGCATCCTGGCAATTTAATTCAATCTCAACTCCCCCCACAAAATATCGCCTGGCAACCAGGAACATCCAGCCTGTGGAAAATTCTACCGTTGATCAGCAGTCTGTACTTTATGATTTTGGCCGGGAAAGCTATGGCTATATAAGATTACAAAACTGGCAGGGAAAGGGAAATGTCAATTTTTATTATGGTGAGTCAAAGCCTGAAGCACTAGCGAGGGAAAAGTCTCTGCAATTTAACCGCATAAGCCTGGATTTTGATACGACCAGTGAGTTTTATTATCAGGAGCCCAAAGCGTTGCGTTATCTGCTTATTAACTATGACCAATCAATAAACCCGGGAGATGTTTCTTTAGATTATGAATATTTACCGGTTGATTACCGGGGAAGTTTTGCATGCTCTGATCAGAAGTTGAATAAAATATGGGAGGTGGCCGCCCATACGCTTCATTTGACCATGCGGGAATTTATGATCGATGGCATTAAAAGAGATCACTGGGTGTGGTCAGGCGATGCCATTCAAAGCTATCTGATGAATTATTACCTCTTCTTCGATACCGAGGTAAACAAGCGAACGATGATTGCATTAAGAGGTAAAGATCCAATCAAAACCCATATCAATACCATTTTAGACTATTCCCTGTACTGGCTGATAAGTTTTAAAGACTACTATGAGTATACGGGAGATGCATCGTTTTTAGTTGAAATGTACCCGAAAATGAAAACCATGATGGATTTTATCCTGGAAAGACGAAATGAAAAAGGTTTTTTGCAAGGTTTGCCAGGGGATTGGGTATTCATCGACTGGGCTGACATTAGCAAAGAAGGAGAAATAAGCTTTGAACAGATCCTGTTTGAGCAAAGTCTGGCTGCCATGCAGCTATCTGCAAAATTAGCCGGTGAATCAGAAGATCAAAAATTGTACGGAAAATTAGGAAAAGAACTGAAGTCTTCCATTGAATCTGTTTTTTGGGATCCTGAAAATGAACAGGTGTTGTATCGAAGAGTCAATGATACATTATCTGATGAGGTAAGCAGGCATGCCAACATATTTTCGATTCTGGGCAATTATTTTGATGACAAAAAACGGGAAAAAATAAAGGAAAACATCCTGCTAAATCCTGAGATTACTGCCTTAAGAACGCCATACATGAAATTCTATGAATTAGCAGCATTATGCGAAACCGGGGAGCATGAATTTGTGATCAGGGATATTTTAAACTATTGGGGTGGTATGCTTGATTTAGGCGCTACTTCCTTCTGGGAAGAATACAATCCTGAAAGAAGTGGCCTGGAGCATTATTCCATGTATGGCTTTCCTTTTAATAAAAGCCTGTGCCATTCCTGGGGTGCCAGTCCTATTTATCTTTTCGGCAAATACTTTTTGGGTGTAAAACCCTTAGCGCCAGGCTATTCGGAATACGAGGTGCAGCCGCATTTAGGTGGCCTGGATTTTATCCAAGGAATAGTCCCGACAGCCAAAGGCAACGTACAGGTTTTTATGGATGCAAAAAC
>CAZFOO010000247.1:0-1795 GCA_964520585.1 uncultured Bacteroidales bacterium
AGTCATTTCTGCTTCCGGCTGCTTACCAGGGGGATTCATTTATTATCTTCTCCATTTCACTGATGATTACCCTTGTGGCAGAGGACTCAACTTTTACCGGGCTCTTTAGCACCTCTTCTGTCGTTTGCCGTGCCTTTTCATTCTGCCCTGATTCATTTACAGTTATTCCTTCAGTTTAACCAGCATCAGAACCGGATTGTCATTTTCATCAAGGCTGGCTGCCAACTCTTCCAGTTCCTTTTTCTTTTCAGGGTATTTTGGGGTGGAATTTTTGAAAGATTCCGAAGACACATACATTTTTAATTGGTAAGGCTCAAACCAACCAAACAATAATGTATCATTTACAGCATATTTCGGCATAAAGTTGATACCTCCATCAATATCATTCTCAATGCCTGTAGGTTCAATTTGATCATCAACATTGCTTGGTGCTACAAGGGAAAAATCATCTTTTAGCTTGTTGAACAACCCGATTATTTTATAATTTTCTTCACGTTCATCTCCAAAAGCAGGATGAATATATGGCCTGCGAAATTTTAGGGGATAATGCTTATTAAAATCTATGGTTAACCACACATATTCACCTCCACCAAAAATATTCTCAACAAAAATTCCTTCGAATAATTTGACAATATACGATAGGTAGTCAAGATTTTTATAATCATATGAGAATTTATATTGACCAAGATTTAATACATATAATGGATTCAGATGATCACCATTAATTTGCCATATCGTGTCATTTAAAAAATCCTTAAAAAAGACGTTGGTTTCATGTTTATAAAAATATGATTGCCTATTATGGCGACAGCGACTACTATCATATGAAGTGAAGAAAGTGGTATTGGCATATTTTTTTAGAATCTCTCCATTATTATTAATCATTGCTATTCTGATCTTTTCAGTTCCTGTATGATTGGGAATTTGAACCAAGTAAGAGGAATCGGTCAATACCATCCAATTATTACTATTAAGACCCCAAAATTCCCCTGGAGATTTCAAGGAGTTGATGAACTCGCCTTCTGTATTAAAGATATTTATTATATGTGTTAACCCATCGGGTAAGAAAATCTTATCGTTAAAAATCTTTACTAGTGTGAAATATGTATTTTCCCCTGGTCCTCTGCCTTGCCTGCCAATTTTTGAAATGAAATTACCGTTTCGTTCAAAAAGAAGGCATTTGTCCCTGTCTGATACAACAATGTATTCTTCTGAAAGATCAAGAAACCTTATATCCATGAGCATTGCATCGGGAGTAGTTTCCAGCACAACATACTCCAGATTGCATTCAAGGTTATTAAGTGTAAAAGACTTAAAATTATTTATGTTATTAATAATTTCAATTACCTGTAACGATCCATTATTTTTTTCTTTACAGGAAGTAATAAAAATAATAGTAATAAAAATTTTAAGAACTAAGCAAAATAGTTTTCTCATGTATCAAAGAATTATTTTTAGGAGTTTTATTCCCGGGAGAAGTCCCGGGAATAAAACGATTAATTTATACTTCAATACAATATATACTTCGACCATAAAATGTCGACAATTGACTTCCACAGTCACCACAATCGCTAACTCCTGCACAAAGACCTGAGCCTTCCCACCAAAAAATATCTCCTCCATCGCTTTCAAAGCATCTACAATTATGATATCCTCCCTGCAGATTAATCAGTTCCTCATTTTTCATAATCTTCTCGGTTGAGATTACTAATTTATTAATCTTTTTCATAATACTAAATTTTTAGTTAAAGAATAATTTTTAAAATGCCTTATTTATCGTTTCAAAGGCAAGGAA
>CAZFOO010000248.1:0-1777 GCA_964520585.1 uncultured Bacteroidales bacterium
ATACTATATAATGAAAGAAATTAAAAACAAAATAAAAAAATGAAAACTCTTCTTGCATTAATAAACGATCCCGTTAGTTCTGAGGGATTCATCAGTTACACGACAGGTATGGCCAAAGATCTCAATTGTAATATTCATTTAACATATATCCAGAATCCGGCTCTTTATACACTGAGCTCGGGAACAGCTGCTGCAACTTCACAACCGGTAGGAACAGAACTGGATGTTGAACAACTTGAAATAGAAAGAAAAAATGTGCTTAAGTCAATCAAAGAAAAACTTCACAACCTTAAACATGAAATCTCTCCTGATGTTTCTGTCGATGTAAGCATTGAAACGGGAAGCATGGATGTGATTGTAAATCAATACATAGAAGACGGTAAAGCAGATATGGTAATACATGAAAATCAGGATGAAGGAGGATTATGGTTTTTGGATTCAACCAGCACCAATCTTGTCATAAAGGCAAAATGCCCCGGCTGGCTTATACCCCCGGACACAAAATACAAGCCCTTTAAAAAAATTGTTTTTGCAACCGATTATAATGAAGCAGACATCATAACAATAAAAAATCTTCTTGACATAACCGGACAATTATCTCCGGAAATAATTGCACTGCACATAACAGATTCCGGTGATTTCGAGGAAAAAGCAAAAAAAACGGGATACAGGGATACAATTATTGAAAAGACAGATTACGATAAAATCTATATCAAATCAATGATTGAAAATAAAGACGAAGATATGGAAGATATCATAAATGATTATGCTGTAAATGCAAATGCGGACCTGATCGTATTACTTAAGCAAAACCATAGTTTTTTTGAGAAACTACTTAAATCAAGCTCTACAAAAAAAGTAATAAAAAAAACCAGACTGCCGGTTCTCGTATTCCATGAAAAAGAGATGAATAAATGAATCACCCGTCAGCCTCTGGCAAACATAAAAACTGTTAAAGAATGTGAAATATACCAAAAGGCAACATTCCATGAGGGTTACATCATTCTTGAAAGTCTGAATATTCTTTACCATCATTACCTTAACTAACCAACCGACCAACTAACTAATTAACTGATTAACTGATTAATAATCTAATTAACCTGATTTATACAGTTAAAATGAGGTCTTTCCAGATCCCGTTCAGGAGAAGATATTTTAGATATTAAATCTTTAAACTATTTATATAATTATAACCATATTATGAAAAGTAAATATTCATTAAATCTTGGAAAACCTTTTGGAATAAAAGTATCGATACACTGGACATTTTCACTGTTAATAGCCTGGATAGTCTTTGTGACTGTCAGGCAGGGTCTGGGAACAACACAGGTACTTATGCATATACTATTTGTACTGACACTGTTTGTATGTGTTGTTTTACATGAGTTTGGGCATTCCCTGACTGCCATCAGGCTGGGCGGGAAAGTGCAAAGCATTACCCTGTTGCCTATCGGAGGCATGGCAAATATTACCAAAATGCCTGAAGAACCAAAAAAGGAATTTCTGGTATCGGCAGCGGGACCAATGGTAAATATAGTCATTGCATTGCTCCTCTGGGTATACCTGGAATACTTTCATGGAGGGAATCTTGAACAAATGGCTTATGAGTCAATAACATTTGCAAATTTTCCTGTAATCCTTCTGGCTGCAAATCTGTTTATAGTCGCTTTCAATCTTATTCCTGCATTTCCAATGGATGGAGGAAGACTTTTCAGGTCAGCCCTGTCAATAAAGATGGACAGGATGAAAGCCACTAGAATAGCAAAAGACATTGGTC
>CAZFOO010000249.1:0-1768 GCA_964520585.1 uncultured Bacteroidales bacterium
GTATTTTCCTGAATAAATAATTTTTATCCATGACACAGATTAAAGGAAAAGCAATATGAGATTATTACAGGTTTACAATGATAGGACTATTTCCACACCGGCAGTTGGCACATCCGCAGTATTTTGCTACATTTGTGGTTGAACAGTAAGAGCCGCATGAATCGAGGGGTTTATAGCCTGTCGCGCTTAGCGGGATACGGTTCTCCCGCATCATGCGGTACGGGTTGTGAGAGGGAAAGGGTGAAATTCCGCTTTCCGGTGCTGCTGGGCGTCAGACTTATAGCAAGACAATCGGCATCTATAATCATGAAAATATTTAAAACTGTACATATAAAACAAAAAACGAAGCGGAAGAAAATTTTGATTTTAAAGAATGTTTAATGAAAAGGAAAAATTACCATGAAACAACATTATTACTTTAGATTGTTTGTACCATTATTTACATTTATTTTATTTATTGCAGCATGTGATAAAGACGCCAATGACATCGAAACACCCGAAGGTGATTTGCTGGAGATGCTGGAGCAAGCAGTGGCAGATGAAAACATACCCGGTGCCATTCTGGGTGTTAAAACACCATCAGACACATGGTTGTTAGCAGCGGGTACGGCAGACATAGCTTCTGCCAGATTAATGAATGCAGATATGCAAGTATTGTTAGCAAGCGTTTCCAAACCATTGACTGCTGTTCTAACCATGAAACTTATTGAAGAAGAAATACTGTCACTGGATGACACAGTAGAAAAATGGTTACCCGGGCTGATACCTCAGGGTGATCAAATGACCATCAAAATGTTGCTGAATCATAGTGCCGGAGTCTTTGATATTACAAACAGTGTTTCTTTCTGGGAGCTATTATATGCCAATCCATCCAGAGAATGGACAAATCAGGAAATTTTGTCAAACTCTGTCCCAAACACGCCTGTTTTTTCTCCCGGCACAGCTTTTAGCTATAGCAATACCGGTTATTATATCCTGGGTATGATCATGGTGGCTGCTACGGGAGAGACTGTAGCTGAATTATTTCAGGAAAAAATTGCAGCACCGGCACAGCTAACACGAACAAGGCTTGATAAACAGGGTACATTAGAAGAACCGAATGTGAATGGTTACACCTGGCTTTTCACTACAGAAGAGGTAGTAAACATTGCCGATTGGAATTTCTCGTGGGATTGGACCGCAGGAGCTGGTGTGTCAACAGCTGAAAATATGCTTCAATTTAGTGAAAAATTATTCAATGGTGAAATACTTCCAAATGAAACGGTTGATTTGATGACTTCTCCGGAGTCTTTTGCTCCTGAATCTACCAGGGGTTTAGGAATTGGAGTTGTGCCTGCCAATGCTGGCGGTAACGTATTCGAAACGAAATTACTCGGTCATAGTGGATCGAATCCCGGGGTCGCAACCGAATGGTATTATTTTCCGGATTACGGCACTACCATTTTTGTGGCTGTAAACAGAAACGATATCCCTGACGGCCCGGAGGGGATAATCCCTGTTAACGGATCGGCTATCAGTTTTGACATATTTTATCAGGCTTGGCAAATCGTTAATGAACATATATAGTCTGCTGAAGAACAGTTATCAAAATTTTGAGTGTTTCCGGCAGGCACTGCATAAACCCAAAAAACTTGCTTTAGTGGATATGCACTCCGATAGCCCCGAACTCTTTCGGAACTGGCTACCGGGGTATACTTTCCGACCAGAATGATTTACAGGCTGTCCCCGTGCCTGAATACTGTCTTAATCCTTGAATATTCAACGGATA
>CAZFOO010000250.1:0-1644 GCA_964520585.1 uncultured Bacteroidales bacterium
GCAAACATGCGGGAGGTCAGGTCAATGCCCAAAAAGCATGGCATCATGATGGTACTGGATGCTTCCCTTATCGGTGAAAATGCCTGGTTCATAAAGCAGCGCGAAGAGGAATATAAGAATACTCAGATCAAAGAGATATTGTTGGAGATGTGCAGATTGGCAGACCTTGTCTATTTTTCAAGCCGTAAAGTTACCTCCACACGGGGAGGCGGTATCTGTACAGATGACAAGGATATATATATGAAATTGCGCGACCTTATTCCCTTGTACGAAGGATTCCTGACTTACGGCGGGATGTCGGTACGCGAAATAGAGGCAATGGCAGTTGGTCTGTATGAGACTACCGACGAAACCGTTATCAGCCAGTCCCCGTCATTCATTAAATATGCCGTCGAAAACCTTGACAAGGCAGGCATACCGGTAGTCACCCCTGCCGGTGCTCTGGGTTGCCATATTGATGCAATGGGCTTTCTGCCTCATGTACCCCAGGAAGAATATCCTGCAGGGGCGCTTGCTTCTGCGCTGTTTATAATTTCAGGCTGTCGCGGAATGGAACGTGGCACCATCTCCAGCGTAAGGGATGAAAACGGCAAAGATATCCTGGCCGATATGGAGCTGCTCAGGTTGGCTTTCCCCAGAAGGGTATTCACTCTATCGCAGACCTTATTCCTGCTTGACAGGGTAAAATGGCTCTATGCCAACCGTGATCTGGTCGGGGGACTCAAATTCGTGGAAGAACCTCCTGTCCTCAGGTTCTTCATGGGCCGGCTGGCACCGGTAAATGACTGGCCCAAGAAACTGGCCAAAAAGTTCAGGGCCGACTTTGGAGAATCATTATAGAGGCGTGGCATTTCAATTCAGCCAAGATGAAGGCCGGTTGAGGGCTGGCCTGGCTAAATAATGATTTTAATTATTCGAATTATTTTTAACCAAAATCCGCCAAACATTATCCAAGACGCCGCCCGTAAGCACTTTGGTGAAGGTATTGCCGTCCTATCATAAAAGAACCTTTGGATGTGGTCGGTCATGTCCAGATGCCCCTATGTCCGAAAAGAAAAGCGCACTGTCGAAAGCAAGGCGGCATTTCTTGCAGATCTGAAGAAACAATTGGGCGACCAGCGCATTGATGTTGTATTCAAATCATGGTACACTCCGAAATCTGTTTTTCAAAAATCAATTGATAAAACAAAAGTGCCCTTATGACGAAGTCTCCGGAACCCCTCAACCTTAAAACTCTAAACCTCAAAACTGATAAATTATCCAGATAAACTTTCAACCCGGTTTATCCTATGCCAAAATACGGACAAACATGGTGGGAACCTGTCCAACAGAGAACTGAAAAATTTATTCGCAATTTGAATATTGGGTCCTCTATAAAAAGCTTCAAATTAAAAAACAGCAGGCATTACCGCTTAAGTTGAAATCCCCTGGTAACGGTTACCTGGATAAAGCATAATCAATACATCCTGTGACCGCTCAGATACAAATTCCGACCGTTCATCTTTTTTCCGTCATAAATTCTTGCATCCGTCAAAAAACAGAATTAACTTGATATAGATATCACATAATTCCAAAATTTTAAACTATCTTGGTTATGGAAACAAAAAAATTATCATTTCAGGAAATGGAACAGATTGAAGGGGG
>CAZFOO010000251.1:0-1526 GCA_964520585.1 uncultured Bacteroidales bacterium
CAATGAGCGTGTCATTTACAGCATACCTGGGCATGAAGTTAATTCCGCCATCAATATCATTTTTGATACCGGTGGGTTCAATCTGGTGGTCAACGTTACTTGGAGCAACAAGAAAGAATTCATTATTTTGCTTGTCATATAAACCAATTATCTGGTGTATGCCCATCTGTTCCTGTCCCCCGGGGCCTGTAACTGCCTTGTATATATCAAGATTATATTTCCTGCCCAAATTTATAGTGAAGGTGATATATGAATTGGATTCAAAAATTATTGATGCACGAACTGTTTCTATAAATTTTTGAATAAAAGACACCCCCAAAAGGTTCTTATAATCAAACGAGAACTCATTTTCACCCAGGTTTGTAACATATTTAGGCTCAATACTGTTTTCATCAACCTGCCAAATTGTATCATTCAATAATTCCTTATAAAAAACCTTATCGCTTCGCTTATAAAAGTTTGCAATTGTACGCAAACCAAGAGCAGCTTCATGATCATTAAAATAAGCTGTAATGGGAAAATCTTTAGAAATTCCTCCTTTATCATTAATTAAGGCTATTCTGGATTTCCCATTATCAGCATCAACTGGGATTTGGACCAGATAGGTAGTATCAGTCAATACAATCCAATTATGATAAATTACATTTATAAAAGCACCGGGAGATTTGAAAGTTTTGAGAAATTCACCCTTGGTGTTAAATATGTTAATTTTGCTGGTCCTTCCATCGGGCAGGAAGATTCTGTCATTAAAAATCTTGACCTGGGTGAAAACGTCGTTTTCTCCGGGTCCTCTGCCTTTACTTCCAATTCTTGAAATGAAGTTTCCGCTTCGATCGAAAAGAAGGCATTTATCCCTGTCTGACACAAGAATATAATCTTCAGAGATATCAGTAAACCTTATATCCATAAGCATTGCATCCTCGTTAGATTCTAAAACGACATACTCCAGGTTGCATGCAAAATCAGAGAGATAGAACTGCTTGAAGTTGTCAATATTACCTGCAATATCTATTACTGGAATCGAAGATTTCTCTGCCTCCTTACAGGAAAATGGAATCAGTAAAATGATAATTAGACTAACTGCAATTTTTGAGAATAACTTCATTATATTATTTTTTTAATATTACTAAGTGTTTCCCGTGAAGTTTGCTCCCGGAAAGTTATAATTACCGGGAGCAAATTTATTAAGTGGTTATCCTGGAACACAAACAAATAGTGATCCATGAGTCTTTTCCATTTCCCATGCACAATCCCAGCAATTATTGGTAGCACAAATAAATGTGCCCCAATAGATGTCATTTTCCACATCATGACAGGCACACATAACCTGATATGGCCCACCCTCATACCCTCCCTGCAGATTAATCAGATCTTCGTTTTTCATAATCTTCTCGGGAGAAATTGTCAATTTACCTAATTTTTTCATAATAAAGGTTTTTAATTTGTTACTAATTATACTTTTGAACCTGTTCAGGTTTCGTTCATACGGTTGGCAGCCTGAAACCTTTTATTATCTTTGCCTTCAT